>AP031382.1:3117997-3476996 GCA_040371205.1 Rhodanobacter sp.
AATGGCCTGGCGAGTTTTTTTCATGTATTTCCCGTGATGGCGACCACATTTGAATCGACGCTTTTCCGAGGCGTGACCGGGGCCACGTTTCGCCATAAACGCAGCATCTTGCGCCCTCGGTGGCATGGCATCCGAAGATGTGCCGATTCGAAGATGCCGGCGACACAACCTGAAGTAGCCGGCGGCACTGCCTCTATACTCTGCCGGGTTCCGACACGGGCGATCCGCTACACATGCACATTTTCAAGCGTCTGCTGCGCTGGGCAACGATCCTGGCGTTCTCGGGCCTTCTGCTGGCGGTGCTCGCGGTCGGCGTGGCGTACTGGCTCGTGGCCCCCCGGCTTCCCTCGGTGTCGGTGCTGAAGGACTACCACATGCAGGTGCCGCTGCGCGTGGAGAGCGCCGACGGCAAGCTGATCGCCACCTTCGGCGAGACCCGGCGCATCCCGATCGCCATCGCCGATGTGCCGGACAACCTCAAGCATGCGGTGCTCTCGGCCGAGGACGCCGACTTCTACCACCACCCCGGCGTCGATTGGCGCGGCATCGTGCGCGCCGGCTGGCACGTGATCCTGGCCGGCGGCGACAAGGTCCAGGGCGGCTCCACCATCACCCAGCAGGTGGCGCGCAACTTCTTCCTCAGCCCGCAGAAGCTCTACTCGCGCAAGCTGATCGAGATGTTCACCGCGCTGCGCATGGAGCAGGAGCTGAGCAAGGACCAGATCCTGGAGCTGTACCTCAACAAGATGTTCCTTGGCCACCGCTCCTACGGCGTGGGCGCCGCCGCCGAGTACTACTACGGCAAGACGCCGGACCAACTCAGCATCGCGCAGTGCGCGGCCATCGCGTCCACCTTCCAGTTGCCCTCGCTGGTAAACCCGCTGAACAACCAGCCGCGCCTGCTCGCACGGCGCAACTGGGTGCTGAGCGAGATGCTGCGGCACGGCTACATCACCCAAGCGCAATACCAGGCAGCCGTCGCCGAGCCGAACAACGCCGCGCCGCACGAGGCACCAATCCAGGTGAACGCCCCCTACCTCGCCGAGATGGTGCGCCGGCAGGTGCTCGACCGCCTCGGCAACGATGCGCTCACCGAAGGCTACGTGGTGAAGACCACGATCCAGAGCGCAAAGCAGCAGGTCGCGGTGGAGGCTTTGCGCAAGGGGCTGATCGACTACGACCGCCGCCACGGCTGGCGCGGCCCCGAGGCGCACCAGGACCTCGCCGCCGACGCCGGCACGCAGGACTACGCCCGCGCGCTGGCAGGCTACGGCGACGTTTCCGGGCTCCTGCCCGGCCTGGTCACCGCCAGTTCCGCCAACGCGGCCACGATTTACCTGGCCTCGGGCCAGAGCGTGAATCTCGATCTCGCGGCCGTGGCTTGGGCACGCCCGTACATCAGCGACAGCCGCAGCGGCCCGGCCCCGAGGCAGGTCGATGCGGTACTCAAGCGCGGCGACATCGTGCGCGTGTCGCAGGACGACAAGGGCGCCTGGCAGTTGGCCCAGATCCCCGCCGTGCAGGGCGCGCTGGTCTCGGTCAGGCCCGAGGACGGCGCCATCGAGGCCCTGGTGGGCGGCTTCAATTTCAACCGCAGCAAGTTCAACCGCGCGATCATGGCGGCCCGCCAGCCGGGCTCCAGCTTCAAGCCCTATCTGTACTCGGCGGCCTTCGACCACGGCTTCACGCCGGCCTCCATCCTCAACGACGCGCCGCTGGCGCTGCCCGATCCGTCGCGCCCCGGCGGCCTGTGGACGCCGAGCAACGATGACGACAAGTTCGCCGGGCCGATGCGCCTGCGCGAGGCGCTGGTGCAGTCGAAGAACCTGGTCTCGATCCGCCTGCTCGATGCCATCGGCATCCGCTACGCGCGCGACTTCATCACCCGCTTCGGCTTCCCGCTCGACGCGCTGCCGAACAACCTCTCGATGGCGCTGGGCACAGCCTCGACCTCGCCGATCAACATGGCGCGCGGCTACGCCGTGTTCGCCAACGGCGGCTACCTGGTCACGCCCTATTTCATCAGCGAGATCGACGACCGCGACGGCAAGCCGGTCTACATCGCCAACCCGGCCCGCGCATGCCGCGAATGCCAGGAACGCCTGCTGGAGAACACGCCGGCCGGCCCGCCGCCGGCCGACATGAGCAAGCATCCGGCCAACCAGCTTGCCGCCGGCGCCAGCTCGGCGGCGCCGGCCAGCGCCGCCAGCGCGGACGATTCCGGCGTCGAAACCCTGCCCGCCGACGCCCACGGCAACGGCGCGCACGCCCCCGTGCTGGCGCCGCACGTGCTCGGTCCGCGCACCGACTTCCTGATCACTTCGCTGATGAAGGACGTGATCCTGCGCGGTACCGGCGCCGCAGCCAAATCGCTGGACCGCCCGGACCTCGCCGGCAAGACCGGCACTAGCAACGACTTCCGCGACGCCTGGTTCATGGGCTTCAACGGCGACGCCTCCACTGCGGTCTGGGTGGGCTTCGACAACTACGGCTCGCTGGGCCACGACGAGTTCGGCGCCAAGGCCGCGCTGCCGATCTGGATGGACTACATGGGCACCACGCTGAAGGGCCAGCCGGAGAACTCGCTGCCGATGCCGCCCGGCGTCGCCACCGCGCTGATCAACCGCTCCACCGGCCTGCCCACCACGCCGGACGACCCGGACGCCATGACCGAATACTTCAAGGTCGAGGATCTCGACCGCCTGCGCAGCCAGGCCACCCAGCAGCAGCAGGAACAGCAGAACCCGTTCAACATCTTCTGAGCGCGGCCGGTTCCGGTATCGCGCCGCGTGCGTTAGTCTGGCAACGCACGCGGCGGAGGACACCGACATGGCACGAGGCGAACATCACCGCATCCATGCAAGCGACCGCCAGCAGCGCAACCGGCTGCGCGTGGCGCAGGAAGCGGCCCGCCTGATGAGCGAGCACGGCATCCGCGATTTCCACCGCGCCAAGCTCAAGGCCGCCGAGCGGTTGGGCATCCTCGACGAACAGGCCCTGCCGCGCAACCAGGAGATCGAACAGGCGCTGCGCGAACACCAGCGCCTGTTCCACGCCGGCAGCCAGCCGCAATGGCTGCAGGAACGCCGCGAGGCGGCGGTGGAGGCGATGCGCTTCCTGGCCCGCTTCGAACCGCGCCTGGTCGGTGCCGTGCTCGACGGTACCGCGGACGCGCATTCGGCCGTCTGCCTGCACGTCTTCAGCGACGACCCCGACGCCGTTCATCGCCACCTGCACGAACACGGCGTGCCGTTCGAGACGCAGACGCGCCGCCTGCGCGTCAGCCGCGACGGGCAGGACGAATTCCCGGTGCTGTTGTTCGCCGCCGACACGCTGCCGTTCGACCTCACCGTGCTGCCGCACGATGCCTTGCGCCAGGCGCCGCTGGATCGCGTGGACGAGAAGCCGATGCGCCGCGCCTCGCTGGCCGCCGTGGAAGAACTCCTCGCGCTCGGCGACGGCGCGGACGAACTGGAGCGCATGCTGGCGCGCGCAAGCCAACGCGTCTGAACGGAGCGCACTACGCCCCGATCACGGATTCAATCGGGCCGCCTGCACGATGGCCGTCCAAACGAAAACGCCCCGGCATGGCCGGGGCGTTTCGCATGCGCTGCGCGGTGCGATCAGCGCTTGTCGAAAGCCGCGTAGTCGCGCACGGCGTGGCCGGTGTAGATCTGGCGCGGACGGCCGATGCGCGAACCGGGAGTCTCGTGCTGCTCGATCCAATGCGAGATCCAGCCGGCGGTGCGCGCGATGGCGAACATCACGGTGAACATCTCGGTGGGGATGCCCAGCGCCTTGTAGATGATGCCGGAGTAGAAATCGACGTTCGGGTACAGCTTGCGCTCGACGAAGTACTCGTCCTTCAGCGCCGCCTCTTCCAGCTTCATCGCCACGTCCAGCAGCGGGTCGTTGACACCCAGCTCGGCCAGCACCTTGTGGCACATCTCGCGGATGATCTTCGCGCGCGGGTCGAAGTTCTTGTACACGCGGTGGCCGAAGCCCATCAGGCGGAAGTTGTCGTTCTTGTCCTTGGCGCGCTTGACCGCGGTTTCCACCTTGTCCGGCGAGCCGATCTCTTCCAGCATCTTCAGCACCGCCTCGTTGGCGCCGCCGTGCGCGGGACCCCACAGCGCGGTGATGCCCGCGGCGATGGAGGCATACGGATTGGCGCCGGTGGAGCCGACCAGGCGCACGGTGGAGGTCGAGGCGTTCTGCTCGTGGTCGGCATGCAGGATGAACAGCAGGTCCAGCGCCTTGGCGGCCACCGGGCTCATCTGCAGCGGCTCGCTCGGCACCTCGAACATCATGTGCAGGAAGCGGTCGACGTATTCGAGGTTGTTGCGCGGGTAGCGGAACGACCGGTCGATCGAGTAGCGGTGGCAGGCGGCGGCGATCGTCGGCATCTTGGCGATCAGGCGGATCGCGGCCAGCTTGCGGTCTTCCGCGTTATCGACGTCCAGGTCGTCGTGGTAGAAGGCGGACAGCGAGGCGACCGACGCGGCCAGCATGGCCATCGGATGCGCATCGTGGTGGAAGCCCTCGAAGAAGCGCTTGTGCGACTCGGGCATCATCGTGTGATGCGTGATGTCGTTCTCGAAGGAAGCGAACTCCTCCTTCTTCGGCAGCTCGCCGTTGAGCAGCAGGTAGGCCACTTCGAGGAAGCTGGAATTCTCGGCCAGCTGCTCGATCGGGTAGCCGCGATACAGCAGCACGCCCTGGTCGCCGTCGATGTAGGTGATCGCGCTCTTGGTGCTGGCGGTCGAGCCGTAGCCGACGTCGTAGGTGAAGTGGCCGGTGTCCTTGTACAACGTGCTGATGTCGATGCAGGCCGGGCCGAGGGTGCCGGAGACCAGCGGCATGGTGCTGCTGCGCTCGGTCGACTCGTCCACCAGCTTCACAGTCTTGGGATCGGACACGGGAACCTCCTTAGCGTGGGTCGTCGCCCAAGGCCGCGGGGATGGCGATGGGCGAGGGGAAACGGGCACCGAGCCGGCAAACGCCTCGATGCAATCCAAGCATTATCGCACAACGGCCAACAGCCATGCGTTTGCGGATGGTCGCGCGCCGCACGGAACGCAGACGCAAAAACGCACGGGGCAGGCTTGCAGCCTGCCCCGTGCGGGAATGCTTGTCCGTCCGTCGCGGCGGACGCGGACGCGCTTACTTCTGCGCGTAGCGCTTGCGGAACTTGTCGACGCGGCCGCCGACGTCAAGCGTCTTCTGCTTGCCGGTGTAGAACGGATGCGAATGGCTGGAGATATCCACCTTGATCAGCGGGTACTCGTTGCCGTCCGTCCACTTGACGGTGTCCTTGGCGGCAATCGTCGAACGCGTCAGGAACGCGAAGTCGGACGACAGATCCTGGAACACCACCGGGCGGTAATTCGGATGGATATCGGGCTTCATGACGGGCTCTGTTGCAACGTGAAAAGAGGACAAGTGTAGCCAGCCGCGCGGCGTCGCGTCAAGCCGCACCCAGGGCCTTGCGCACCATCGCCGCGAAGCGCGCCTGGTCCACCTCCAGCACGATCCGCGCCTGCGCCGGCAGGCCCAGCCGTTTCGACCAGTCCACCACGGTGGCGCCGCGGGTGAGCCGGCCATCCAGCTCGACGGCGACCGCCCGTGTTTCGCAGCGCAGGACGATGGCCGGGTCGATCGCCACCGCCATCGCCAGCGCGTCGGCGGCTACCACGCCGTTGCGCTCGTGCGTGGCGTTGTAGTCGCGCGCGGTGCGGAACACCTGCTCGAAGAACTTCGCGCGATGGTCGCCGGCGGCGATCCAGCCGTCGAACTCGGCGTCGTCGAAGCCGTGACGCAAGGTGGCCTCCCAGTCGACCAGGTCGAAGGCAGGGAACGCCTCGAACACCACGTGCGCAGCTTCCGGGTCGAAGCCCACGTTGAACTCGGCTGGCACCTTGCCCGTGTTGCCGTGGCCGGTCACCGCGCCGCCCATCACCACCAGCCGTTTCACGCGCTGCGGCAGCGCGGGATCGAGCTTCAGCGCCAGCGCGAGGTTGGTCAGCGGCGCCAGCGCCACCAGGGTCAGCTCGCCGGGACGCTCCCGCGTGAGCCGCAGCAGCGCGAGCGCGGCGGCCTCGTCCTCGGCCGGTGCCGACGGCTCGGGAAATCCGACATCGCCGAGGCCATCCACACCGTGCACGAAGGCGGCATCCTCGTCGGGGACGCGTACCAGCGGCGTGGCGCAGCCGGGAAACACCGGGAAGGTGGCGCCCAGCAGATCGCGCAGGGTGCGCGCATTACGCACCGTGTGGCCCAAACCGACGTTGCCGGCGGCCACGCTCAATGCCGCGATGTCGGCATGCGCGTGCGCCATCAGGATGGCCAGCGCGTCGTCCACGCCGGGGTCGGTATCGATCAGCAGTTGGGGCTTGCTCATGGCCGACTTTTCCTCGGAAAAGTCGGCAAGTCTAACTCAGCATGCCCCAGGCACTTCTGCCTCCACCCCTATCCATCCGCTCGCACAATACCAACGCTAAGCCCGCGCGTAGCGCGCCGCGCCGCCGATCCAGCGCGCGATCAAGCGGTCCGCGTCGCGCGGATGGTCGGTCAGCAGGCGCTCGCCGACCTGCTGCACGGCGGGCAGCAGGTGCGCATCGCGCGACAGGTCGGCGATGCGGAAACTGAGCTGGCCGGTCTGCCGCGTGCCCAGCACCTCGCCCGGGCCGCGCAGCTCCAGATCTTTCTCGGCGATGCGGAAGCCGTCGTTGGTTTCGCGCATCACCGCGAGCCGCTCGCGAGCGAGCTGGCCCAGCGGCGGCTGGTACAGCAGCACGCAGTTCGAAGCCACCGCACCGCGCCCCACCCGGCCGCGCAACTGGTGCAGCTGGGCCAGCCCGAGGCGCTCGGAATTCTCGATCACCATCAGGCTGGCGTTAGGCACGTCCACACCCACTTCGATCACCGTGGTGGCGACCAGCACGGCGAGCTCGCCGGCCTTGAACGCATCCATCACGGCCTGCTTGTCCTTCGGCTTCAGCCGGCCGTGGATGAGGCCCACCTTGCAATCGGCCAGCGCCATGGAGAGTTCCGCGTGCGCCACCTCGGCGGCCTGGGCACGCAACTGCTCGGACTCCTCGATCAACGTACACACCCAGTACGCCTGCCGGCCCTCGGCACAGGCCGCACGGATGCGCTCGATCACCTCGGCGCGGCGCGCGTTGGACACCGCCACCGTCTGCACCGGCGTGCGCCCCGGCGGCAATTCGTCGATGGCGGAGACGTCGAGGTCGGCGTAGGCGCTCATCGCCAGCGTGCGCGGAATCGGCGTCGCGGTGAGCACCAACTGGTGCGGCACCTCGCCGCGCGCGCGGTCGGCGCCCTTGTCGTGCAGCGCGAGCCGCTGCTGCACGCCGAAGCGGTGCTGCTCGTCCACGATCACCAGCCCCAGCCGCGCGAATTCCACGCCCTCCTGCATCAGCGCGTGCGTACCCACGGTGACCGGCGCGCCCTCGGCCACGCGGCGCATCGCCGCCTCGCGCGCGCGGCCTTGCTGCTTGCCGGCCAGCCATTCCACGTCCACGCCCAGCGGCGCCAGCCAGTGGCGGAAGTTGCGCAGGTGCTGCTCGGCCAGCAACTCGGTGGGCGCCATCAGTGCCACCTGATGGCCCGATTCCACCGCAGCCAACGCCGCCAGCGCGGCCACCACGGTCTTGCCCGAACCCACGTCGCCCTGCACCAGCCGGAGCATCGGGCTGGCCTGCGCCAGATCGCGGCGCACCTCCGCATCCACGCGCCGCTGCGCCGCCGTGAGCGCGAACGGCAGCGCGGCCAGCAAGCGCTCGCGCAGCGATCCCATGGAGGCAAGCCGCGGCGCCTTGCGCTGCTGCATGGCGGCACGCATGCGCTTCAGGCTCAGGTGCTGGGTCAGCAACTCCTCGAAGGCCAGGCGCTGCTGTGCGGGATGACAGCCGCGCAACAACAGGTCGAGGCGCGCATCGGGCGGCGGCCGGTGCACGGTGAGCAGCGCGTCGCGCAACGACGCGAGGCCGTGCGCCGTGCAAAGCACGGGCGGAATCAATTCCAGCACCGACTCCGCCGGCAGCAACGCCAGCGCCTTGGCGATCACCCCGGCCAGGCGCTTCTGGCCCAGCCCCTCGGTGGTCGGATAGACCGGGCTCAGCCGGTCTTCCAGCACCACATCCTCGCCCGCCGCCAGCCGGCGGTATTGCGGGTGCACCATCTCCAGCCCTTGCGCGGCGTGGCGCACTTCGCCGAAGCAGAGCAGGCGCGCGCCCGGCACAAGCTGCTCGGCCTGCGCGCGATTGAAGTGGAAGAAGCGCAGCTGCAGGCCCTGCCGCGCATCGTCGGCGATCGCCACCTTCAACTGCGGACGATAGCGGAAGCCCCGCTCTACCGCCTCGACCGTGCCCACCACCTGCGCAGCCTGCCCGGGGCGCAGATCGGCGATGGCGCTGACGCGGGTGCGGTCCTCATAGCGCAGCGGCAGGTGAAACCACAGGTCCTGCACACGCTCCAGCCCCAGCTTGTGCAGCAAGGCCGCGAGCGCCGGCCCTACGCCCGGCAGGCTGGCCGCGGGCGATGTGCCTGCATCCGTCGCGACGGCGGCGCTCGTCATCGGATGGCGTGGATCAGCCCAGCACCATGATCGCGTCCACCTCCACCTGCGCGCCCTTGGGCAACGCCGACACCTCGATGGTGGAGCGCGCCGGATACGGCTGCTGGAAATACTCGGCCATCACCGCATTCACCTCGGCGAAGTTCGCCAGATCGGTGACGTAGATGCCCACGCGCACGATCTGCGCCAGCGAGCCGCCGGCCGCCTGCGCCACCGCCACCAGGTTGTCGAACACACGCCGCGTCTGCGCGGCGATGTCGCCGTCGACCAGGCTGCCGGTGGCCGGATCGAGCGGAATCTGCCCGGAGAAGTACACCGTGTCGCCGGCACGCACGGCCTGCGAGTACGGACCGATCGCGGCGGGCGCCTGCGGGGTGGCGATGATCTGGCGGGACGGCATGGCGGAAGCCTCGTGGCAGCGTTCGGGCCTGCCAGTCTAAACGAGCGCGCGGCGTTGCCGCCGGGCGCACCGCATCAAAGCGGATAACGGTAGACGCCGCTCACCACGCCGGCGCGGCGCACGCGGCGGATCACCTCGGCGAGGTGCTTGCGGTTCTTCACCTCGATGGCGAACAGCAAGGCGGCGGCGGCGAGGTCGCGCTCGACGTACTCCACGTTCTCGATGTTGGAGTTGGCCGCCGCGATCGCCGCGGCGATGGTCGCAAGCACGCCGGGGCGGTTGATCACCTCGATGCGCAGTTCGGCGCGGTAGTCGCCCTGCACGTCGCGATCCCATTCGATCGCCACGCAGCGCTCGGGCGACTTGCGCAGCTCGGCCACGTTCGGGCACTCCTCGCGGTGCACCACGATGCCCTTGCCCGGCGACAGGTAGCCGGTGATGGCGTCGCCCGGCAGCGGATGGCAGCAGTTGGCGAAGCTGAGCACGCCGCGTTCGGCGCCGCTGATGCGGATCTTCTCGAGCGCCATGCCGGCGCCGGGCGAGACGTCGTCGGACTGCCCGTCGCGCAGCGCCAGCAGGTGGCGCGCCACCAGGTCCGGCATGCGGTTGCCGAGCGCGATTTCGGCCAGCAACTCCTCCAGCCGCTTGAGCCGCGCCTCGTGCAGGAAGCGGTCCAGCACCTCGGTCGGAATCGCATCCAGGCTGCTGCCGCGCGCATCCAGCGCGCGATCCAGCATGCGATGGCCGAAGTCCACCGCATCCTCGTGCTGAAGGTGTTTCAGGTACTGGCGGATCGCGGTGCGCGCCTTGCCGGTGACCACCGACTCCAGCCACGCCGGATTCGGCACCGCCGACGGCGCGGTGATGATCTCCACCAGTTGGCCGGACTCCAGCCGCGTGCGGAGCGGCAACAGCTTCTTGTCCACGCGGGCGGCCACCGCGTGATCGCCCACGTCGGTGTGCACGGCGTAGGCGAAATCCAACGCGGTGGCGTTGCGCGGCAACGCGAGGATGTCGCCGCGCGGCGTGAACAGGTAGACCTCGTCGGGGAACAGGTCGATCTTGACGTTCTCGAAGAACTCGGCCGACGAAGCCGTGTTGACCTGGCTGTCGGCCAGCGAGGAGAGCCATTCGCGCGCGCGCAGCTGCGCGCTGTTGGCCGGGCCGGAGTCGGTCTTGTAGGCCCAGTGCGCGGCCACGCCGCGCTCGGCCACCGAATTCATCTCGGCGGTGCGGATCTGCACCTCGATCGGCGCACCGAACGGCCCCAGCAGCACGGTGTGCAGCGACTGGTAGCCGTTCGCCTTGGGGATCGCGATGAAATCCTTGAAGCGGCGGTCCACCGGCTTGTACAGCCCGTGCACCACGCCCAGCGCCTTGTAGCAATCCAGCGCGCTGTCGACCACCACGCGGAAGCCGTACACGTCCATCAACTGGGCGAAGCTCTTGTGTTCATGGCGCATCTTGGAATAGATGCTCCACGCCGACTTGATCCGGCCCACCACGTGCGCCGGCAACTGCTCGGCGGCCAGCCGGTGCGACAGTGCGGATTCGATCTTGCCCATCGCCTCGCGGCGATTGCCCAGCGCGGCACGGATGCGCTCGCTGATGACGCGGTAACGATCCGGATGCAGCGCGCGGAAGCCGAGATCCTGCAGTTCGGCCTTGAACGCGTTCATGCCGAGGCGTTGCGCAATGGGCGCGTAGATCTCCAGCGTTTCGCGCGCGATGCGGCGGCGCGACGGCCCGTCCTTCGCACCCAGCGTGCGCATGTTGTGCAGCCGGTCGGCCAATTTGATCAGGATCACGCGCAGATCGCGCGCCATCGCCAGCAGCATTTTGCGGAAGCTTTCCGCGTCCGCCTCCTGGCGGCTGCCGAAGCGCATCTTGTCCAGCTTGGTGACGCCGTCGACCAGTTCGGCCACGGTCTCGCCGAACTCGCTGGCCAGCGCGCTGCGGCTGAGCGCGGTGTCTTCCAGCGTGTCGTGCAGGATCGCCGCAATGATGGTCTCGGCATCCATGCCGAGTTCGGCGAGGATGCCGGCCACGGCGACCGGATGGGTGATGTAGGGCTCCCCGCTCTTGCGGGTCTGGCCGGCGTGCGCCTCGGCGCCGACTTCGAACGCGCGCAGCACGCGCTGGATCTGCGGCGCAGCCAGATAACCGAGCTGGTCCTTGAGCGCCTGCACGTAGTGCGGCAGCGCAGCGGGGTCGATGACGACGGGCGTGGCGGCGGTCATGCGTTGACCCGCCGCGGCGGGTTCGCCGGCAGCAAGGTCATGTGATCCTGGTTGGTGCGGCCGGCCGCGCATGCCAACGCATCGGCCAGCCCGATGCGTTGCCTGCGCGGTCTACAGCCGCACTCCATCAATCGTCGCCGACCTTGGAAAGGTCGTCGTCCACCTCGGCGGCGGCCCACTCCAGCGCCTCGCGCTCGGCGCGCTCGCGCTCGGCCTTGTCGATCTCGTCGATGGTGGCCTGGTCGATGCGGCGGCCAGCGATCTCGCGCAGCGCCAGCACCGACGGCTTGTCATTGTTCGGGTTGACGGCCGGTTCGGCGCCCTTGGCGAGCTGGCGGGCGCGCTTGGTCGCCATCAACACCAGCTCGAATCGGTTGTCGACCACCTCGAGGCAGTCTTCCACGGTAATGCGTGCCATGCCAAATCCTTAGGGAAATAGATACTTATACGGGTTGACAGTTTAGAGCAGCAGGTGCCGGACTGGCAACGCGAACCATCCGCGGACGGCGCCGCGACGCGAAAGCGCAGCGAAACGCGTGCAGGATATAAAACCAAGCAGTACACTATTGAAACCCCAACGCGTCCCCGCCCCATCAAGCTCACTTGGCTGCGCCTTCATGCCGATGCTTCCACTGCCCCGCTCCTTTTTGCGCCCCAGCCTGAGCCTGCTCGCCGCGGCGTTGCTGGCCGGTTGCGCCATCGCGCCGCCGCGTACCGACGATCCGCTGCAAAAGGTCAACCGCAAGGTCTACGCCTTCAACGACACGCTGGACAAGGCCGTGCTGCGTCCTGCAGCGGTGGGCTACCGCAAGGTGACCAACCCGCCGGTGCGGCACGCCGTCAGCAACTTCTTCACCAACATCGAGCTACCCGTCACCATCGCCAACGATCTGCTGCAGGCCCGTCCCTCGCAGGCACTGGGCAATACCGGGCGGTTCCTGATCAACCTCACCGTCGGCGTGGGCGGCTTCTTCGATCCCGCCTCCAAACTGGGCCTGCCGCAGCAGAGCACCGACTTCGGCATCACCCTGGCGCGCTGGGGCGTGCCGGACGGCGACTTCGTGATGCTGCCCCTGCTCGGGCCGAGCACCACGCGCGACATGTGGCACTACCCGGTGGACGGCTACTTCTTCGATCCGCTGAGCCTGATCGCAAAGAATCACGCCTTCAACTACGGCGAGTATTACGTGCCGCAGGTGCTCTACGTGGTGTCGATGCGTTCGGAGCTGATGGACGCGGAGGGCTTCCTGCAGTCCGCCTACGACCCTTACGCCTTCCTGCGCGACGCCTACCGCCAGCGCCGGCTCTACATGCTGTACGACGGCAACCCGCCGACCGCCGTGATCGACAAGATGCAGGGCATCGACCAGCAGGGCTTCGATCCCGACGAACTGCTGGAACAGCAGAAGCAGTGGGAGCAGCAGCATGCTTCCACACCAGCGCCGGCCCCCGCATCCTCGGCACCGGCAGCGCACTGAAACGGAGACGGGGCCGACCGGCCCCGTTTCGCGCACACCCGGCATGCAACCGGCCGGTCAGCCCAGCAATGCTTCCACGCCGCTGACCCGCGCCAGCGTGCGCATGCCAGCGGGCACGTGCTGCACGTCCAATGCCTGACCGCGCCCGCGCGCCTCGGCGAGCAAGGCCAGCACGCATGCCAGACCGGCGCTGTCGCTGCTGCGCACGCCGGCGAGATCGAGCCGCGTGCGGTCGCCCGCACGCAACGCATCGCCCAGATCCCGCCAGGCCGAAGCCGCAGTGGAGAAACCGAGCACGCCCGACAACGCCAGCGTGCCGGGCGTTCCGCGATCCAACCGCAGCGTCTCGTCAGCCGCCATGGGCCTTGCCGTCCTGCTCCATCGCCTTCAGCGCCTGGTCGCCCTGGGTCTGCAGGTTCTTGATCAACTGGGCGAGGCCGACCTTGCGGATCTCGGCATCGACCTGGTTGCGGTAGTTGGTGATGTAGGAGATGCCCTCGATCACCACGTCGTAGGCCTTCCATTCGCCGCTGGCGGTCTTGCGGAACACGAAGTCCACCGACACCGTCTTGCCGTCGCCGGTGGCCACCTGGGTACGCACCACGCTGCGCTTGGGATTGAGGTCGCCGGCGTCGGTCGGCAGCACCTTCACCACGCCTGCGGTGTAGTTGAGCAGGCCTTCGGCATAACGGCGGGTGATCGAGTTGTAGAACGCCTTGGCGAACTCGGCGCGCTGCTCGGGGGAGGCCTCGCGGGCATGCATGCCGAGCACCAGGATCGCCGCGTAGTCGACGTCGAAGTGCGGCAGGAACACGCCGTTGATGACACCGATCAGCTTTTCCTTGTTCTGCTGCAGTTCGGCCTTGTGGCCGGCCACGGCGGTGTCGAGCTGCTGGGCGATGCCCTGCACCACCTGCGTCGGGGTCTGCTGGGCGGCGGGCTGCTGGGCCGCCTGCTGGGCGAAGGCCGGCGCGACAAATGCGCTGCCGAAAGCGATGGCGGTGGCAAAAGCCAAGTGACGCATCATGCGGAAACTCCTGTGTCTGTTGCGCTGCCGGTTCAATGCTTGCCGGCCGGGGATGATGTGGACGAGCCCGCACCCTGCTTGCCGTCGCCGCTGCCGGAGCCGTTGACCAGGAACTTGCCGATCAGGTCTTCCAGTTGCATGGCCGACTGCGTGAGGATCATCTCGTCGCCGTTCTTCAGCATGTCCGGCGAACCGCCGGGCTGGATCGAAACGTACTGGCTGCCGATCAAACCGCTGGTGAACACCGCGGCGGCGGAATCGTCGGGGATCTGGTTGTAGCGGTTGTCGATGGCCATCGTCACCAGCGCGTCGAGCTTGGCCGGCTCGGCCTGCACCGACACCACCTGGCCGATCGGGACGCCCGCCATCTTCACCGGCGAACCGGCCGACAGCGAGCCCACGTTGCTGAAGCGCGCAGTCACCCGGTAGCTGCCGCCGATCGCGTCGGCCGCGCCGCCGGCGCCGAAGAACTTGCCGATCATCTCCTCCAGCGGCTCGCTGGAACGGGTCAGCGCCAGCTTGCCGCCGTCGGCGACGTGGTCCTTGGAGTGGCCGTACTCGATGCCCACGTACTGGTCGCCGAGCAGGCCGCTGGTATAGATCGCGGCCACCGAATCGGCGGGGATATCGGCGTAGTGCTTGTCGATGGAAAGCTTCACGTCGGCCACCGCCTTGCCCGGCTCCAGCGCGATGGACTGCACCTGGCCCACGCGCACGCCGGCGACCTTCACCGGGGCGCGCTCCTTGAGCTGGCCGATGTTCTCGAACTGCGCGTCCACCGTGTAGCTGGCACCCTGCTGGTGGTTGGCCACCGAACTGGTCTGGGTGGCGAGATAGGCCAGCGCGGCGAAGCCGAGCACGATGAACAGGCCGGTGCCGACGGCATAGGATTTTCTCTGGCTCACGGCTGCATCCTCAGGGGAAATCGGGTCATCATCGAAACGGTCACATCAGGAACGCGGTCAGCACGAAGTCCAGCGCCAGGATGGCGATGGACGAGGCGACCACGGTGCGCGTGGTGGCGTAGGCCACGCCCTCGCTGGTAGGCGGCGCGGTATAGCCCTGGAACACCGCGATCAGCGCCACCACGGCGCCGAAGGCCAGGCTCTTCCAGATCACGCCGCTGACGATGTCCTGCCACACGTCCACCGTCGCGGTCATGTTCGACCAGAACGTGCCGTTGTCGATGCCCAGCCAGGTCACGCCGACGAGATGGCCGCCGAACACCGCCAGCGCGCAGAACACGCAGCACAGCAGCGGCATCGCGACCAGCCCGGCGAGGAAGCGCGGCGCAGCCACGTAGGCCAGCGGATCGACCGCCATCAGCTCCATCGCGGCGATCTGGTCGGTGGCGCGCATCAGGCCGATCTCGGCAGTGATCGCGGTGCCGGCTCGGCCGGCGAACAGCAGCGCGGTGACCACCGGGCCCAGCTCGCGGTAGGTGGCGATGGCCACCACCGTGCCGCTCATCGAGGTGCTGCCGAACATCGACAGCACGTGGTAGAGCTGCAGTTCCAGCACCATGCCCACGAACAGGCCGCAGGTCATGATGATGGTGAGGCTCATCGCGCCGGTGAACCACAGCTGGCGCACCGTCTCGCGCCCGTGGCGCAGGCTGCGCGGGATCGCCGCCAGCACCTGCAGCAGGAACAGCCCGCAGTCGCCGATCTGGCCCAGCGCCTGGGTCACCACGTTGTCGTTGCCGATGCGCGCGTTCATGCCTTGCCTCGCGGGAAACCCAGCGCCTCGGCGTAGTCGCCGGCCGGATACTGGAACGGCACCGGGCCGTCCGCCTCGCCGCCGAAGAACTGCCGCGTCCACGGCGAGCCGTCGTCGGCGATGGTCTTCGGATCGCCCTGCGCCACCACCTTGCCGTTGGCGATCAGGTAGATGTGGTCGGCCACCTGTTTGATCGCCTCCAGCTCGTGCGCCACCAGCACGCTGGTGATGCCCAGCGTCTCGTTGAGCGTGCGGATCAGCTTCAGCACCTGGTTCAGCGCGATCGGATCGAGGCCCACGAAGGGCTCGTCGTAGAGGATCAGCATCGGGTCGAACACGATCGCCCGCGCCAGCGCCACGCGCCTTGCCATGCCGCCGGAAAGCTCGCTGGGCATCAGCGGCGCCGCGCCGCGCAGGCCCACCGCCTGCAGCTTGGTCAGCACGATGTTGCGGATCAGCACTTCCGGCAGCTTGGTGTGCTGACGCAGCGGGAAGGCCACGTTTTCGAACACGTCGAAGTCGGTGAGCAGGGCGGAGTTCTGGAACAGGTAGCCGATCTTCTCGCGCAACGCGTACAGCGCCTCGCGGCCCAGCTCCGGCACGTTCTTGCCGTCCACCCGCAGTTCGCCGGCGTCGCCGCGCATCTGCCCGGTGATGTGCTTGAGCAGGGTGGTCTTGCCGGTGCCGCTGGGACCCATGATCGCGGTGACCTTGCCGCGCGGGATGTCCAGATCCAGCGCGTCGAAGACCTTCTTGCCGTTCAGCACCGTGGTGAGGCCGCGGATGCGGATCAGCGTGTCGTCGTGAGGGGCGGCGTTCATAAGCGGGCTACGTTAGCGGAGCGGCGGAATGCCGCCAAGCCGTGGCATCAGGCCAGCAGCTCGGCGATCAGCGCCTCGTGCCGGCGGCATTGCGGCGCGCTGCGCAGGCGCACCGCGCGCACGATGGCCTGCAGCTCGTCCAGCGCATCCTCGAAGCGGTCGTTGACGATGATGTAGTCGAACTCGTGCGCATGGGCGATTTCGCCGCGAGAATTGGCGAGGCGGCGCTCGATCACCTCCGGCGCGTCCGAACCTCGACCGCGCAGACGGCGTTCGAGTTCCACGCGCGACGGCGGCAGGATGAACACGCTGACGCAATCGGGCTTGCTGCGGCGGATCTGCGCCGCGCCCTGCCAGTCGATCTCCAGCAGCACGTCGCGCCCCTGCGCCAGCAGCGCCTCCACCTTGTCGCGCGAGGTGCCGTACAGGTTGCCGTGCACCTCGGCGTGCTCGAGGAAGATGCCCTCGGCGATCTCGCGCTCGAACTCCGTCCGCTCGGTGAAGTAGTAATGGCGCCCGTACTGCTCGCCCGGCCGCGGCGGCCGCGTGGTATGCGAGATCGACAGCGAGATCGCCGGCTCGCGCTCCAGCAGCGCATTGACCAGGGTGGACTTGCCGGCGCCCGAGGGCGCGGCGACCACGAACAGGGTGCAGGCGGCCGGCTCGCTCATTCGATGTTCTGCACCTGCTCGCGCATCTGCTCGATCAGCACCTTCAGCTCCACCGCGGCATTGGTGCTGCGCGCGTCCACCGACTTGGAGCCGAGCGTGTTCGCCTCGCGGTTGAACTCCTGCATCAGGAAGTCGAGGCGGCGGCCGATCGGCTCCTTCAGCTCCAGCACGCGGCGCGTCTCGGCGATGTGGGTGGCGAGACGGTCGAGTTCCTCGTCCACGTCGCTGCGGGTGACCTGCAGCACCAGTTCCTGCTCCAGTCGGCCGGGATCGGCCGGCTGCTTGAGGTCGGCCAGCCGCGTCTCGAGCCTGGTGCGCAGCGCGGTGCGGATTTCCGGCATCCATTCGCGCACCTGGGCCACGATGCGCTCGATCGCATCCAGCCGCTCGCGCAGGCCTTGCGCCAGCTTGGCGCCCTCGCGCTCGCGGGTGGCGGTGAGCGCATCGAGCGCGTGGTCCAGCACCTCGAGCAGGGTCGCCTGCTGCGCCTCGGGATCGATCGCCTCGCTGCGCAGCACGCCGGGGAAACGCAGCAAGTCGGTGAACTGCACCTGCATGCCCGGAAAGCGCGACACCAGGTCGAGCTTCAGCGAGGACAGGTGCTGCAGCAACGCTTCGTTGATCTGCAGCGAATCGCGCTGCACATCGGCGCTGAAGCGCACCGTCACGTCCACCTTGCCGCGCGCGAGCTTCGCCATGATGCGCTCGCGCAACACGGACTCCAGGCTGCGCAGCTCGTCCGGCAGGCGCGGCGAGAGCTCAAGGTAGCGGTGGTTGACCGTGCGCAGCTCGCAGCTCAGCGCGCCGGAAGGGCCACCGGATTCGGCGGAGGCATAAGCGGTCATGCTGCGTGTCATGGGCGGCCTGCGGACGGTGGGCAAGGCGGCAATGGTAAACTTTCCCGCCCTGCCTTGCCCAATCGCCCCCATGAACCAGCCAGCCCCTTCCGGCAGCCGTCCCAGCGGCCGCGCCAGCGACCAGTTGCGCGCCGTCTCGATCGAACGACGCTACACCCGGCACGCCGAAGGCTCGGTGCTGGTGAGCTTCGGCGATACCCGCGTGCTGTGCACCGCCAGCGTGGAGAGCAAGGTGCCCGGCTTCCTGCGCGGCAAGGGCGAGGGCTGGGTCACCGCCGAATACGGCATGCTGCCGCGCGCCACCCACACCCGCAGCGACCGCGAAGCCGCACGCGGCAAGCAGGGCGGGCGCACGCTGGAAATCCAGCGCCTGATCGGCCGCAGCCTGCGCGCCTGCGTCAATCGCCAGGCGCTGGGCGAGCGTGTGATCACGCTGGACTGCGACGTGATCCAGGCCGACGGCGGCACGCGCACCGCCGCGATCACCGGCGCCTACGTGGCCCTGGTCGATGCGGTGAACGACCTGGTGAAGCGCGAGAACCTCAAGCGCAACCCCATCGTGGGCGCCGTGGCCGCGGTGTCGGTGGGCATCTACAAGGGCGTGCCGGTGCTCGACCTCGACTACGCCGAGGATTCCGACTGCGACACCGACATGAACGTGGTGATGAACGACGGCGGCGGCTTCATCGAGGTGCAGGGCACCGCCGAAGGCCATGCCTTCCGCCGCGACGAGATGGATGCGCTGCTGGGCCTTGCCGAGAAAGGCATCGCCGAGCTGGTCGCCGCGCAACGCGCCGCGCTGGCGCGCTGACGCCCGCATAGCCTCGCTCCCATGGCCCAATACATCGCCAGCTTCGCGCTCGTCGTGGCGGATTACGACGAGGCGATCGCGTACTACACCCGGGTGCTTGGCTTCGAGCTGCGCGAGGATTCGCCGCGCGAGAATGGCAAGCGCTGGGTACTGGTAGCGCCGCCGGGCGCCACCACCAGCATCCTGCTGGCCAAGGCGGCGAATGACCTTCAAGCCACGCGCATCGGCGACCAGACCGGCGGCCGCGTGGGATTCTTCCTCCACACCGACAACTTCGAACGCGACTTCGCCGCGATGACATCGCGCGGCGTGCGTTTCGCCGAAGCGCCGCGCCACGAAGACTATGGCTCCGTTGCAGTCTTCGAGGATATCTACGGCAATCGTTGGGACCTGTTGCAACCGAAGCCATGAAACTCGTACTCGCCAGCGGCAACCCCGGCAAGCTCAAGGAATTCGGCGCCCTGCTCGCCGACAGCGGATTCGACGTGGTGCCGCAAGGCCGGTTCGGCATCGACGACGTCGAGGAAACCGGCCTCACCTTCGTCGAGAACGCGCTGCTCAAGGCGCGTCATGCCGCGCGCGCCAGCGGCCTGCCCGCGCTGGCCGACGACTCCGGCCTGTGCGTGGAGCATCTCGGCGGCGCACCCGGCCTGTATTCGGCCCGCTACGCCGGCACGCACGGCGACAACGCGGCGAACAACGCCAAACTGCTGCGCGAACTCGACGGCGTGCCGGACGAGCAGCGCCGCGCGTTCTTCCTCTGCGTGCTGGTGCTGCTGCGCCACGCGGACGACCCGGCGCCGCTGATCGCCGAAGGCCGCTGGCACGGCCGCGTGCTGCACGCGCCGCGCGGCATGCAGGGCTTCGGCTACGACCCGCTGTTCCTGCCCGACGACGAAACCGCCAGCGCCGCCGAACTGCCGCCGGGCCTGAAGAACCGCATCAGCCACCGCGGCCGCGCGCTGGCGGAGCTACGCCACCGGCTGGCCAGCCTGCGCGCCTGAAGCATGCCGCTGATCGCGCCGCCGCTGTCGCTGTACGTGCACATGCCCTGGTGCGTGAAGAAATGCCCGTACTGCGACTTCAACTCGCACGGCCTGCGCGGCGCGCCGCCGCCCTATGCCGAATACGTGGACCTGCTGCTGGCCGACCTCGACGCCGACCTGCGCGACTTCGGCGCGGCCGCGCAGGGCCGCGAGATCGTCAGCGTGTTCTTCGGCGGCGGCACGCCCAGCCTGTTCGCGCCGGAACTGATCGAACGCTTCCTCGACGGCGCACGCGCACGCCTGCCGTTCGCGGCGGATTGCGAGATCACCCTGGAGACGAATCCCGGCACCGTGGAACATGGCCGTTTCGACGGCTATCTCAAGGCCGGCGTGAACCGGCTCTCCTTTGGCATCCAGAGCTTCGACGACGACAAGCTGCGGCGCCTCGGCCGCATCCACTCCGCCGCCGAGGCCGAAGCCGCGGTGAAGTCGGCGCAAGACGCGGGCTACGCCAACCTCAACCTCGACCTGATGTACGCGCTGCCGGAACAGACGCTGGACGGCGCGCTGGCCGACGTGGAGCGCGCCATCGCGTTGGCGCCCACCCACCTCTCGCACTACCAGCTCACGCTGGAGCCGAACACCGCCTTCGCCGCCAACCCGCCGCCGCTGCCCGACGACGACCACGCCTGGGCGATGCAGGAGGCCTGCGAGGCGCGTCTCGCCGGGGCCGGCTACGCACAGTACGAAATCTCCGCCTACGCACGACCGGGCCGGCGCTGCGCGCACAACCTCAACTACTGGCGCTTCGGCGACTACCTCGGCATCGGCGCCGGCGCCCACGGCAAGCTCAGCGACGCGGCCGCGGGCAGCGTGCATCGCCGCTGGAAGACCCGCCACCCGCGGACATACATGGAGGCCGCCGCCGGCGCGGCCCGCATCGGCGGCGATGCCCCCGTGGCCGCCGACGAACTGCCGTTCGAATACATGCTCAACGCGCTGCGCCTGATCGACGGCGTGCCGCTGGCGGACTTCGGCGAACGCACCGGCCTGCCGCCGGAACGCATCGCCGCCCGGCTTGCCGGGGCGCGGCGCCGCGGCTGGCTGGCCGACGATACCCAGCAGTTGCGCACCACCGCGCTGGGCCAGCGCTTCCTCAACGACGTCATCGCCAGCTTCCTCGATTGACGCCGACCGTGGCGGCACCGCGGCAACCCGCCTACACTGCGGCACCGGGGCAACAACGGGAGCGTGTCGTGGACGCAGAGCAGCGCAAACGCCAATCGAGCACCGCGACGGACGCGCCCGCGCGGGCGCGCTGGCCGGCACGCACGCAGCGCTTGCTCAACATCATCGGCCCGCTGTGCGCGCAATGGCTGGAACCCGCATTGCGCGCCTGCCTGGACCGTTTCGACAAAGACCTCTACGAGCAGATGGAAAACGCGCGCAGCCATCAGGTGCAGCAGTACTGCGCCGACAGCCGCACGCAGCTGCAGATGCAACGCTCCGCCTTCATGCAGGCCTTTGCCGACCGCCTGCGCGACGGCTTCACGCGCTTGGGCGAAAGCGACGCCGACGCCGGCGCCGCATCCGCGCAGCAGCCGTTGAGCCTGCTCGAACAGACCGAACACGAGCTGACCGCCACCCTGGAAAAACTCGCCTCCCGCGGCGACGCGCACCACGGCATGGTGGTCACCGAACTCGCCTACCGCTTCGCCGTGCTGGTCGGCTCCGCGCCGCTGGAGGGCGCCAAACTGCCGATCGGACCGGCCGGCCTGGCCGAGGCCATGCGCAGCGCCATCGACATCCTGGACCTGCCGTCGGGCCATCGCCTGCAGCTGGTGCAACGGTTCGAACAACTGGTGGTGCTGGCGGCCGGCCCGCTTTACAGCGTCGTCAACACCCAGTTGCAGGACGACGGCCTGCTGCCGCAACTGCGCCCCTTCACGGCACCGCGCCCCGCACCCGGCAGCGCCCCGCGCGGCGCCCCAGCGAGTGCGGCACCGGCCAAGGCGCCAGCCGCTTCCGATGCTGCCGGCGCGGGCGCCGGTGCAGGCACCGGCAGTGCGGCGCAGGCGCCGATCACCGTGCTGGAAACGTTGCGCGACCTGCTGTCCCAGCGCCGCACCGGCACCGGCGGCACCGGCGGCGGCGAACAGGTCGCTTCGCCGGAAGAGCTGCAGACCGCGCTGGGCGCCCTGCAGGAACATCTGGCCCAGGTCACCGACAACGCCAGCCGCGAATTGCGCAGCGCGCAGCGCCTGCGCGAGGAACTGCTGCTGCAACTCAACGCGGGCAAGCCGGCCGGCGCCGCGCCGACCCGGCTCAGCTCCGAACAGGACGACACCGTGGAACTGGTGGCGATGCTGTTCGAGCAGATCGGCAAGCAGATGCAGCACAAGGGTCCGCAGGCGCACTCCGTGCTGGACAACCTGCAACTGCCGATGCTGCGCCTCGCCGTCACCGACCGCGACTTCTTCGACCAGCGCGAACACCCCGCGCGCCGCCTGCTCGGCACCGTGGCCGAGGCGGCCAGCGAATGGCTGGACGGCCCCGACGGCGCAGCCGACCAGCAGCTCGCCACCCGGCTCAACCAACTGGTCGAGCGCGCCCGGCGCGAACCGCCCAGCGCCGGCCTCTACACCACCCTGCTGGCCGATATCGAACACCACCTTGCCCAGTTGAGCCGCCGCGCGCAGGCCGCCGAGCGCAGGCACGTCGAGGCCATGCAGGGCCGCGAGCGGCTGGACCTGGCGCGCCAGCGCGCCAGCGAACTGCTGGCCGAGCGCTACGCCAAGCACCCGCCGCGCGGCCTGCTGCGCGCCCTGCTCGACCGCGCCTGGTCCGACGTGCTGGCGCTGACCCTGCTGCAGCACGGCGAGGGCAGCCCGGCGGTCGCCCAGCGCCTGCGCGTCACCGACGAATTGCTGGGCCGGCTGCCGGTGGAAGATCCCGACCTGTTGCGCCGTGAAGTGCAGGCCGGCCTGCAACAGATCGGCATGCACGCCGAGGAAGCCAGCCAGGTCGCGCTGCGCCTGATCGGCGACGAGCCCGCCGCCTCGGTCACCGTCATCACGCCACCCGCACCCGCAGCGCGCCCTGTCCCGGCCGAGCCGACGGCAGTCACCGCCGCGCCGACGGCGGCACCCGTCGCGGCCATGCCGTCCGTGCCGGCATTCGAGCCGAAGCTGGAATTGGAACTGGAACTGCCTAGCACCACCGCTCCCGCCGCCGCCGACGACCGTCTCGCGACGGCGACGCTCGCGGCGGAAGCTGCGGCATCCGTGCCCGCGCTGCCGGCCGACACCACGCCTGCAGCTGCGCCCGTCCACCCGCTTCCCAGCGCCACCGACCTCGCCTTGCGCCTGAAAAGCCGCCAGCGGCTCGGCGAGTCGC
Organism: Rhodanobacter sp.; assembly: GCA_040371205.1. Lineage (NCBI taxonomy): Bacteria > Pseudomonadati > Pseudomonadota > Gammaproteobacteria > Lysobacterales > Rhodanobacteraceae > Rhodanobacter > Rhodanobacter sp. Next base: position 3,141,003 of record AP031382.1, read on the forward strand.
AGCAGCCGCAGGGCAAGGCCGGCGCCGCCCGCGGCGACAACGACGAGCCGCCGCTGGGCCCGCAAGAGGCGCGCATCCACAACCGTTTGCGCCAGCTGCCCTTCGGCAGCTGGTTCGAGTTCACCGACCCGGCCACCGGCGAAGTCAGCCGGCGCAAGCTGGCCTGGTTCTCGCCGGTCACCGGCAAGAGCCTGTTCGTCACCCGCCGCGGCCTGCGCGGCGAAGAGATGAACCTGCGCGAGCTGGCCCGCGCCGTCGCCAGCGGCCAGGTGCGCGAGATGCCGCCGGAACGCGACGGGCTGCTCGACCGCGCCTGGCACTCGCTCACCGGCAACCTGCTACGCACCGCCAAATCGCCGGGAGCACGCCGATGAGCACACGCGACCAACGCCGCGCGCCGCGCAAGCCGGTGGACGCCGGCATCGTGGCCATCGACGCCATTGCCGAGCAGCCGCTGGGCACCGTGTGCAACGTATCCTCCAGCGGCCTGCTGCTGATCGGCCACCGCGCACCGCGCAGCGAAGGCATCTACCAGGTGCGGATCCATCTGCCGAACGGCAGCGGCCATGTCGAACTCGGCCTGCAGGAACAATGGCACGACCCCGCCGCCAGCCCCGGCCAGTATTGGGCCGGCTACCGCATCATCGCCGTCGGCAACAGCCACGGCGAATTGCTGGAACGCTGGCTGCAGCAGGGCTGACGCAGCTCCGCGGCCTCACCACAGGTACAGCTGCAGCGAGGCGCCGGTGGGCCGCGGCGGGATGTCCGCCAAGAGCGCGCGATGTCCCGGAAAATTCGCGGCGCTGCGTTCGAGCAGGTTGTCGATGGCCGCCAGGTCGTGGCGCAGCTTGCCGGGCGGCGCGGACCGCATCGCCTGCCCCTCGGGGAACAGTCCCATGCCCGCGAGCAGGCAGTACCACGACATCACCGGGTAGCCGCGGCCGTAGGTGCCCTGCTGCAGGCCGCCCGCGATGGGCCTGCTGGACAGCCAGGTACGCAGCAGGTGCTGCAGCGGCCTGGACAGGTTGACGTTGGCGGCGTTGGCGCGCCAGTAGTCGGTGTCGGTGCGCGTGTTGGTCTTGTAGTGGGTGACGATGTAGTCGCGCGTCCCCTCGAAGCGGTCGTTCATCGCCTCGTTGAAGGCGTCCTGCGCAGCCTCGCCGAGATCGCCCTTCTCCAGCGCCTTGACCAGCATGCTCGCAGTGCGCTGCACGAACAGCAACGCGGTGGCCTCCAGCGGTTCGATGAAGCCCTGCGACAGACCCACCGCCACGCAGTTGCGGTTCCAGTGCCTGGTGACGCGCCCCACGCGCATGCGCAGGTGGCGCGCCGGCGCAGGATCGTCGAGCAGGCCGAGCCGCGTGCGCAACTCGGCTTCCGCCTCGTCCGGCGAGCAGTGCGCGGTGCTGTACACGTAGCCGTTGCCGTAGCGGTTCGACAGCGGGATCTTCCACGCCCAGCCGTGGCGCAAGGCGGTGGACACGGTCTCGCCCTTCAGCGGGCGACCGCCGCCGTCGTCGATGGGCGAAGGCATCGCAACCGCCGCATCGTTGAACAGGTTGTCGGCGAACGACACGTACGGTGTCTTCAGCGCCTTGCCGATGAGCAGCGCGGCGAAGCCGGTGCAGTCCACGAAGAAATCAGCCTCCAGCGTCTCGCCGCCGTCCAGCTGCAGCGTGGCGATGTCGCCCCGTTCGTTCAAGGTAACGTCGTGCACGTGGCGCGCGAGGTGCCGCACGCCGCGCTCCACCGCCTTGCGGCCGAGGAAGGCACCCAGCAGGTTCGAATCGAAGTGGTAGGCGTACCACACGTCGAACGGGAAATCCTGGCGCGGCCGCGGGCCCAGCCCCTTGCGCGCCAGCCGCTCGGCGATGAAATAGCGGTCGGGATGCGCCTCGACGTCCTCGCCTTCCAGCCGGCGGTGCACGTTGTCGACGAACTGGGTCATCGTCATGTTGTCGAGCATCGACGCGAACGGATGGAAGTAGCTTTCGTAGCCCGGCCGGGTGCACCAGCCGTCGAAGCGGATGCCGTTCTTGTAGGTGGCGTTGCAGGCGGGCATCCACTCCGACTCCTCGATGCCCAGCCCGTCGAAGAAACCGCGCAGCCACGGCGTGGAACCCTCGCCCACGCCGATGATGCCCACCTGCGGCGACTCCAGCACGGTCACCTGCAGGCGCGGACCGTAGTCCGAGTTGGCCAGCAGCAAGGCCGTCATCCAACCGGCCGTGCCGCCGCCGACCACCACGATGCGCTTCACCGGCGGCTCGGCGTCGGTGCGCGGGCCGGGCGCGTAGGGCGTGATGCTCTCGTTGAAGACGGTGGCGACGTCGGCCATGGATGGACAACCCGATGCGTGTGCGGTGCGAAGCCCTAGCGTAGGGGCTTTCCGCACGTTGCGGGAGGATTCGGTGCGCGCATTAAAATCGCAGGCCACCCCGCCGATCCGGAACCCGCATGAACGCGCCGCTCGCCTCGCTCTATACCGCGCACCTCGCCACCTTGCGCCAGTGCGCCGACCGGGCCCTGGCTCTGGGCGGCTTCGATCACCTGCTGGTCGCCGCGGGCTCGCCGCCCGGCAAGTTCCTCGACGACCAGGACTACCCCTTCGTCGCCAACCCGCACTTCAAGCATTGGCTGCCGTTGACCGACGCGCCGGACAGCTGGATCGCCTACACGCCGGGCGCGAAGCCGAAGCTGATCTTCGTGCAGCCGCGCGACTACTGGCACGTGGTGCCGGAAGCGCCGCACGGCTACTGGGTGGAACACTTCGACATCGTCACCGTGCGCAGCAAGGAAGACGCCGTGGCGCAGCTGCCGAAGGGCCGCGGCGCGGTCGTCGCGCCGGCCTGCCCCGCCATCGACGGCGTGACGGCCGACAACCCGCAGGCCGTGCTCGACTGCCTGCACTGGCACCGTTCGTTCAAGACGCCCTACGAACTCGAGCTGATGCGCGAAGCCAACCGCATCGGCGCCCGCGCGCACCGCGCGGCGGAGGCCGCGTTCCGCGCCGGCGAGAGCGAATTGGACATCCATCTCGCCTACCTCGCCGCCGCGCGGCAGATCGACGCCGAGTTGCCCTACGCCAGCATCGTGGCCTTGAACGAACACGGCGCGGTGCTGCACTACATGCACTTCGACCGCACGCCGCCGGCCGCGCACCGGTCCTTCCTGATCGACGCCGGCGCGAGCTGCGCGGGCTACGCCAGCGACATCACGCGCACCTACGCGGCGCACGGCCACGCCGAGTTCCAGGCGTTGATAGCCAGCATGGACGCAGCGCAGCAGGGCTTCGCGGCGAAGGTGCGCGCGGGCCAGAGCTATCCCGAGTTGCACATCCACGCCCATCACGCGATCGCCGGCGTGCTGCGCGAGCACGGCTTCATCCGCATGAGCGCCGAGAGCGCGGTGGAGTCCGGCGTCACCGCCGCGTTCTTCCCGCACGGCCTCGGCCACCCGATCGGCCTGCAGGTGCACGACGTCGCCGGCTTCCAGCAAGACGAACACGGCGGCAACCTCCCGCGCGTCGCCGGCCACCCGTACCTGCGCACGACCCGCACGCTGGAGCCAGGCATGGTGGTGACCATCGAGCCGGGCCTGTACTTCATCGACATGCTGCTGGCCGAGCTGCGCGACCGGCCGGTCGCCACCGATGTCGACTGGACGAAGGTGGACGCCTTCCGCCGCTACGGCGGCATCCGCATCGAGGACGACGTGGTGTGCACTAACGGCGCGCCGGAAAACCTCACCCGCGACGCGTTCGCGCAAACCGGCTGAGCGCAACCGCGACGCATGAAGTTGCGTCGCGTCGCCTTCGATCCAGGCACGGCAGCGGATGGCTGCGGCGCGCGTATCCGTTTCCCGGTTCCGCGGACTGTTCAGATCCGGCCGCACCGATTAGTGTGAGGACATTCGCGCTTACCGGGATGTCGCGGAAGCACCCGCGCGCCGCTCCTGCATCGCAAAGGGACCCCATGTTCCGACGCATCCATTTCATCTCCGGCCTGCCCCGCTCGGGCTCCACCCTGCTGGCCGCGCTGCTGCGCCAGAACCCGCGCTTCCAGGCCGGCATGAGCAGCCCGCTGGCTGGCTTGTTCAGCGCCCTGCTTGGAGAGATGAGCGCCCGCAACGAGTTTTCGGTGTTCATCGACGACGACCGGCGCCGGCGCGTGTTGCGTGGGCTGTTCGAACAGTTCCACGCCGATGCGCAGGCCGAGGTGGTGTTCGACACCAACCGCGCCTGGTGCGCGCGCCTGCCCGCCATCGCCGGGCTGTTTCCCGACGCCAGGGTGATCGCCTGCGTGCGCGACGTGCCGTGGATCGTGGACAGCATCGAGCGGCTGGTGCGCAAGAACGCTTTCCAGCCCTCCGCCATCTTCAACTACACCGCCGGCGGCACCGTGTTCACGCGCGCCAACGGCATCGCCGGCGCGGAAGGCATGCTGGGCTACGCCTACGACGCGTTGAAGGAGGCGTACTTCGGCGAACACGCCCACCGCCTGCTGCTGGTGCAGTACGAGACGCTCACGCGCGAGCCGGCCAGGGCGCTCGAGGCCGTCTACGACTTCATCGGCGAACCGGCCTACAAGCACGACACCGAACACGTCGAATACGACGCCAGCGCCTTCGACGCCAAGGCCGGCACGCCGGGCCTGCACGCCATACAGCCGCGCGTACAGGCCAACGAGCGCACCACCATCCTGCCGCCCGAACTGTTCGCCCGCTTCGCCAACGATGCCTTCTGGCGCGACCCGAAACTCAATCTGAGCGACGTGCGCATCGTCTGACGCACACCCGCCACAACGGATTACGCGATACACGACCACATCACAGGCGAGATCATGAACCGCATCTACCGGCTCGTCTGGAACCGCGCCTTGCGCGTGCTGCAGGTTGCTTCCGAATTCACGCATTCGCACGGCGGCAGCATCACCGGCAAGGGCCAGTCGCCGATGCGCCAGCGCCCGCTGGCGCTGGCACTCACCTTGGCGCTCGGTACGGTGCTGAGTGCGGTGGCACCGCAGGTCCCGGCACAGACGGTGGGCGGACAAGGTGGCGCGGGAGCATCCAGCACGGGAACATTCAATGCTGGCAATGGCGGCGCCAGTGGCAACGGTGGTGCAAGCCCTTCCGGCAGCGGCGGAACCTCCAGCAACGGCAGCGGCGGCAGTGGCGCAAACTACTCCGGTGCCTACAGCGGTAGCGGCGGTAGCGGCGGAACCGTCGGCGCTACGTATTCGGCCAGCGCCACGCCAAGCTCTACCCATGGCGGTGGCGGCGGTGCAGGCGCAACCGGTGGCGGTGGCGGTGGCGGCGGCAGCGGCGCCTACGTGTTGGGCGCTGGCACCCTTACCGTCGACAACGGCATCACCGTGCAAGGTGGCATCGGCGGCACCGGTGGTTTCGGCACCGGAAGCCGGAACAGCTACGCTGGCGGCGGCGGTGGTGGTGGTGACGGCATCCTCGTCGGCAGCTCCGGTGCCGCCATCGACAACAGCGGCACCATCACTGGCGGCGCTGGCGGGAATGGTGGGGGTGCTAGCAGTCGCTACGGCGGTGGTGGCGGTGGCGGCAACGGCATTGCCGGTTCGGGCATCAGCATCACCAACGCCGGCACCATCAGCGGCGGCCTGGGCGGTGCCGGCGGCACGGCTTTGACGAACGGCAATGCCGGCAGCAACGGCGACGCCATCCTGTTCTCCGGTGGCAGCAACACGCTGACACTGAATTCGGGCTCGGTGCTGAACGGCGCAATCGAAGTCGCCAATGGCGCCACCGCCACCATCGACATCGGCGCCAGCGGGCTGGATCTTTCCGGCGGCACGCTGGGCAGCAGCGCACTGATCATCAACGGCACCACCGCCATCGACACCGGCGGCAACACCTTCACCGTGTCCGGCGTGATCAGCGGCGGCCGTTCGCTGACCAAGCTGGGCAGCGGCACGCTCACCCTCACCGGCGTCAACACCTACAGCGGCGGCACCATCGTCAACTCGGGCACGCTGGCGCTGTCGGGCAGCGGCAGCATCGGCTTCTCGGACGTCGAGCTTGCCAGCGGCGCCACTTTCAACATCTCCAGTATCAACTACGCCCAAACACTTATCGGCTCGCTCAACGGCAGCGGCACCACAATCCTCGGCAGCCATTCGCTGGGTCTCGGCACGGCCAGCGGCACCTTCTCCGGCACGGTTTCCGGCAATGCGGGCAGCCAACTCGACGTCGACACCGACACCGGCGTCACCTATACCTATGCCGGCAGCAGCACCGGCGCGGCGTGGGCGCTGGGCTCCAACAGCGGCCTGCAGATTGGCGTGGACAGCACGACCACAGGTTCGATCACGGGCAGCGCCGGTGCTGCGGGCTCATCCGGCGGCGGCAATGGCGGCAACGGCGGCTATGCGGCCGCGATTACCACCGGAGCCACTTTGTCGGTGCAACAGGGCAGCAGCATTACCGGCGGCAGCGGCGGTATTGGCGGCGCCGGCACCGGCAGCTATGGCATCGGTGGCAACGGTGGCTTTGGTGGCAGCGGTGGCAATGGCGGCTACGGAATTCACGGTTCCGGCGGTTATCTGACCAACAACGGCCGCGTGACGGGCGGAAGCGGCGGCATCGGCGGCCGTGGCGGCAACGGCAGCATGAACAACGGCGGCAGGGGCGGCGACGGCGGCCACGGCGTCGATGTCGTCAACAACGCCCACTTCGGCCTCACGAACAACGGCAGCGGGGCCATCACGGGCGGCAACGGCGGCTATGGTGGCAGCAGCATCAATGGCAACGGCAACAGCGGTGGCGGCGGCGGCAGCGGCGTCAACAGCAACGGGGACAGCCTCATCACGAATAGCGGCCACATCGCGGGCGGCAACGGCGGCGATGGCGGCAATGGCATCCAATCCACCGGCGGCGATGGCGGCAATGGCGGCCGCGGTATCTACAACGGCGCCGGGTACAGCATCGTCAAGAACACCGGCAGCGTGGCGGGCGGCAACGGCGGCAATGGCGGTAGCAACGATTTCAACAACTTCAGCGTCGGCGGCAATGGCGGCGCCGGTGCCTATTTCAGCGGCAGAGGCAGTGCAAGCAACAGCAGCCTGACGAACTACGGCAGCGGCACCATCATCGGCGGCAATGGCGGCATTGGCGGCAGCGTCGGCAACGGCAGCTTCGGCGGCAACGGCGGCAATGGCGGTAACGGCGTCAACAGCAACGGGGTCAGCGTCCATAACAGCGGCACCATCACGGGCGGCAATGGCGGCGATGGCGGCCGCGGCGGCAACGGCAGCTACACCAACACCGGCTACGGCGGCAGCGGCGGCTACGGCGGCAACGGCATTACCGGTTGGGGCATCGGCATCACCAACGCCGGCACTATCAGCGGCGGCCACGGCGGCGCCGGCGGCACGGCTTTGACGAACGGCAGTGCCGGCAGCAACGGCGACGCCATCCTGTTCTCCGGTGGCAGCAACACGCTGATGCTGGACTCGGGTTCGGTGCTGAACGGCGCAGTCGAGGTCGCCAATGGCGCCACCGCCACCATCGACATCGGCGCCAGCGGGCTGGATCTTTCCGGCGGCACGCTGGGCAACAGCGCACTGATCATCAACGGCGCCACCGCCATCGACACCGGCAGCAACATTTTCACCGTGTCCGGCGTGATCAGCGGCGGCAGTTCGCTGACCAAGCAGGGCGCCGGCACGCTCACCCTCAGTGGAGTCAGCACCTACACCGGCACCACCACGGTACAGGCCGGCACGCTGGAAGTGGGCGACGCCTCCACGCCTTCGGCCGTGCTGGGCGGTGACGTCGCCGTGGCGGCGGGCGGCACGCTGCGCGGCCACGGCACCATCGGCGGCAACGTCACCAGCGGCGGCACCGTGTGGGCCGGCGGCTCCATCGGCACGCTGACGATCCAGGGCAACTACACCCAAGCCGCCAACGGCGTGTTCCAAGTGGAGGCCACGCCGGGCGGCCAGGCCAGCCTGCTGCGTATCGGCGGCACCGCCAGCCTGGCAGGTACGGCCGTGGTGTTGAGTGACGCCAGCACGTGGGCGCCGCGCACGAACTACACGGTGCTCACCGCCGCGGGCGGCGTCAGTGGCCAGTTCGGCTCGGCCAGCAGCAGCCTTGCCTTCCTTACGCCCGTACTGAGTTACACCGCCAATACGGTGAACCTTTCGCTGCAGCGCAACGACATCAGCTTCAGCAGCGTGGCGCAGACGCCCAACCAGCGGGCCGTGGCGACGACTGCGAATCCGCTGGGCTATGACAACCAGATCTACGATGCACTGGTGTTGCTGGATGCGACCGCCGCCCGCCACGCCTTCGACCAGCTCTCCGGCGAGATCCACGCCTCCGCCCGCACGGCGGTCGTGGACAACGACCACTACGTGCGCGATGCGATCAACCAGCACCTCGCCGGGCAGAGCAACGACGCCAACGGCCTGAACGTTACCGACGCCGACGGCGTCACCGCCTGGACGTCCACCTGGGGCCACTGGGGCAGCCACGACAGCAACGGCAGTGCTTCGATGCTGCACGGCAACGGCAGCGGCCTGCTGTTCGGCATCGACATGCCGGTGGGCGATGCGGCTCGGCTCGGCGCGGTGATGGGCACGGGGCAAGGCTCGGCCGGCATCGACACGCTCGACTCGTCCGCGCACGTCACCGACCAGCACCTGGGCCTGTACGGCAGCGCGCAGACCGGCAGCCTGGCATGGCAGGCCGCGGCGATCTACGGCTGGGAGAAAGTGGACACGCACCGCTTCCTCGGCTTCGCCACGTTCGCCGGCACCGCCGACAGCAGCTACCACGCCCACACCGCGCAGGCCTATGTCGACGGCAGCCTGCCCTTCATGCACGGCAACAGCACGTTCGCGCCGTTCGCCAACCTGGCGGTGGAGCGCCTCAGCACGCCGAGCGTCAACGAGAACGGCACACCGGCCGCGCTCAACGTGGCCGCGCAGGACAGCACGGTCGGCTACGGCACGCTGGGCCTGCGCGCCAGCTTCGACCTCGGCGCGCCGAACCACGGCCTGCATGCCCATGCCAGCCTCGGCTGGCAACATGCCTGGGGCGACCTGTCGCCCACCGATACGATGCGCTTCGTCGACGGCACCGACCGCTTCGGCGTCTCGGGCGTTCCGCTGCTGCGCAATGCCGCCGCCGCCAGCCTCGGCATCAGCTTCACCATCGCGCCCAAGGTTTCGGTGGACGGCACCTACCAAGGCCAGTTCGGCAAGCAGGCCGGCGACCAGTCCGCGCGCATCAGCCTCGACTGGAAGTTCTGAGGCCACCAGGCAGCGGCTACCGAAGGCCGCTTGCGCCTCAGGATCGTTTCAGCAGCGCCTCGATCTCCAGCGGCTCCTTGGGCACGGCGGCGCTGAGCACCTCGTTGCCCTCGCGGGTCACCGCCACGTCGTCCTCGATGCGGATGCCGAGGCCGCGCCAGCGCTCGTCCACGCTGGCGTCGTCGGGCGGCACGTAGAGGCCGGGCTCCACCGTCACCACCATGCCGGGCTCCAGCACACGCGAGACGCCGTCGATGCGGTAGTCGCCGGCGTCGTGCACGTCCAGGCCCAGCCAGTGGCCGGTCTTGCCGGGGAAGAAGCGCTGGTAGCTGCCCTCGGCGATGGCGGTGTCGGCGTCGCCCTTGAGCAGGCCCAGCGCGCACAGGCCTTCGGCGATCACGCGCACCGCGGCGTGGTGCGCGGCGTCGAACGGCTGGCCGGGGCGCACTTCGTCGATGGCGGCGAGCTGGGCGGCCAGCACCACTTCGTACAGCGCGCGCTGCGCGCGGCTGTAGCGGCCGTTGACCGGGATGGTGCGGCTGATGTCGCTGGCGTAGCAGTCCAGCTCGGCGCCGGCGTCGATCAGCAGCAGGTCGCCATCCATCAGTCGTGCGCGGTTGTGCTGGTAGTGCATCACGCAGGCGTTGCCGCCGCCGGCGACGATGGGCGTGAACGCGGGCACTGCGCCGCGGCTGCGCATGGCGTGCAGCAGTTCGGCTTCCACTTCGTATTCGTGGCGGCCCGGCAGCGCGCAACGCCACGCGGCGAGATGCGCTTCGCCGGCGATGCCGGCGGCGGCGCGCATCAGCTTCAATTCGGCGCGCGACTTGTACAGCCGCAGGTCGTGCAGCAGGTGGCCCAGCGCCACGAATTCCTTGGGCACCACGCCGCCGCCGCGCAATTGGCGCAAACGGCGCATCCAGCCCAGCAGCTGCGCGTCGAACGCCGGCTCACGGCCGAAGTGGCAGTACACGCGCGCCCTGCCCTCGATCATGCCGGGCAGGATGTCGTCGATGTCGTCGATGGGGAAGGCGTCGTCCATGCCGTAATCGGCCACCGCGCGTTCGGTGCCCACGGACGGACCGTGCCAGCGCGCCTGCTCGGCGTCGCGTTCGCGGCAGAACAGCACGGCCTCGCCGTGCCGGCGGCCCGGCAGCAGGGCCAGCACCGCCTCGGGCTCGGGGAAACCGGCGAGGTAGTGGAAATCCGAATCCTGCCGGTACGGCCAGGCGGCATCGGCGTTGCGCAGGCGCTCGGGCGCGGCGGCGATCAGCAGCGCAGCGTCCTCGCCGGCCATCGCCATCAGCTGGCGGCGGCGGCGCGCGAACTCCTCGCCCGCGATCGGCGGAACCGCGATGCGGTCGAGCGCGGCGTTCAATGCAGGCGGTCGCTGCCGGACGGGCCGCGGCCGGCGGATTCGGTGTAGAGCAGCAACGCGCCCACGCGCAGGAATTCCTGCACTTCGATCAGCGCGTCCTCGTCTTCGGCGGCGTCGCCGAAATCGAAGGACGAGGCGGCGACGGTGCCGAAATCGCGCAGCACTTCCTGCGCGTCGTCCGACAGCTTGGCGTGCGCCTCGGTGCCGGCCAGGCCGAAGCCGCCGAGGAAGCCGCGGCACCAGTCCACCACCGCGTCGGCGCGCTCGTCGAGCGGACGGTCGGCGTCCGGCAGCAGCGGCTCGAAGCCGAGTTCGGGATCGGCCAGCGCATCGCGGCACTGGCGCAGCAGAGTGTCCAGGGCGGCCTGGTCGGCCGGGCCGGGCTGGACGTCTTCGCCGCCTTCCAGTTCCAGCGCGGCAAGCAGCTTGCCGCCGTTCGGCGTGGCGCCGCCGGCCAGATAGCCGCACAACGAGCCGTGCAGTTCGCTGGCGTCGACGCCCAGGCGCAGGCGCACGATCAGCGCGTCCAACTGGTCGTGGCTGAGCGGTTCGTTGGCCGGCATGGCGGGACTCCTCGGGGACGGCCGCCCATTCTACGCCAGACGTGTCGCCGCCCCCGTTTCGCGCGGCGACGTACTGTTATAGTTCCACGCATGAACCCCGCCGATTCCGCACCGCCCGACTCCGTCCAGATCGAACTGGAGGCGCTTGGCCGCCAGGTCGATCGCCTGCTCGACACGGTGCGCCGGCTCAGCGAGGAAAACCGCAGCCTGCGGCACAGCCAGGAGCAGCTGTCGGGCGAACGCGCCAGCCTGCTCGCGCGCAACGAACAGGCGCGCAGCCGGGTCGAGGCGATGATCCAGCGGCTGAAATCGCTCGAAGGCAATGGTTGAACCCATGAGTACACCCGGCAACAACGATCCGGTCGCGCTGCGGCTGATCGACCGCGAATTCCTGATCGCCTGCGCGCCGGAAGAGCGCGAGGGCCTGGTGGAGGCTGCGGCCCTGCTCGACCGCAAGATGCGCGAGCTGCGCGCCAACGCGCGCGCCCCCAGCTTCGAGCGCCTCGCCGTGCTGGCCGCGGTGAGCATGACCCATGAGCTGCTGGCGCTGCGCAAGCAGCAAGGCGGCAACGGCCAGCAGACCGCGCACCGCCTCGCCGCGCTGCGCCAACGGCTGGAATTCGCGCTGGAGAGCGCCGGCTCGACGCCGCACGATTCAGTAGCGGATTTGTTTCCGAAAGCCTAAAATCGATCCCGGCGTTTTCTGCGGTGTGCGCCGGCACACTCTTACATTTGCCTTGTTCCTAAATACGGCCCCGGGTCGGCTTTTCATCGGTTGTTGTGCATGTCCGCCGCGTGCGGAAAGCCTCGAGACCATGTCGCCCTCCCACCTGATCCATCGTGGATCAAGGTCGTTTGGTGGGCAGCGGCATCGCGGTTGACGCCACCATTCCACGCCCCGTCCGTCGCACGACTGACGGGGCGTTTTTCGATGAGGAGCCTGCGCATGCCCGTGGACGCCGCCGACCACCGCCGCGAACTGCGCCAGCAAATGGCCGAACGCCGCCGCGCGCTGCCGCCGCCGGCGCGCATCGCCGCGGCGCAGGGCCTGCGCCGCTCGCTGGAACAGTTGCCCGAATACCTCACCGACGTGCGCGTGGCCGGCTACTGGGCCACCGGCGGCGAGCTGCCGCTGAACCTGGTCATCCCGCCGCTGGCGGCACGCGGCCAGCGTTTCCTGCTGCCGCTGCTGGCCAGCAACAAGGAACTGCATTTCGCGCCCTGGAACAGCGGCGACGACGTGGCGCCGAACCGCTACGGCATCCCCGAGCCGGTGGCGCCGCGCGAATGGTTCGCGCCGTTCCAGCTCGACCTAGTGCTGGTGCCGCTGCTGGCCTTCGACCGCCGCGGCCATCGGCTCGGCCACGGCGGCGGCTACTACGACCGCAGCTTCGCCTTCGTCAAGGACCAGGCGCGTCCCACCGAACCGCTGCTGGTGGGCGTGGCCTACGCTTTCCAGGAAGTCGAACGGCTGCAGGCGGAACCCTGGGACGTGCCGCTGGACTACGTGGCTACCGACCGCGAACTGATCGACTGCCACGCCACGGAGCCCGCCGCATGAAGAACCACTGGCTGATGAAGTCCGAGCCGGACGCCTTCTCCATCGACGACCTCAAGCGCAAGAAGCGCGAAGCCTGGGACGGCGTGCGCAACTACCAGGCGCGCAACTACATGCGCGACGGCATGCGCGTGGGCGACCCGGTGTTCTTCTACCACTCCAACTGCGCCGAGCCCGGCATCGTGGGCATCGCCCAGGTCGCCACCGACGCCTACCCCGACCCCAGCCAGTTCGACCCCAAGAGCAAGTACTTCGACGCCGGCAGCTCGCGCGACAACCCGCGCTGGATGCTGGTGGACGTCAAGTTCGTGAAGAAGCTCAAGCGCACCATCACGCTGAAGGAACTGCAGGCCGACGCCGCGCTGGACGGCATGGTGTTGCTGCGCAAGGGCAGCCGCCTGTCGGTGCAGCCGGTGGAGGCGGCGCACTGGGAGCATATCCTCGCGCTGGAGTAACGGCGCTTGCGCACCCGCGGACCGGCTTCGCGGCGCGCCGCCTGGCAATCAACCCTTGGGCGGCGTCGCAGGCACCTGCTGGAACACCCGCTGCAACACGAAGTCCCCGGTGACTTCCTCACCCGACAGCAGCATCGCCATCAGCTCGCCGCCCAGCACCTGCGGCGCGATCACCACGTCGGGCTGCACCAGCCTGACCCGGCCGAGATGGCTGGCGTCGTTCACCGCGGCGATGGTGCGCGCGCTGCCGGCGAGTTCCTTCACCGCGAGCACCACGAAGGCGTTCTCGGAATCGTCCGCCATCATCGCCAGCACCGCCTCGGCCTTGTGCGCGCCGGCCTGGCGCAGCACGTCGAGGTTGCTGGGATCGCCCACCACCAGGTCCACGCCGGCCAGCTCGCCTTCCGCCGGCGTCTCGCGCAAGAGGCGCGTGACCGGCCGGCCGCGCCGCGCCAGTTCGCGCCAGGTGTTGATGGCCAGCGAGGAGTTGCCGATCACCACGAAGTGGTTTTCCCGTTTCATGCCCGAACCCTTGCGGTTGACGATGCGTTGTAGGCTGCGGCTCACCATCGGCGCGATCACCGCGGTCAGCGAGGTGGCGAACACCGCCACGCCGAGCACGATCACCGATACGGCGAACAGCTTGGCCTCCGGCGTCACCGGCACGATGTCGCCGTAGCCCACCGTGCTCATGGTGACCATCGCGTAGTACAGCGCGGTGGTGAGGTCGGTGATCGCCGGCCGGAAATCCGCGCCCAGGTAGTAGCTGCCGAAGGTGGCGTAGATCAGCAGCATCGCCACCGAGGTCAGCGCGAACAGCGTGCTGGCGGCCACGCTGGAACGGTCGAAGTGGCGCCACGCCGCCAGCAGCGCACCGAGCAGCAGCACGAAGTAGGCGAACAGCACCCGCGCATGGTGCGCACCGGCCAGCAGGTTCACCAGGGCGGTGGCGGCCAGCAGCAGCGCCATCGTCCACGCCAGCCGCGAGCGCAGCAGCAGGCCGATGGCCATGGTCAGCAGGCCCAGCCCGATCAGCAGCGGCGGCAGCACGTTGGGCCTGAGATTGAACTGGCCCGTGGCGAGGCGCGCGAGGTAGTGCTGCCAGTCCGCGCCGAGATCCAGCCGCAGCAACGCCAGCGCGCCCAGTCCCAGCAGCAGCGCCAGCGGGATGTGCGGGAACCAGTACGGCGTGCGCAATAGCTGCCGCGTGCGCTGCCCGATGGCGCGCCAGCGTTGTCGCGTCGTCCTCAGCCACACGGTGCGCCGCTTCCCCTGCCCGAAAGAGGCTTTCACCGTAGCAAGCGCGGCGCTTCCTGCCAAATCGCCGCGTGCGGCGCACGCGCAAATCGGGGATCATGGCGCCCTTTCCAGCTCGCGGTGCCGCCATGAACCAGGTCAACGAAAAGAAACTCGCCGGCGAAGCCGCGCTGCGCTACGTCGAGGACGGCGCCATCGTGGGCGTGGGCACCGGCAGCACGGTGGCGTATTTCATCGACGCGCTGGCCGGCATGAAGGACCGCATCCAGGGCGCGGTGTCCAGCTCCGAGCAGTCCACCGCGCGCATGAAGCAGCACGGCATCGAGGTGTTCGACCTCAATGCCGTCGGGCCGATCGGCATCTACATCGACGGCGCCGACGAGTGCGACCCGCACAAGCGCCTGATCAAGGGCGGCGGCGCCGCGCTCACCCGCGAGAAGATCTGCGCGGCGGCGGCGCAGAAGTTCGTCTGCATCATCGACTCCAGCAAGCGGGTGGACGTGCTCGGCGCGTTCCCGCTGCCGATCGAGGTGATCCCGATGGCGCGCAGCCTGGTCAGCCGCGAGATCGTGAAGCTGGGCGGCCAGCCGGTATGGCGCGACGGCGTGGTCACCGACAACGGCAACTGGATCATCGACGTGCACGGCTGGCGCATCGCCGACCCGGCGGCGCTGGAGCAGCAGCTCAACCAGCTCGCCGGCGTGGTCACCGTGGGCCTGTTCGCGCAGCGCCCCGCCGACGTGGTGCTGGTGGGCGACAGGGAAATCTGATCCGCGATCTCCAACGGCAACGCGCGGATGCCGTCCATCCGCGTCGCTGAAGGGCGAGCCGGAACCCCGTTCCCGCTGCAGACGGAGCCTGCGTCGGATCAATACCCCGGCGCCAGAATCCCCGTCAGCGGCTTGCCCTGCGCGTCGTCGAACTTGACGTGCAGCAGGCGCGCGATGGTCGGCGCCACGTCCACATTGGGGAACGCGGGAATCTGCACACCGTGGCCTTGGATGCCCGGGCCCGCGGCGATGAAGATGGCCTGCATCAGCGGCTCCGAGTTCGGGTAGCCGTGCGCGCCGCGTTCCAGCGTGGGCGCGTCGAATCGCGTGGCGTCCTTGTCGCTGAACTCGTAATCGTTGTCGGGGTAGAGCAGCAGGTCGGGAGCCTGGTTGCTCATCGTCGGCGGCGCGCGGAACAGAGCCACCGCGTGTGCCGGCATCGTCAGCGGCGGCGTGGGCCAGCCCATCTTCGCGGCTTCGTCCGGCGTCAGCGCGGCACGGATGCCGGGCTTGCCCTCGAACAGTTTCTTCAGTGCCTGCCGCGAGGCTGCGGTGGCGTCCTTCTGGAACACCAGCGCGAAGCCGCCCTCGGGAATCGCGAACGCGGGCCGGCTCGCGGCGGCGGCCTGCAGGCCTGCCTCGCGCAACGGCACATTGGGATTCAGCAGGTGGTGCACGCTCTCCTGGCCGTGGTCGGAGACGATGACGAAGGTGGTGCGGTCGAGTTCGCCCGCGGCACGCACGGCGTCGATCACTTCCTTCACGCGGTCGTCGAGGAAGGCGATGGTGTTGCGTCCCGAGTCGTTGCCGTAGCCGGTCGCGTGCTCGATGCTGTCCAGCGCCAGCAGGTGCAGCAGCAGCAGGTCGGGATGGTGCTTCTCGATGATGTCCACCGCCGCGCGCGTGTACATGAGGTCGCGCCAGGCCTGCGAAGGCTCGCCGAAATGCGCCAGCTCCTCGCGCGTGATCGTGCCTTGCCGCACCAGCTCCTGCTCGATCGCGCCGTCCGGATCGGGATGCTCGGGGAAGCGCCAGTCGATGCTCGGCGCATCCATGATCGCCACCCAGTCCACCTCGGCGGTGACCAGCCCGGCCGCGTGCGCGGCGTCGTACACGGTGGGCACGGCGACCAGCTTCGACTTGGGCGCATCCATGTCGATGCGCGGCGGCGTGGCCTCGCGCTGGCCCACGATCAGGCCGTTGACCAGCACGTGGTGCAGGCTGGCGTCGTCGCCGGTGACCATGGCGGTGTGATTGGGCCAGGTGATGGTGGGGTTGATCGGCTGCATGGCGACGGCGTGCACGCCCTGCCGCATCAACGCATGCAGGGTCGGCGCGGGCAGCTCCGGTTCGCGCAGGCTTTGCGCGCCGAAGGCATCGAGGCTGATGACTACCACCTTGGCGCGCGGCGCGGCGCCGGCCCAGGCACACAAGGGTGCGGCAGCAAGGCCGGCGATCAGCGCGGCCGCGGCCAGCGCGCGCGGCAAGACGTCGTTCGGGCGCATCGGGTCATCCTCCACCTGGCCATGCATCGGATCTCGACCGTCGCTGCAGGCACGGCACCGCCGTAGTTTGCCGCCGGCCCGCCGCACGTCAATGCGTGCCGGCCGCGTTCGGCGCCATGGCGCGCAGCACCTTGTCGAACAGCTGCCGCGTGCGCTGTTCCAGCGAGGGTGCGGACATGCTCCACACGAAGGTGGCCACGCTCTCGGGCGGCATGGTGTAGTCGAACGACAGTTTGTCCTGCGCGATCACCAGGCGGCTGGCCTGGCGCCGGCCGTTGGCCACCACCAGCACGATGGAGCCGTCGTCCGCGTTGCGGAACGCCACGTTGTGGATGTCCGGGCCAGTGTCGGTGGACCACACGCGCACCGCGCCCGGCAGGACGAAGCGGCTGAAGTGGGCAAAGGCGTAGTACTCGTCGTTGCGATGGACCGCGCCGGTCTTCGAGTTGATGACCACCATGCCCTTGCAGTTGGCGCAACCGCCGGAATGCGGGCCATGGTTCTCGTCGAGCGCAAGGTTCCAGTACACGACGCCGCGCGCCCAGTTGCGCAGGCTCGTCAGCAACACGTCGCGCACGAAGAACAGCAGCTCGCCGTTCCGGGCGGAACTCCAGTCGCCGCCCGAACACTCGGTGAGATAGGCGTCCTTGCGCGGGTAGGCGTGGTGCACCCGCGTCTGCGCACTCGGGTTGCCCGCGTAGCAATGCCAAGCGACGCCATCGATGTAGCGACGCGCATCGTCGTCGCCCAGCACGGCCAGCGGCTGCTCCGGCGCATCCCAGTTGTGGTCCCAGCCGAGGATCAGCGTGCGCGGCTGGCGGCTGGCCAGCGCCGGCCCCAGGTATTGCCCGATGATGCGGGCGCGCGCGTCGGCGGGCAACAGCATGCCCGGATAGGTCAATGGCTGGAAAGCGGGTTCGTTCTGCACGGTCAGCGCCCAGATCGGCACGCCCTGCCCGCGCATGGCATCGACGTAGCGCGCCAGGTATTGCGCGTACACGGCCTCGTACTGCGGCTGCAGCGTGCCGCCGATGAGGCTGTCGTTGCTTTTCATCCACGCCGGCGCGCTCCACGGCGAAGCGATGATGCGCAGTTGCGGGTTGATCGTCAGCGCTTCGCGCAGGGCGGGCACCGTATCCTGCATGACGGGCGCAAGGTTGAAGTGATCCAGCCCCGGATCGGACTGTCCGGCCGGCATGTCGTCCAGCGTGTAGGGTTGCAGCGAAAAGTCCGAGGCGCCGATGGTCACGCGCAGCATGTTGAGGTTGAGTCCCGGCGGCGGCCCGAACATCTCGCTCATGAAGACCAGCCGCTGCATGTTGCCCAGCCGGTGGCGCACCAGCCACGCCGAGGCGTCGGTCATCGCGGCGCCGAAACCCACGATGCTCTGGAAGGTGCGGCTGCTGTCCACCACGATGTCGGCCTTGGGCGCGTCCGCGTCCGTATCCGCCACTGTCGCCGAAATATCCGGTTGCCGCGCCAAGCGCAGGCGGCGATCCTGCGTGCTCAGCCACAGCTGCACCTGCGGGGTGTCCGGCAGGGCCGGGATCAGCAGGGCAGGCGTGGGCAACAGGCGCAGCGGAACGCGCAGCGCGGCCAGCGCGCACGCGGTAAGCAAGGTGGCCAGCACGAGGGCCAGGCGGCCGGAAATGCCCTCGTCCTGCGTCATGCGCGGGCCACGCCCTTTGCCCCGGTGCCGTTGCGGCCGGCGCGCAACGCGTTTTGGATTCGAACCATGGCCTTGCCTTGTTGCAGTGGATGAGCGGGCCTTCCGTGGCCCGCAAGGTCGGCGAGGTCGCCGTTACAGCTTGTAGCTCACGCCGAACAGCACGGTGCGGCCCCAGGTGTCGTATTCCAGCGGCATGACGATCGGCTCGTTGTCGGGGAGCGTGGCGTACTGCACCGTGGCGTCCGGCGCGTTCGACAGGTTGTTGACCTGCAGCAGCACCGACAGGCCGTTGAGCGAGCCCTGGGTGAAGTCGTATTCCAGCTGCAGGTCGGTCTGCCGGTTCGCCAGGATCTTGGTGTAGCCGAGCTGGTCGAACAGCGCCACCGCCTCGCCGGTGAACGAGGAGCGGTAACGCTGCGCGATGCGCGCGGAGAACCCGTTGCGCTCGTAGTACAGCGTGATGTTGCCCACCTTGTGCGACAGGCCCGGCAGGGTCTTGGGGCCGCCGGGGATCGACGAGATGGAGCTGGTCGGGATGGTGCTGTTGGTCAGCGAGTAGTTGACCTGCGCGCCGAAGCCTTCCAGCGCCGGCGCGAGCAGGCCGCCCTCCAGCGCGCCGGCCAGCTCCAGGCCGTTCATCGAACCGCCGGTGCCGTTCTCGGGCGTGGTGAAGGCGCCGTAGTTGCTGGTCGGCTTCAAGGTCGGCGTGTTGTTGATGTAGCCGCTGAAGTCGTAGTCGAGCACGGTCTTGTTGTAGATGTAGTTGAGCAGGTTCTTCTTGAACACCGCCACCGACACGTAGCTGGCCTTGCCGAAATACTTCTCCCACGAGAGGTCGGTGCCCACGGCCACGTAGGGCTTCAGCCTGGGGTTGCCGCCGCTGCCCGACCACACCACCTGGCCGGCCTGCGGGCCGTCGGTGAGCTTGGACACCCACGCCGAGGAAGACACCTTCTCGTCGTCGATGCGTCCGCGCGTCATGGTCTTGGCGAGGCCGAAGCGCAGGTACTGGCCTTCGCCCAGCGTGGCCACCAGGTTCAGGCTGGGCAGCACGTTGTTGTACGAGGTGCCGCCGTGGATCGCGCCAATCAAGGCGCCGTTGCCGTCGGTCTGCAGCGCGTCGGAGGACTGGTCGGTGTGCACGACCTGCACGCCCACGTTGCCGCGCAGCGGAATGCCGTCCAGGTCCGTGTCGATGTTGAACTTGGCGTAGGCCAGCGGCACCTTCTCCTCGATGCTGTAGTTGCGGCTCCAGTCGCCGGCGCCGTTCTCCGGCGTGAGGTAGAACTGGCTGTACATCGCGCCGAGCACGTCATAGTTGAGGATGCCCGGGATGCCGCCGTAGCCCAGCGAGGTGGGGTTGTAGAGCAGGGACGGATCGACCGGCGCGCTGTAGTGCTTCTGGTAGGTGGCGTCGGTGCTGCCGTTGCCGTCGAGCCATGCGAAGTTCACGTCGGCGTGCTTGGACTTGGTGCGGTCCGAGTAGTCGAAGCCCAGGTCCATGCTGCTGAAGATCCAGCCCAGCGGATGGCTGACCTGCAGGCGCAGGGCGTGGATGCGGTCGTCCTGGTGGTCGAACTCCTCGCGGCCGTTGTAGCCGTAGCCGTCCGGATCGGTGAACACCACGCCGGCCGGGTCGGCCAGGTTCGCGCTCGTCGAGAAGTCGGGATAGCCCACGCCCGCCTTGGTGTTGAAGCCGACATTGGTGAACGCGCCGCCGGCCAGGCCGGCGAACAGGTAGGCGTCGTGCAGCCGTACCCGCGCCGAGGACGTGGACAGGTCCAGCGAGGTCGTCCAGTCGCCGAGGTAGAGCTTGTTGTTCCAGCCGAGCGAATACAGCTTGTCGTGTTCCTTGGTGTATTCGTTCTGCAGGATGGGCGCGATGCCGGCGATGTTGCCCGAAGTCACGATGGGCAACGGCGTGCCGGGCGAGGTGCCGACGTTGCTGTAGGACACGTTGTCCCACGGGCTGCTCGACCACTGCGCGCCGTTGGTGTACTCGCGCTTGTTGAAGGTGGAGTAGTAGGCGTCCAGCTTGGAGTAGTACACCTCGTTCGGCGCCCACTCCAGCACCGCCATCAGGCCGTTGCGCTTCTCGTTCTGCGATTGCGCGCGCAGCTGCATGCCTTCCTGCGAGATCACGTTGTCCGGCATGCCCGGCGTGTGCGGCCCGCCCCAGTTCTGGTCGATGCCCGCGCTGCCGTTGTCGGCGCTCCACCACCAGGCCTGGTACTGCTTCTCCTGGATCGGCTGGTCGAGTTGCGCGAAGCCGATGGCGACGCCCAGCGTGTGGTCGAGGAACTGGTCGATGTAGGAAAAGCTCGCGCGGTGGCCGCCGGTGCCCGTGCCGGTGCCGGGATTGAGGTTGCCGTTGGTGTTGTGCTCGCCGCGCACGTTGAACACCATGGTGCGCTTGGACAGGTCCAGCGGGTTGATCGTCTGCAGGTCCACCGTGCCGGCCAGGCCCTGGCCGATCACGCTGGCGTCCGGCGTCTTGTAGACGACCGCGCCGTTGATCAGCTCGGACGGGTACTGGTCGTATTCCACGCCGCGGTTCTCGCCTATCGTCGCCTGCTCGCGGCCGTTGAGCGTGGTGCCGGTGAAATCCGGCGCCAGGCCGCGGATGGAGATCGCGCTGGCCTGCCCGTTCACGCGTTGCGTGGCCAGGCCCGGCAGGCGCGCCAGGCTGTCGGCGATGCTCACGTCGGGCAGCTTGCCGATGTCCTCGGCGGAGATCGCCTCGACGATGTCGTCGGACTGCCGCTTCGTGTCCAACGCGCTCTGGATGCTGCCGCTGATGCCGTTCACCACCACGGCATCGAGCTGGCTGGCCGCGACCTTCTTCTGCTTTTCGGCCTTGGACAACGGCTTCGAGCCCGGTTGCGCGGCCGGCTCCGATGGGGCCGCGGCATCCTGCGCCAGCGCGGCCGCACACGGCGCGGCGAGCAGCCACGCGGCGGCGCACGCCGCAGCCAGCCGGCGCCGCCGCAACGCGACGCCCGGTCCGATCCATACCTGGTAGTTCTGTCGACGCTTCATCCCCATGGCCTCCCCATTGATCCTTGTTGTAGTCGCCCCCCGCCACGCTCGCAGCGTGCGCGACGCCGCGTGAAGGACGCGCCCCCGTCGGGATGCGTACTACGCGACGCTGGCCGCGAGCATCCACGATCTTCCCCCGCATGCGCAAACCGCCGCCGCGCCGCGGCGGGCGCATCGGCGTCGCCCGTGCAGCCCGGCCCGTCCGGAACCGGAGGATGCGCGCGCCTTCCGTCACGCAGGCGTGATCCGCATCACGCCTGCGGGAGCCGGCGAAGCCGCGGCTCGCAGTGCCAGGCTCCTGCGGCCGCACAAAAAAGCGCCGGGCCTGGCCCGGCGCTTTCGGCTTTCGCCTCCGTCCCGCGCGATACGTTCAGTGATGCAGCATGCCCATCATCATGCCGCCGAACACCAGCGCCAGCACGATGGCGATCGCCACGAAGATCACCGAGTACAGCAACTGCACCAGGCAGGACTTGCCGTAGCCGATCTGGCTGCCGTCCTTCGCCAGCAGCAACAGGTTGATGACCAGCGCGCCCACCAGGAACTGGGCCACCCAGGACAGCAGGCTGCCCGCGCCGCCGTGCAGGATCACCATGACGATCCACTTCGCCAGCCACGCGGCCACCACCACGCCCAGCGCACGCGCGAAGTCCGGCATGTGGCCCACCACCACCCGGTAGGCCAGGCTCAGCACCAGCGCGGATACCAGCACGCCGACCGCGATCCCCACGAGACCGAACACCAGGCCCGCACCCGCCAACGCTCCGAATACCGACATCCCCACCATGGCTACCCCCGCTAGTCCGATGAATCGCCGCGCCCCCTCTGGCGCCGCGTTGCCGCAAGCCTAACCGACGAGCCGCCCGCCGTCGCAAGCTTTTGCTGTCCCGGAACCTTCATACAAGCCTGATGGAATAGCCGCATGCCCCGGACGCCGCCGCGCGCGACGGCGTCCGGGCGCAACGCAAGGGGAATCCGCGTCCAGGATGGCTTGCCCATCCCGCGCCACCGCATCCACTCCGGGAGTTTCCACATGTCCAGCCTCCGCTTGTTCCGCAAGGCGTTGTTGCCCGCCTCCATCGGCATCATGGGTTTGGCGCTCGCCGCCCATGCGCAGGTCGACCCTGCCGCCTACCCGCACGCCGGCGATGCCTCGCACTTTTCCTGGCCGGGCCACCCGCGCTCGCCGCAGGACTTCGTCCCCACCGCCACGCCGATCAAGCACCTGGTGGTGATCTTCGACGAGAACCGCTCGTTCGACCATTACTTCGGCACCTATCCGGTGGCGGCGAACCCGGCCGGCGAGCCCGCGTTCAAGGCGCGGCCGTTCACGCCGCACGTCGAAGGCCTCACGCCGGCGCTGCTCAACGCCAACCCGAACAAGTTCAACGCGGTCAACGGCGCCAACGCGGTGAACCCGTTCCGCCTCGACCGCACCCAGGCCAACACCGAAGGCCAGAACCACAACTACACGCCCGAGCAGCTCGCCTACGACAACGGCGCCGCGGACCGCTTCCCCGCCTACACCGGCAACAACACGGTGACCACCACCGGCGCGTTCGGCACGCACGGCCTGGTGATGGGCTACTACGACGGCAACACCGTCACCGCGCTGTGGAACTACGCGCAGAACTTCGCCATGGACGACAACGCCTACACCGACACCTACGGCCCCTCGACGCCGGGCGCGATCGCCGTGGTGTCGGGCACCAACAACGGCGCCGAAGTGGTGCTGGGCTCGGCCGCCACCATCCCCGACGGCCAGGGCGGCCTCAGCCTGATCGGCGACACCGATCCGGCCTACGACGCCTGCTCGTCCACCAGCAAGACGGTGATGATGACGTCGAAGAACATCGGCGACCTGCTCAACGCCGGGCACATCACCTGGGGCGGCTTCATGGGCGGCTTCGACCTCGGCGCCACCAACGCGAACGGCAGCACCGGCTGCACGCGCAGCACGTACTCCAGCGTGCTGGACGCCTCCATCAACGACTACATCCCGCACCACAACTGGTTCCAGTACTACGCCAGCACGTCCAACCCGACGCACGCGCGCCCGACCTCGCTGGCCGAGGTCGGCCGCACCGACGACAAGGACGCCACCGCCACGCCGGTGCACCACGAGTACGACGTCAACGACTTCTTCAAGGCCGTGTCGGCCGGCAACTTCCCGTCGGTGAGCTACATCAAGCCGCCGGCGGTGAACGACGCGCATCCGGGCAACTCCGATCCGCTGGACGAGCAGGCCTTCATGGTGAAGGTGCTCAACTTCCTGCAGCACCAGCCCGACTGGGACAGCACCGCCGTCATCGTCACCTACGACGATTCCGACGGCTGGTACGACCACCGCTACACCCCGCCGACCACGGCGTCCTTCGACGCCACCAGCAAGGAAGGCTCGGTCGTCGGCGCCGACCAGCTCAACGGGCCGGGCGTGTGCAACGCCGCGGGCGCCAAGCCGGGCGTGGGCGTCAACGGCGGCACGGTCAACGGCCGCTGCGGTCCCGGCACGCGCATCCCGTTCCTGGTGATCTCGCCGTGGGCGCGCAGCAACTACGTGGACGACACGCAGATCACGCAGGCCTCGGTGGTGCGCTTCATCGAGGACAACTGGCTGCACGGCCAGCGCATCGGCCAGGGTTCGGACGATGCCGGCGCCGGCAGCATCATGGGCATGTTCGACTTCCGCCGCCGCCCGTTCGACCTGGCGCCGCGCCTGTTCCTCGACCCCGAGACCGGACTGCCGGCGGACAAGCGCGGGCACGGGCACATTTGACGCAGGCCGCTTGAAGTCCCTCGCCCGCACGCGGGCGGGGGACGCGTCACCCGCCACTCCCTGGAGCAATGCGTGCAGACCACCGCGCCGGCCAACCGGAACGCCCGCCCTGCCAGCCGCAGGCGGCATCGCCTGCTGGCGCTACTGCTCGGCATGGCCGGCGCCTGCAGCTGCCTCGCCAGCTACGCCTTCCTCGACCGCGCGAGCGCTGGCGCCGACGGCAGCAACCCGCATCCCGTGCACCTGCGCCTGCCAAAGGTGCAGCCGCTGAGCGCGGTGGCGCAACTCGGCAAGTCGCTGTTCTTCGATCCGCTGCTGTCGGGTTCGGGCCGGCAGTCCTGCGCGTCGTGCCACAGTCCCGCTTACGGCTACAACCCGCCCAACGCGCTGGTCGTGCAGCCGGGCGGCACGGACTTGCGCAAGGCGGGCTACCGGCCGCCGCCCTCGCTGGCCTACCTGTACCGGCAGCGCCCCTTCAGCATCGGCCCGGACAGTTCCGCCGACGACGTGGTGCCCAACCTCAACGCGCTGGCCACCTCGGCACGCAGCGATCCACGCGCCGCCAAGCAGGCCGACGTCGCGCCCGCCGCACCGGCGATGGTGCCGCAGGGCGGCCTGTTCTGGGACGGCCGCGCCGACTCGCTGCAACGGCAGGCCTACCTGCCGTTGCTCAACCCGGTGGAGATGGCCAATGCCGGCACGGACGCCGTGGCCGGCAAGCTGGCGCACAGCCGCTACCGCCAGGCCTTCGTGCAGTTGTTCGGGCCGGGCATCGTCGACGACCCGCAGCAACTGGTCGACGAGGCGATGTTCGCCATCGGCCGCTTCGAGATCGAGGATCCGTCCTTCCATCCCTTCACCAGCAAGTACGACGCGTGGTTGCAGGGACAGGCCCGCCTGACGCCCGCCGAGATGCGCGGCCTGCGTCTGTTCGACGATCCCGCGAAAGGCAATTGCGCCGCCTGCCACCTCGACCGGCCCACGCGCGACGGCCTGCCGCCGCTGTTCACCGACACCCAGTACGAGGCACTGGGCGTGCCGCGCAACACCAGCCTGGCGGCCAATCGCGACCCACGCTTTTACGACCTCGGCCTGTGTGGACCGTTCCGCAAGGACCTCGCCGCGCAGACGCAATACTGCGGCATGTTCCTCACGCCGACCTTGCGCAACGTGGACAAGCGCGCGGTATTCTTCCACAACGGCGTCTACCGCTCGCTGGCCCAGGTGCTCGACTTCTACGACCTGCGCAGCGTCGCGCCGGAGAAAATCTACCCGCGCGACGCGCAGGGCCGGCTGCTGATCGACGACGACCTGCCGCCCGCCTACCGCGCCAACGTCGACACCACCGACGCCCCGTTCAACCGCCGCGTCGGCAACCCTGCCCCGCTCACCGCGCAGGACATGCGCGACATCATCGCCTTCCTGCACACGCTGGACGACGGCTGGCGGGCGCAGGCACGCGGCGCGCGCTAAGCGCCCGCCCCCGGATCTTTACGCGCGCACCGGATCGGCGCGCGACCGACCCGGCGCGCCCGCCGTTTTCCCGGCAAACGCACGCGAAGCTAACCTAGCTTCACAACTTGCTGTAGCATTATGTAGTACAAATTATAGCCGAGGGCGCGGAACGCGCCGCGGCAGGGAGAACAGGCATGGTGAAACCCGTCGTGATGCGCAACCTGCACGGCCAGGTGGTACAGGAGCTTGGGCGGCTGATCGTCGGCGGCGAGATCGCGCCCGGCGAGAACCTGCCGCGCGAAGAGCTGCTGGCCGAGCGCATGCGGGTGAGCCGCACCGCCCTGCGCGAGGCGATGAAGGTATTGTCCGCGAAGGGGCTGATCGAATCGCGCCAGAAGACCGGCACGCGCGTGCGCGACACCCTGCACTGGAACCAGCTCGACGCCGACGTGCTGGCCTGGCGCTGCGCCTCCATGCCCACCGACGATTTCGTCGACAAGCTGGTGGAGATGCGCGAGATCATCGAGCCGGCAGCCGCGGCCGCGGCCGCGCGGCGACGCGACCCGGAGCAGCTCGAACGGATCGAGGCCGCCTACGCGGCCATGGCCGCGGCGAGCCACCGCGAGGCATGGTCGGTGGCGGACCTGGCTTTCCACGAGGCGGTGCTGCACGCCACGCACAACGAGTTGCTGATCTCGCTGTTCGCCGTGATCGAGACGGCGCTGGGCAGCTATCTGGCCTTGTCCGCACGCAAAGCCGACGATTTCAAGTATTCGCTGCCGCACCACAAGAAAGTGCTCGATGCCATCCGCCGCCGGCAGCCCGAGGTGGCGCGCGAGGCGATGCAGAAAATGGTGGCCGACTCGCGCAGCAATATCCGGCGCCATGCCAAGGAACGCACGGCCGCCAAAGCATGACCGGATTGATCGCACTCGACTGGGGCACCAGCAGCCTGCGCGCCTTCCGCTTCGACGGCGCCGGCCGGCTGGATGAGACGCGCGCACGCCCCTGGGGCATACGCCATCTCCCCGAGGGCGGCTACGACGCCGCGCTGGCCGGCATCACTGCCGGTTGGCCCACGCTGCCGCGCGTGGCCTGCGGCATGGTGGGCAGCCGCCACGGCTGGCGCGAGATGCCCTACCTCGACCTGCCAGCCAACGCCGCGCAGCTCGCTGGCGCACTCGGCACCGTGCGCGCCGCCGATGGCCTGGACGTCCATCTGGTCCCCGGCCTGCGCGACGCGCGCGGCCCCGACGTGATGCGCGGCGAGGAAACCCAACTGATCGGCGCGATGGCGCTGCGTCCCGCGCTGGCCGCGGCCGGCACCTTCATCCTGCCCGGCACGCACAGCAAGTGGGCGACGGTGCGCGACGGCGCGGTCACCGGCTTCCGCACCCTGATGACCGGCGAACTGTTCGCGGTGTTGCGGCAGCACTCCATCCTCGGCGCCACCGGCGTCGATGCCGCGGACGATATCGACGCCTTCGCGCGCGGTGTGGCTGCCGCACGCGACAGCGCCGCCGCCGGCGCGCTCAGCCGCCTGTTCTCCGCACGCGCGCTGATGCTGGATGGCGCGCTGGCGCCCGGCTCCGTACCCGATTATCTCTCCGGCCTGCTGATCGGCGAGGAGTTCCGCTCCGCATTGGCCGAGGGCCTCGCCCAGCGCGCCGCGCCGTTGCAGCTGATCGGCGACGATGCGCTGTGCGGCCGCTACCGCCGTGCCGCCGCGCTGTTCGACATCGAGCTGCCGCCGCCGATCCCCGACGCCGCCGCGCATGGCCTGTGGCAGCTGGCGATGCAGGCCGGGCTGGTTCCATCCGTTGCCGAGGAATCCTGCGCATGCTGACGCCGTGGCTCGAACCCTTGCCGCTGGTGGCAATCCTGCGCGGCCTCGTGCCCGGCGAAGCCGTGGCCGTCGGCCGCGCCATCGCCGACGCCGGTTTCCGCGTGCTGGAAGTGCCGCTGAATTCGCCGCAGCCGTTCGACAGCATCGCCCGGCTGGCCGAGGCGCTGGGCAAGGACGTCCTCGTCGGCGCCGGCACGGTGATGTCACCCGCCGACGTCGAGGCCGTGGCCGCAGCCGGCGGCCGGCTGATCGTGATGCCCCACGCCGACACCGAGGTGATCCGCGCCGCCAAGGCCGCCGGCCTGCTGTGCGTGCCCGGCGTGGCCACGCCCACCGAGGCCTTTGCCGCGCTGGCCGCCGGCGCGGATGGATTGAAGCTGTTCCCCGCCGAGCAATCCTCGCCGGCCGTGCTCAAGGCCTGGCGCGCGGTGCTGCCGCGCGACGTGCCGGTGCTGCCGGTGGGCGGCATCGCGCCCGACACCATGGCGCCGTGGCATGCCGCAGGCGCTTCCGGCTTCGGCATCGGCTCGGCGCTGTTCGCGCCGGGCCGCGACCTCGACGACACCGCACGACGCGCGCGCGCCTTCGCGCATGCCTGGCACAACCTCGACACCTACGCATGAAGACCGCCCGCCCATGAAGATCACCAAGCTCACCATCTACCAGGTGCCGCCGCGCTGGCTGTTCCTGCGCATCGACACCGATGCCGGCATCACCGGCTGGGGCGAACCGGTCGTCGAGGGCCGTGCGCACACCGTGGCCGCCGCGGTGGAGGAACTGTCGGACTACCTGATCGGCAAGGACCCGCGCCACATCGAGGATCACTGGAGCGTGCTCTACCGCGGCGGCTTCTACCGCGGCGGCCCGGTGCTGATGAGCGCGATCGCCGGCATCGACCAAGCGCTGTGGGACATCAAGGGCAAGGACCTCGGCAGGCCGGTGCACGAGCTGCTGGGCGGCCCGGTGCGCGAGCGCATCCGCGTGTACTCGTGGATCGGCGGCGACCGCCCCGCCGACACCGCCCGCGCCGCGAAGGAAGCGGTGGCGCGCGGCTTCACCGCGGTGAAGATGAACGCCACCGAGGAAATGCAGTACGTCGATACCCATGCCAAGGTCGAGCGCGTGCTGGAGAACGTGCAGGCGATCCGCGATGCGGTGGGGCCGGACATCGGCATCGGCCTGGACTTCCACGGCCGCGTGCACAAGCCGATGGCCAAGGTGCTGATGCGCGAACTGGCGCCGTACAAGCTGATGTTCATCGAGGAGCCGGTGCTGTCCGAGTACCTGGAATGCATCCCCGAGCTGGCCGCGATCTCGCCCGCGCCGATCGCGCTGGGCGAGCGCCTGTACTCGCGCTACGACTTCAAGCGCGTGCTGCAGACCGGCGGCGTGGACATCATCCAGCCCGACCCCTCGCATGCCGGCGGCATCACCGAGACGCGCAAGATCGCCGCGATGGCCGAAGCCTACGACGTGGCGCTGGCGCTGCACTGCCCGCTCGGCCCGATCGCGCTGGCCGCCAACCTGCAGCTCGACGCGGTATGCCACAACGCCTTCATCCAGGAACAAAGCCTGGGCATCCACTACAACGCCGGCAATGACCTGCTCGATTACGTCACCGACCGCAGCGTGTTCGCCTACGCCGACGGTTACGTGGGCATGCCGAAGGGGCCGGGCCTGGGCATCGAGGTGAACGAAGCCTACGTGGCCGAACGCGCCAAGGTCGGCCACCAGTGGCACAACCCGGTGTGGCGCCACGCCGACGGCAGCGTGGCGGAATGGTGAGCGCGATGGCCGACCGCTACGCCAGCTACCCCAGCCTGCAAGGCCGCAGCGTGCTGATCACCGGCGGCGCCAGCGGCATCGGCGCGTCCTTCGTCGAACACTTCGCGCGGCAGGGCGCCAAGGTGGCCTTCCTCGACGTGGACGAGTCGGGCGCGCAGTCCGTGCTGGCCGGGCTGAAGGACGTCGCGCATGCGCCGCGATTCCTGCGCTGCGACCTCACCGACCTCGACGCGCTGCATGCCGCCATCGCCGCCGCACGCGCGCAGATCGGCCCGATCGCCGTGCTGGTCAACAACGCCGCCAACGACGTGCGCCATGCGCTGGCCGAGGTGGACGCCGCCATGTTCGAACGCAACGTGGCGGTGAACCTGCGCCACCAGGTGTTCGCCACGCAGGCGGTGATCCCCGATATGCAACAGCTCGGCGGCGGCTCCATCATCTGCCTCGGTTCCACCGGCTGGATGAAGAAGAACGCCGGCTACCCGCTCTACGCGATGGCCAAGGCCGCCGTGCACGGCTTCGTCAACGGCATGGCGCGCGAGCTCGGCCAGCAGCACATCCGCATCAACGCGCTGGTGCCCGGCTGGGCGATCACCGAGAAGCAGCGCGCGCTGTGGCTGGACGCCGAGGGCGAGGCCGAGATCGCGCGCGTGCAATGCCTGCCCGGCTACCTGATGGCCGAGGACCTGGCGCGCATGGCGCTGTTCCTCGCCGCCGACGACAGCCGCATGTGCACCGGCCAGGATTTCATCGTGGACGGCGGCTGGGTGTGAGCGCGTCGATGCAGGCGGTGCTCGACGCGCGCAACACGCTGGGCGAAGGCATCGTGTGGTGCGACCGCGCACAGGCGCTGTACTGGACCGACATCCACGCTTCCACGTTGTGGCGCCACATACCGGCCAGCGGCGAGACGCGGCCATGGCACCTGCCTGAGCGGCTCGCCTCGTTCGCGCTGTGCGAGACGGACGGCTGGCTGCTGCTGGCGCTGGCCTCGCGGCTGGCGTTCTTCCGCCTGGCCGACGGTGCGCTGCATCCGCTGCACGACATCGAACCCGGCCTGCCCACGCGCTGCAACGACGGCGCCTGCGACCGCCAGGGCCGCTTCGTGTTCGGCACCCTGCACGAGCCGGCCGATGGCGGCACCAAGCAGCCCATCGGCGGCTTCTGGCGCTTGAACGCCGACCTCACGCTGGAAGAGCTGCCGCTGGAAAACGTGGCGATCAGCAACAGCCTCGCCTTCAGCCCCGACGGCAACACGCTGTACTACTGCGACTCGCTGACGCGCACGATCCGCTGCTGCGACTACGGCGACACGCCACGCAACCCGCGCGATTTCGCCGACCTGCGCGACACCGCGGGCGAACCGGACGGCTCTTGCGTCGACGCCGACGGCGGCCTGTGGAACGCGCAGTGGGGCCTGGGCCGCGTGGTGCGCTACCGTGCCGACGGCAGCGTGGATCGCATCTTGCCGCTGCCCGCGCGCCAACCCACGCGACCGGCCTTCGGCGGCGCCGCGCTGGACACGCTCTACGTCACCAGCGCCCGCGACGGCCTGAGCGCCGCCATGCTGGCGGACGAACCGCTGGCCGGCGCGCTGTTCGCCGCGCAGGTCGGCCGGCGTGGCCTGCGCGAACCGCGCTTTGCGGGCGCGCCGCCCGCGGACGGCAGCGCATGAATCGCCGGGAGCCGTTCATGGCGAGCGCGGCGGGACGGAATG
The DNA here is from genome assembly GCA_040371205.1 of Rhodanobacter sp. Classification (NCBI taxonomy): domain Bacteria; kingdom Pseudomonadati; phylum Pseudomonadota; class Gammaproteobacteria; order Lysobacterales; family Rhodanobacteraceae; genus Rhodanobacter; species Rhodanobacter sp. The sequence continues at coordinate 3,172,063 of AP031382.1, forward strand.
CCGCGGGTCCGTGGCGCCCGGTTCCCGCCAACGCCATGGCATCCGCCCATCCGGCATGCATGGACGTCCAAATCCCCTATGCGCGGCGCGCCTTCGGCGCTACGCTCGGCCGGATGGATTTGAAGCACTTCCGTACCGCACCGCATGCACGCCATTTCACGGGGAGAACTCGATGAGCGCCACCAACGCACCACCCGCCACGCACGGCAAGGCCGCCGCCATCTTCGTCTGCATCCTTGCCGCGCTGGCCGGCCTGATGTTCGGCCTGGACATCGGCGTGATCTCCGGCGCGCAGCAGTTCCTGCAGAAGGACTTCGGCATCAGCGACGACACGCTCGGCTGGATCGTCAGCGTGATGATGCTCGGCGCCGCGCTGGGCGCGCTGGTGGCCGGCTGGCTTTCCAGCCACCTGGGCCGCAAGCGCACGCTGATCCTCGGCGCCGTGTTGTTCGTGGGCGGTTCCGCGCTGTGCGGAGCGGCATGGACGCCGGAGGTGCTGATCGTCGGCCGTCTCGTGCTGGGCGTCGCCATCGGCCTGGCCAGCTTCACCGCGCCGCTGTACCTGGCCGAGGTCGCGCCGGAGTCGATCCGCGGCGCGATGATCTCGCTGTACCAGCTGATGATCACCATCGGCATCCTGGTCGCCTTCCTCTCCGACACCGCCTTCAGCTACTCCGGCAACTGGCGCTGGATGCTGGGCGTGATCGCGATTCCCGGCGCGCTGTTCCTGCTCGGCGTGGCCTTCCTCCCGGAAAGCCCGCGCTGGCTGATGATGAAGGGCCGCCAGCCCGAGGCGGAGAAGGTGCTGCAGCGGCTGCTTGGCGACCGCAACGCCATCGACCATGAAATCGGCGAAATCCAGGAACAGCTGAAGACGCCGCAACGCGGCGTGCAGATGTTCCTCCAGAACGCCAACTTCCGCCGCTCGGTGGGGCTGGGCGTGCTGCTGCAGGTGATGCAGCAGCTCACCGGCATGAACGTGGTGATGTACTACGCGCCGCGCATCTTCCAGGGCATGGGCTACGACACCGAGTCGCAGATGTGGTTTACCGCCATCGTCGGCCTGGTCAACGTGCTGGCCACCTTCATCGCCATCGGCCTGGTGGACAAACTGGGCCGCAAGCCCATCCTCTACATCGGCTTCGTGGTGATGGCGATCGGCCTCGGCGTGGTCGGCACCATGATGAAGCTCGGCATCCACACCCACGGCCAGCAGTTCTTCACCGTCGGCATGCTGCTGGTGTTCATCGTGGGCTTCGCGATGTCGGCCGGCCCGCTGATCTGGACGCTGTGCTCGGAGATCCAGCCGCTCAAGGGCCGCGACTTCGGCATCGGCTGCTCCACCTTCACCAACTGGGTGGCCAACTGGCTGGTGGGCCTGTCGTTCCTGCCGCTGCTCAACAGCATCGGCCAGGCCGAGACGTTCTGGCTCTACGGCGCCTTCAACGTGGTGTTCATCGCGCTCACCGTCTGGCTGGTGCCGGAGACCAAGGGCGTCACGCTGGAGCAGATCGAACGCAACCTGCTGGCCGGCAAGGCGCTGCGGCGCATCGGGCAGTAAGGCAGTGCACCCGGCGCCGCCGCATGCGAGCGTTCCGGGCCACCGTCCGCGCCGACGGCAACGGGCGTGGCAGGCAGTCTCGCTGCTTGCCGCGCTTGCTGCGGTACCAAACCTTGCCGGCGCCGGCGAAACCTTCCGCAACCCGTTGCTTCCTTCAGGACCGGATCCCTGGGTGGTGCAGCGGGACGGCACGTACTACTACACCAGCACGCTGGGCGACCGCATCGCGCTCCGGAAAACACGCGACATCGGCCGCCTCGCCGACGCTCCTGTCATCGTGGTCTGGCGCGCACCGGACAACGGGCCGCAGTCGGCTTCGGTGTGGGCGCCGGAGCTGCACTTCGTCGACGGCAAGTGGTACCTGTACTACACCGCCGCCGACAAGGCGCACGACGACGACGCCCATCGCCACCTTTTCGTGCTGGAGAACGCCTCGGCCGATCCCACGCAGGGGCGCTGGCTCTCCCGCGGCATGCTGAAGACCGACTACAACGGCATCGATCCCACCGTGTTCCAGTCGCACGGCAAGCTGTACTTCGTCTATTCGGCCTACGTGGGCGACCACAGCGACCTGGTGATCGCGCCGATGACGAACCCGTGGACGCTGGGTACGCCGCAGGTGGACATCGCCCGCCCCACCTACGCGTGGGAGATGCAAGGCGGACGGAGGATCCTGGAAGGGCCGGAGTTCCTCGAAGGCCCCACCGGCAAGCTGTTCCTCAGCTATTCGGCCAGCGCCTGCTGGTCGGATCATTACGCATTGGGGCTGCTCAGTGCCGCACCAAACGCCGATCCGCTGTCTCCCGCGTCATGGAAAAAATCGCCACAACCGGTATTTGCCGAATCGACAGCCAACGATGTCTACGCACCGGGCCACAATGGTTTCTTCCAGTCGCCCGACGGCAAGCAGACCTGGATCGTCTATCACGCCAACGGCGGACCGGGTTGGAAATGCGGACCGCGCCGCTCGCCGCGCATCCAACAGGTGCACTGGCGCGCGGACGGCACGCCCTATTTCGGCGTTCCGGCGAAGACGGACACGCCGCTGGCGGTGCCATCGGGACAGACGGCCACACCGTAGGAACCGCAATGAGGTAGCCGGCGCGGCTTTCGCCGCGTCCGGCCACCTGCCTCACTCCGCCGTGCCGGCGAAGTCATTCACGGTTGGCTGGCCTGATCCCGATAGCCATACTCTCGGTGATCGCCGCTCGTCGCCACCGGCGTACCGCTGTAGTTAAACAGCAGCGTCGAGCCGCTTGCATCCATCGACCACAGGTCCATGAAATCGCCCGTGCTCGACCACAGGACTCTCGGTTCGCCGTTACCCCCGATGCTCAACGAAACCGCCGAAGCACCCGGGAATGGCCCATACGCGCTGTTGTTGATCAGCGTGGAGGCACTGCTGTCCATCGTCCACAGATTGATGTGCCCGTCGGTAGCCGACCACAACAGACGAATCTGGCCGTCAGGGCCACTGGCGATCGCCAGCGCATGCGTCCCCGAAAATGGTCCGTATTGATTGTTGCTGAGCGTGGTCGAATCGTCAGCCGACTGGGTCCACACCGCAATCGCGCCATTGTCGTTGTTCCACAGCAGCCGTGGATCGTTGTCGGTACCGACGGTCAGGGCCGCCGCGGTCCAACCCTGGAACCCTGGAAAGTCCTTCGAGGCTGCGACCGTCCGGCCATCCTCGGCCAGCGTCCAAAGCGCCGCAGGCCCATCCACGGCAGACCATAGGATGCGTATCCGACCATCGGGACCTACAGCGATGGCTCGTCCGATGGTACCGGCCGGTGCCGCGTACTGGTGAACCGGCTTGACGACGTTGCCATTGCGGGAGACGACGCCGATCACCGCCGAGCCATCGGGTCCGTCCCACAGCAGTCGCGGCACATTGTCGGCGCCTATCGTCACGCCTGCCGTGGTCCAGCCTGCCTTGAGGTCGAAGCTGAGGCTGTGCACGAGCGAACTGCCGTCCGCCGTGAGTACCCACAGGACGAACTGCTGGTTGGGATATTTCCACAGCACCCATGGTCGACTGTCGGAGCCGACCGCGACGGCAATCACCGCAGCGTCTTGGATACCTGGCGCCAGATGCTCCTTGGCGTACACGATTCCACAAGTGCCGGGTGCCAGCAGGCGCGGGGCCAACTCCACGATCTGGTTGCCTACTCCCGTCCAGGCAAGTCCAGGCTTGTAGTTGTTGCAATCGGGATAAAGCGTGGGCGCAGGATTCAGTCCCATCGGAGCCGGGGCACGGCTCCATGCCCCCGCGCCGTTTGCAGTGTTGATGAGCAGCACATTGCCGGTCGCCGGAGTCTGCCCGCCATTCGTGTCGAAATAGGCCTTGGCGTCGAGCACGAGAACACCGTCCGGATACCGGCGGGTCGGTGGTATCGCCGTGAGTTCCGGCGTCGCACCGAGGAAATGCCCGTCTGCGGTAGCTACCAAGCTGCCCAGTGCATCCTCCGCGCCCCAATGCGTTCCGTCATCGGAAAACTTGATATGCACTTGGCTATCCGTCTGTCCGACCGTCTCGAACGCCATCGCGTATCGTCCGTTGGACATGCGCACGACTGCGGGCATGCCAGGGCGCGTCCGATGGTCGGCGATACCGACGTCGTCGCTCTGAGTCCCCCAGGTCTTTCCGCCATCCGTCGACGTGACATGGCCGATGATCTGGCTGTAGCCGTAAACGTTCTGACGCTCATCAGAGAAATAGCAATCGAGATTGCCGTAGGCATCGATCTGCAGATAAGGCTCCCAGATGCCGTGCCCTGATCCACCGCCGCTCGCACACGAGCTGAGGTAGGACCAGTGGCGTCCGCGGTCGGTACTCTCGTAGACCTCCAGGTCCTGCGCGGCGATGTTCGGCGCCTCGAAGTTTCCAACCAGCAGGATGGTTCCCGGCCGCAGCCCTTGCGCGCCGCCCACTTGGCGCGGCACCTCCAGCAGCATCGGTTGCTGCGAGAACTTCCAGCCGTGTACGGCATCGGACACGACGGACAGCGGCTGCTTGGACCAAGTGGCCCCGGCATCGGTGCTCTGATAAATCGGAAAACCCGTCGGTTGGCCAGTACCATCGGTGACTGCAAACGTGTTTCCATCATCGAAGGTTGCGAGCATCGTGCCGTTGCTTCCACCGCTGTGGAACAGGGTGATCACTCGCGGCGAAGAAGCGCTCGCGTTCGGATAGATGGACAGGTTCGGCGTATACAGAACGGATGGTTCGGCCGCACGCAGTGTTGGCGCCACCGCGCCGAGGACGGCAACGGCCAGCATGGAAAGGATGCGGCGGCCATTTCCGTGGAATGATCGACTTACTTGGCATCTCATTGGGTTGTCCCCTCGCTCGTGGTGCATGCCGTTCGCGAACACGCGATGCTTTCGAGGCGTTCGTCCGCGGGTTGATGAATTCGTCACACTGCGCTGGCGCCGCATGCAGCGGCACGCCGGTACATGGACCACGCACGTCCTGGACAAGCGGTCCCGGCAGCCCCTGCTGAAACGGATCGGCGGCCGGATCCGATGCAACCCGCACGGTGCGCGGCAGCCCTCGCGGGCGAGCCGCCAATCCGGTGTTCTACGGCTTGCATCCAAACCACGACAACGGCACCGCCTCACTCATCGCGGCATAGCCCTTGTCGTTCGGATGGATGTGGTCGCCGCTGTCGAAATCTGCGCGTATGCGTCCCGGATGCGCGGGATCGCGCATCACCGCATCGAAATCGACCACGCCGTCGAAACCCGCTCGATGACGGATCCAGTCGTTCACCTGCTGCCGTGCGCGCTCGCCTGCTTCGGAGTACGCGCCCTGGGTGCCCTCGAAGGGCAGGATCGTGGCGCCGAAGATGCGCAGCTTGGCTGCATGCGCCTTGGCGATGACCTCCTGCTGCGCGGCGATCACGTTCGCCGCTACCGTGCGGCCATCCAGCGTCTTGTCCTGTTGGCGCAGCGCCATGGTGGTCTCGCCGATATCGTTGATGCCGCCCAGCAGCAGCACAAAGCGCGCACCGGATTGCCCCAGCACGTCACGGCTGAAACGCGTCGCCATGTCTTCGCCAGGGCCATAGCCGCCATCACGCCCGGACATCTCATTGCCGTCGATGCCGGCGTTCAGCACGGCGACGCGGCAAGCCGGGCGCTGCATGCGCAGGCGACGCGCCAGTTGCTCCGGGTAGCTGTTTGCTGCACCCGGAGTGGAGTGGTAGCCGTTCGTGATGGAGTCGCCCAGCATCACCAAGGCGGACAAAGGCTTGTCGGCCTGCACGTCCACGCCCGAAAGCCACAGCGTCGAACCTGTCTTTGCGGCCACCGGCATCGCGGCCTTCGCGGTGTAGTTGCCCGGCGTGGAAATCAGATTGTCGCGGACTGCGTCTTCATGCCATGTGCCAGGCGCCGCCGCACCAGCCACATACAGACTGACGCCAAGCGTGTCGCCCCCGCGAACTGCAAAATCGAGCGGATCGCTGTAGCGCACCGCACCGGGCGGTACCACCACGTCGGCGCGACCGTCAAAACGCAAGGCATGCAAGCTGGCGGCGTTCAACTGCCCATCCCCGCCGCCTGCGGCAACCTTTCCAACGCTTGCTGCGTCGATACGCAAGGGCTTCCGGCCGAAGGTGTTGGAAAGGCGTATCCGGATGCGTGTACCGCCCGCGCTCAGCAGCACCATCTGCCGAAGCGTCTGCCCTTTCAGTGCCGGCGCCGTGAGTGTCATTGGACGCACCGCGCTGGATGGCAGCGGCGACTGCACCATCGCGGTCGCCCATACCGTGGTCCATGGCTTGCTGTCATGCGTGCCTGCCATGCATGCCTGCAAAGCGGCACCCGCCACAAGAACCGTCATTGCCGCATATCGTTTGATCGAACCGGTGTCCATCGTGCTGTCTTCGCCTCGCTGATATCCCCGTGGTCTGGGCAAAAAACGTGGCGGTGGCGTCGGGGAGGGGCGCCACCGCCACCGCGCTTACGGAGTGAAGCGCGCATCCGGAGCCACACTGCGATCCCTGCGGCCGGCCACTGCCCATGCCGCCTCGAGGCCGGGCCCCATCGACCCGCCTATGCGCGACGCCTCAAGACTCATGCGCTGCCCCCCTGTCTCCCGTGGGCAACGGCAACGCCACTCCCGGCTCAACCGGCACGCCGAGTACCGGCGCACCCCTGGCATCGAAATGCATGGGCTGCATGCGGATATCGCGGCAGGCGTAAGCCGGTTTGCAATCCAGCCGTTCGATGGCGTGATACACGTTCCACCATTGACGTCCATCCGGCGACGGCACGAACACCACCGAACCAGGTCCGTAAACGGTGCCGTGATGATCAAAGATGGGTCCGGACTTGTGCCATCCCGCCGCGTCCAATGGCGATGAGCCCGAGGCAAGCGCAAGCAGGCCAACGGCGTAATCGTCCGGGATCCAGCTCGCGCTGCCCGAGTAGGTAATGTAGGTGCGCCCCGCGCGGGTATAACCGACGGGCCCTTCCTGGATCGGCTTGCCGCGCGTCTCCCACGGCTCGGCGGGCTTGGAGATCGCCACGGTGGGCGCCGCTACGTGCAATGGATCATGCATTCGCGCAAGGCATATGCGCTGCGGGAAACGGGAGTCGGGATAATCGGTGCACGACCAGGTCAAATAAAGCGCACCGTCGGAGGCTTTGAACACGTCCGGGTCGATCGCCCAGTGCCGGCTCGACTCGACCAGTTCTCCGTGCGGAAATCCGGTGTCCGCCTCCACGTACGGACCCTCGGGGCGGTCCGCCTCGAGTACATAGAGCCGGTGATGATCGTTGTCCCCATCGTCGGCCGCGTAATAGATGTACCAATGGCCATCGATATGGTGCAATTCCGGCGCCCAGATATCGCGGGCATTCGGCGCCTTGTCGTCGCCGTGGTTCCACACCCCGATCCAGGGAGCGTGCGCGAGCCCGGAGAGGCTATGCGAATGCTTGATGCATATGTCGGCCACGCCGCACCGCGAAGCGGAGTAGTAGTAGACCCCGTCGACACGCGTCACCCACGGATCGCCTCCCGCGAACAATGGGTTGGTGAAACCCGTGGCGATGTGCGTCGCCGCAGCCAGCGGCATGGTTAGCGCCGATGCCACGAATGCCAGCATGGCACCTGGAAAGTGTCGCAGCACGATGTCCTCCTCGGCGTGCCTCGGGTTCGCCGCACCAGCCGCAGTCAGGCATGGGGGCGAACCGAGGAACCCGGACAATATCGTTCAGAGTTTCAGGCGCACGCCCAGACCCACCGCGCTGTCCTGATAGCGCAGATCATTCGGCATTGCCTCGCCCGGCCCGGCATACGAGTGGAACTTCGCGTGGGTGAGGTTGGTGGCATTCAGCACCACAGCCACGTTTTTGTTGATGTCGTAGCTGAGCGAAAGATCGAGCATATTCGCCGGCTTGTCGTACATCTGCGCGTTGTTGCCGATCAGACCGGAGGCCGCAAGGAAAAACTCCGGGAAGCGGCTGCGGTAGTTGTAGGCCAAACGTGCCGAGAATCCGTACTTTTCGTACATCAGAACGAGGTTGTAGTTGTTCTTCGACACGTTCTGGAACGACGTGGTGATGAACCCCGTGCCGTTAATCGCAGGAGTCTTCAGGCTGCTGCTGATACGCGTGTAGTTCGCCTGTACGCCCAGACCATCCAACGGGCCCGGCAAGAAGGTGAAGAACTGCTGGTAGGCCAGTTCGACGCCGTCCAGATGGCCCGCGCCCGAGCTTTGCGGACCGGAAATCAAATAGTTGATGCCGTTGATGTTCTGCTCGAAGCTGTAGTTCTCGATGTAGCCGGTTATATCGTGGTAGAAGACGCCGCCGGTCAGCGAACCCGCCTTGCTGAAATACCATTCCAGGGTCGCGTCGTAGCTGTTCGACTTGGTCGGCTTCAAATACGCGTTACCGCCGCCGCCGCTGGCAATGGTGTTCGAAGTGGGCGGGCTCAGCGTCAATGACGGGTTGAGCTGGTTAAAGTCCGGATACTGGATGGTCTTGCCGGCCGACAGGCGCATCTGCAGATCTTCCGTGAAATGCAGGTCGAAGGTGGCGTTGGGCAGCACATGGTTCTCGCTGGTGTTCAACGCGATCGGTGAGTAGACCGAGGTTGCACTATCGTAGGTATAGGCACCGAGGTTGCGTTCGACCTTTTCCAGCCGCACACCGAACACGCCATCGAACGGCAGCCCGAACAACTCGTTGCCGTAGTTCATCTGGGCATAGCCCGAATAAGTCTTCTCGCCGATATTGAAATACTGCCCCTGCTGCGCCGGGAGCTTGCCCGATGCCAGCCCGTAATAGGCGCGCAGGGCATTTTCGTTTTTCTTCAGGTAATCGTAGCAGCCGGTAATTGCGCCATCCGGCACCGCCGAGTCGGTGGGAATGTTGCAGAAATACGAGGCACCGAACAGATTGACCACGTTGTTGGCCGGGTTGGGCTGTCCGTCCGGCAGAAAGGCGCCTCCTGGAGGCGCCTTGTCGAATTGGGCGCCCGATGCGCCCACCTTGGTGTTGGCGTAGCGCAGGCCGAAATCAAGCGAGCTGAAGAAATTTCCGTTGATGTCGTAGTTGCCGTCGCCGCGCCAGGCGATCTGCGTAGCGCTGTTGTTATTCCATGCCTGGTACAGGCCGTTGAGGTAGTAGCGCGACGGATCCAGTTGGGGGTTGCCCGCAAAATTGAAGCTGTTCGGCGCGTTGTAATTGAAGGTCAAAGGATTGCTGTACGCGTCGAGGAACGTGTCGACAACGAAGTTGTCGTTCTCATAGCTCGAACCGTTGCGGCTCAGGTCGGTGGACAGGGTGAGTCGGTCGCCATGCCACTTAATCCCCAGGGCATTCTGATCGTTGTGTCCCCAGTCCTGGTGAGCCTGGGTACTGGTGAACCCGTAGAAATTGCCGGTAAATTGCGCGCTGCTCAGCGGACACACGGTCTGTCCATAGTAGGGAGAGCCGGTCAGGCCGATCGGGAAGCAACCTCCATTCGTCGTGTATTGCGACAGCGTGGCCACGCCCACGGGAACCGTTCCGTAGAACGGCTGGTCGTATCTCTCGGAAATCCAGGTGTACAGGCCTTCCAGATAGACCTCGGTATTGTCGTTAGGCTTCCACTGCAGGGCATAGTTCGCTTCTGGACGCTTGCGCCAGCCGACGTTGTAATTGGCCCCATAGGAGTTGTTTCCCACCAGCAGGTCGCCGTTGCTGGTACGCACCGGATTGCCGCTGGAATCGGTGAGCACCCGGGTCAGGTTGTTGTCCACGAAGGCCACGTTGTAGTCGTAGTGCATCGTGGTGATGCCCGTATTCAGCAAGGCACCGAACTCGCCGGCATCGGTGTTCCAACGGTTGCTGATCAGGAAGCTCGCGGTGGGATCGGTATGGCCGCCATACTTCTGATGCGTGCCGGTGAGCGTCGCCGCAGCCTTGAAGCCATCGAAATCGAAGGGGCGGAACGTGCGCACATTGACCGTGCCGGCGATGCCGCCGGTGATCATGCTGGCCTCCGTGGTCTTGTAGACCTCAAGAGCGCTCACGGCTGTGGCAGGCAGATCCTGGAAGGAGAATTCGCGACCGCCCGCGTTGAAGATCTCGCGCCCGTTCAATGTGGTGACGACATTCGGCAGGCCGCGCACGACCACGCTCGAGGTCTCGCCGGTGAAGCCCTGCGCCACCTGCACGCCGGTCACGCGCTGCAACGCGTCAGCCACCGTGTTGTCGGGCAACTTGCCGATGTCTTCGGCAACCACCGAATCGACCACCATGCGGGAGTCGCGCTTGATCTCCTGAGCGCTCTCCAGACTGCTTTTCAGCGGCGACACATTCACCGTGGAAAGAGTGACCGCATTGGCCTGCTTGGCCTGGTCTTCCCTGCGCCTCCGGGCAGCCTGTGTCGTTGCATCCGAACCTTTCGCGGCAGGAGCGCCTGTCGCTTGAGGGGCAGCCTGTGCCGCGCTGCTCGAATCGCTCGAACCGGATGCGGCGGCATCCGCGATCTTGGTCGCCGGCACACTGGCATCACTTGCATGTGCAGGGAACAGACAGGCAGCGATAACACTGGCCAACAACGTCGTCGTGCAGGTAACCAGAATCGTGGGCTTCATAGAGATTCTCCCCAAGTTTTTGCCGTGCTTCGTGATGGTTGGAAAGGACGCGGCCTTCGCTTCATGGCATCGGGTGCATGCCCATGCAGCTTCCCTCTGGCTCGCCCTTCGAAAAGTCGCCAGTCGCCCGGATCAGGGAGAGGCTGGCCGTGTTCAATAGCCTGACGATTTCTATTTGTCATACTATATTACTAACGATGCAACACTTGCTCGAACTTGTCATGCTGCAGCGCACCGAAGCGGCTTGACGCTCATTTTCGACGCCTTCCCAAACGAAAACGCCCGGCAAGCCGGGCGTTTTCGTTTGGCCTGCAAGGCCGCTTTCGCGCTGACTTCAAAGACCCTGCGCAACCGCCGGCACCACGCCCTTCGGCGAATGGCTCAACGCGCGGATGATCTGCGCCTCGCGTTCGCGATACGGCGTGCCATCTGCGTGCAGCAAGTCGTGGAACCAGATCGTGGGCGGCTGCAGCGTGTACGGCCGCTGCCAGGAATCCCAAGGCAGATTGGTCTGTGTCTTGCCGAGCACAAAGCCCCAGTTGACCATGCCGACGTCCAACCTCTTGCCCAGTGGCAGCACGCCATCGATGGTGGAGCCGGCGCCGCGCGCCATGTATTCGGTGCAGATCAGCGGCCGACCATAGGGCTTGAGTTGGTCCACACGCTTGAGGAAATCCTCCGGCCAGCCGTAGTTGTGGAAACTGATGATGTCGGATTGCTCGACCTGCGTGCGCTCCACGGCGTTGAGGTGCGCCGACGGGCTCCAGTCATCGTCGTGCCACAGGCCACTGGTGAGCGGCTGCACCGGGTGCACGCTGCGCGCCCAGGCGAATACCTGCGGCAGCAGTTCGGCCACGCGCTGGAACTTGTCCTTCGGCTCGCGCGCATCGTAGTCGCCGCCGCCGGGATTGTCGGGCTCGTTCCATACGTCCCAGGCGAGGATGCGGTCGTCACTCGCGAAACTGCCCACGATGTCCTTCACGTACTGTTCGAAGCGCGGGTACTGGCTGCGGTCGTCCATAGCCACGCCCGGCGACTGCACCCAGCCGGAGTTGTGTACGCCCGGAATCGGCGGGTGCTGCGGGCCGAGCTTCGGTTCCGGATCCCAGCATGAATCGAACAGCACGAAGATCGGCTTGATGTGATGCTTCGCCGCTATGCCGAGGAAAGTGTTGATGCGCTGCTTGAAACCCGATGCATCCTGCTTCCACAGCAAGTCGTGGAGAAACACCCGCATGGTGGTCATGCCGAGCGACTGCGCCCAGCCCAGTTCCTGGTCGATCCGCTTCGGGTCGAACGTGGCCGCCTGCCACATCTCCAGTTGGTTGATGGCATCGGACGGGATGTAGTTGCTGCCGACCGGCCAAGGCTGCTTCGCGTACCAGGCATTCGCCTGCGCCTTCGACCAGCGCGCCGGCGCGTCCGCATGCGCCGGCAGGGCAACGGCGAGGGACAAGGCCAGCAACACACCGCAGATTGCGTGCTTCATGGAACCTCCGTGACGGCTGAGCGGCGTGGCGCCGCCCAGAAGATGATGTTCAGCGGCCCGCGCCATGATCGACCGAGAAGCGGTAGACGATGTGGTTGCGGTAGGTCTGGCCCGGCACAAGCTCGCCCGTGCCGAAATCGGGATGATTGGGCGTGTCCGGGAACAGCTGCGGCTCCAGCACGAAGGCGTCGCCCTGCCGGTAGATACGGCCGGACTTGCCCACGCTGGTGCCGTCGAGGAAATTTCCCGAATAGAACTGCAAGCCCGGCTGTGCGGAATAAAGGCTGAGCACCAGGCCGCTGCACGGGTCCTCCACCTTGGCCACCAGGCGCGGCGCAGATGCCGGTGTGCGGCTGATCACCCAGTTCATGTCGTAGCCGCGGCCTCGCAGCAGCTGCTGCTCCTTGCCATCGCGGATGTCGCGACCAATCGGCTTGCCTCTGCGGAAATCGTAGTCGGTGCCTGCCACGGCACGAAACGCTCCGGTGGGAATCAAGGTGTCGTCCACCGGCGTGATGCTGTCTGCCGGAATGGTGAGTATGTCGTGGTAGATCGTGCCCGAGCCCTCGCCGCCGAGGTTCCAATAGGTGTGGTTGCTGATGTTGACGATGGTGGGCTTGTCGGTGGTCGCGGTGTAGTCGATGTCCAGCTCGTGCCCGCTTCTGAGCGTGTAGGTGGCGGTGGCCGTGAGCGTGCCCGGATAGCCCTGGTCGCCATCGGGACTGACGTATTGCAATGTCACGCTGGGCTCGGGCGACTTCACCACCTTCACCACCTGCCACAGCACCTTGTCGAAGCCCTTGGTGCCGCCATGCAGCGAATTCGGACCGTCATTGAGGGTGAGTTGATATGTCTTGCCATCCAGGACGAAACGGCCCTTCGCGATACGGTTGGCGAAGCGCCCCACCGTAGCGCCGAAGTACTGCGGCTTGGCGAGGTAATCGTGCAGATCCGGGTAAGCCAGCACCACGTCAACGGGTTTGCCATTGCGACCCGGCACGGCAAGCGATTGCAGGCTCGCTCCGAGGGCAATCACACGCGCAGTGAACCCATGGCCGTCGTCCAGCGTCACTGCTTCCACCTTGTGGCCGTCGGGCATCGTGCCAAAAGTGGCGCGACTGGCATCGCTTGCCGCAACGGGGGCCGCGACGGCCAACAGTGGCACCAGGCACGCGCCGGCAATCAAACGCTTGTTCATCATGCTGCCTCCCATCACGCAATGACATCAGAAAGTGGTTAACGTGAACATATAATAAGACAATTATCAAGCGTGGCGGATGGCATTGGCGAACCGGCGCCTCCCATAGCGTCGAATTGGATGCGCGCCCTCATCCAGCCTCATGCCCAGGGCGCGCTCCGGCACGGCGGTATCATCAGCCTGCTCTCCCACCGGAAGACCGCCACGCATGGCCGCCGAAATCCACACCTTCATCCACCTGTTTTTCATCGGCGTGGTGGCGCTGTTTCCGGTGGTGAACCCCATCGGCACCGCCTTCGTGGTGATGCCATACCTCTCGCAACTGGATCGGGCCGGCAAGAAGCAGGCAGTAGGCAGGATCACGCTGTACGCGTTCTGCATCTGCACCGTCACGCTGATCGCCGGCGAGTGGGTGCTGAAGCTGTTCGGGCTGTCGATTCCCGTCGTGCAACTGGCCGGCGGCATCATGATCTGCAAGATGGGCTGGGGCTTCCTCACCTCCGACAAGGACGACAGCGCCGACAGCAGCAGCGACGACGGCACCGCCGCGCCCCGGCACCGGAACATCGACAACCTGCTGTTCTATCCGCTGACGTTTCCGCTCACCACCGGCGCGGGCACCATCTCGGTGCTGCTGACGCTGAGCGCGCACGGCGCCGACGCCGACCTGCGCCAGCTCGCGCTCAACATGGCCGCCATCCTGCTGGGCATCGTGACGATGTGCGTGCTGGTGTACGTGTTCTTCCTCAACACGCAGCGCATCGAGCGCTATCTCGGTTCGCAGGGCGAGAAGATCTTCAACCGGCTGATCGCGTTCTTCATCTTCTGCATCGGCCTGCAGATCGCCATCACCGGGCTCAAGGCGCTGTTTGCCTGAAGCCGCCGCCTTCCCCATTGCGCAACATTCCCCAACAAGCCGGTTTCCAGACTCGCGCATGACCTCCTCCACCTTGCCGCCGCTGACCCGCGGCCTCACCTGGCTGCTGTCGATCGCCTGCGGCGTCTTCGTCGCCGGCATCTATTTCAACCAGCCGCTGCTGGCCGAATTCGCCAGCGACTTCCACACCTCGATCCAGCGCATCGCGGCGGTGGCCGCGGCCACCCAGGTCGGCTACGCGCTGGGCCTGCTGCTGCTCGCGCCGCTGGGCGACCGCTACGAGCGGCGCGCGCTGGTGGTGGTGCTGGGCCCGCTGCTCGCGCTGGCGCTGCTCGCGGTGGCTGCGGTGCACAGCCTGCCGATGCTGGTCGCCACGTCGCTGGCGCTCGGCCTGTTCGCCACGGTGACGCAGCAGCTCATCCCCATCGCGGCGCACCTGGCCGAACCGGAGAAACGCGGACGCGTGGTCGGCACGGTGATGAGCGGCCTGCTGCTCGGCATCCTGTGCGGCCGCTTCTTCGCCGGCGCGATTGCTGCGCTGTGGGGTTGGCGCGCGGTGTTCCGCATCGAAGCCGTGCTGGTGCTCGCGCTGGTCGCCGCGTTGCGCTTCGCCTTGCCGCGCATGCCCAGCGAACACGACGCGAGCTACCCGCGCCTGATCGGCTCGGTGTTCGGCGTCGCGCGACGCCACGCGGAACTGCGCGAGGCATCCCTGGTCGGCGGCCTGCTGTTCGCAGCGTTCAGCGTGTTCTGGGTGACGCTTACGCCGTGGCTGGCGGGCCCCGCCTTCCATCTCGGCGGCGAAGTCGCCGGACTGTTCGGCCTGATCGGCGCCGCCGGCGCGATGGCCGCACCGTTCGCGGGCCGCCATGCCGACCGCCTCGGCGCGCGCCAGGTGTTGAACCTCTCGATCCTGGTCGTGCTCGCGTCGTTCGCGATCTTCGCGCTCGGCGGCCGCAGCCTGGCGCTGCTCGCGCTCGGCACCATCGTACTCGACCTCGGCGTGCAGGCCTCGCAGATCGCCAACCAGACGCGCATCTACGCGCTGGACGCCGCCGCGCGCAGCCGCATCAACGCGTTCTACATGACCAGCTACTTCGTCGGCGGCGCCCTCGGTTCCGCGCTGGCCGGCACGGCGTGGGAGTACGGCGGCTGGCTCGCAGCGATGACGCTGGGCGGCGCGTTCACGCTGGCGGCGGCACTGGTGCATGTGCTCGCGGGGCGCCCGGCGGAAGTTGCGCCATACTGAGCCGCGACACCGCGTCTCGCCCGGCGCGACAGGTGCAAGCTATACCTCCGCCATGACCCTGCGCAGCCTGTTCGTCGACTTCAACAGCTACTTCGCCTCGGTGGAGCAGCACGAGACGCCTGCGCTGCGCGGCCACCCGGTAGGCGTGGCGCCGGTGGCCGCGGAAACCACCAGCCTGATCGCCGCCAGCTACGAGGCGAAGGCGCGCGGCGTGTCCACCGGCACGACGGTGCGCGACGCGCGGCGGCTGTGCCCCGGCATCGCCATCGTCACCGCGCGGCCGCCGCTCTACGTGGCATGGCACGCGCGCCTGAAGGAGGCCATCGACCGCGCCATCCCCATCGCCCATGTCGGCTCCATCGACGAGATGGCCTGCGAGCTGGTCGGCCGCCAACGCCAGCGCGCGGAGGCCGAGCGCATCGCGCGGCAGGTGAAGGCGGAGATCGCCGCCATCGCGCCCGGCGGCGCGATCCGCTGCTCCATCGGCATCGCGCCCAACGACTTCCTCGCCAAGACCGCCACCGACATGCGCAAGCCCGACGGCCTGGTGGTGATCGAGCAGGCCGACCTGCCGCAGGCGTTGCACGGGCTGAAGCTGCGCGACCTGTGCGGTATCGGCGCCTCGATGCAGGCGCGCCTCAACGCCGAGGGCGTCTTCACCGTCGAACAGCTCACCGCCGCCTCGAAGCTGGTGCTGCGTCGCGCCTGGGGCAGCATCGAAGGCGAGCGCCTGTGGGGCCTGCTGCGCGGCGCGTGGCTGCCGGCCGCGCCGACCACGCGCAGCTCGCTGGGCCACTCGCACGTGCTCGGCCCCGAACTGCGCACGCCCGAGGGCGCGCTGGCGGTGCTCAAGAAGCTGCTGGTGAAAGCCGCCATGCGCCTGCGCCGCGACCAGCTGCTGGCCGGCGCGATGACGGTGGCCATCCGTTTCGTCGGCTACGACGAACGCTGGGAAGGCGGCATCCACTTCGACCCCACCGACGACAGCCGCAACCTGCTGCACCTGCTCACCGCCATGCTGGACGCCGGCGGCACCCGCAAGCGCCCACTGCCCGGCCCCGCCCGCGGCGTGCCGCTGTCGGTGAGCGTCACGCTAACCCGCCTCGCCGAGCGCGCACAGACCAGCGGCTCGCTGTTCGCCCCCGCCGTCGCCACGCGCGCCATCGACGCCGTGGTCGACCGCATCAACACCAAATACGGCCTCAACAAGGTCTACTTCGGCGGCATGCAGGCCGCGCTGGAACACGACGCCGCACCCATGCGCATCCCCTTCAACCGCATCCCCGACGGCGGCAGCGAACAGGAAGCCGAACACAACGCGCTATGGCTGCAATCGCTCAATCGCTTCAAGGCGATGGCGGAAGGGGAGCATCGGCGGAGGGAGAAGGAGCGTAGCGATAGGCGCAGGGGAAAGCCATCGCCTGGGCGGTGATGAGCGCAACAGCGGACGCCCTGCATCGTTCTGGCGGCCTAGCTGGTCTCAAGGGGTGGCAATGGTGCATGCTGACATACGCCTGCTTTCGACCCAAGGCGGATGCGAGGAGAGGCAATTGAGCAGCCACCGAAATCCATCGCCATACCGATGGCGGACCGCCGTTCGGCGCTATCTGCCTTGGTTTCTGATTGACCTTGGTACTGCCGATAAAGGAGAAGACTGCGAAAAGGCGGGAGGTAACCACGCTTGGTATAACCGGGATTAGGTCAGCAGCGGCTGCTACCATTGCAAGGTCGTTCGAGCCGGCCACCTGTGAGGAGGGAATCAGGTCTCTTAGGTACGCTTTCGACTCATAGAGGACGCCGTGGGCGACACGGCACCGGCGACGAGGGGCAACGGAGATAAGTCAAGTGGAAACGGTGTTCCTCGTCCAGCACAGCCACGTTCTTCCAAGCGGCAACGAAGACGTGAAGATTATCGGTGTCTACCGCACGCTCGATACCGCCAAAGCGGCTATCCAGCGCCTAGGGACGCAGTCTGGATTCGCCAAACATCCCAGCATCATTGATCCGGGCGTCGCAGCCGGGGGAAGCGGCTTCTACATTGGTGAGTACGAGTTGGATAGAGATCACTGGAGTGATGGATTCGTTACCTTGGCTGGCGATCGTGAAGTCTGACTGGCGGCAAGGTCCGCTTGCGACCCAAAGCCGCCGTTCCAAGGCCAACACTATGAAAAAGACGTATGTGCTAAGCGCGAGTGAGATAAAGCCGATCGCCGTGGGATTCGGAGGATGTATAGCCACTGACAAGATTACGGTGGAAGGAAGGCCGGTCGGATATATGGTTCGCGAGCCTACCTCGAGACCAATGGACAGTGGGTGGTGCTTTATGGCCGGAGACGAGTCAGAGGAGTACATGGATGATCCATCGAATCATGCCATCTACGATGTCAATACCATCGCAAACTACTCTCCCGATATCGCTCCTTTTTTGGACGCGCCTCCACGAAGCGCGTTTGAACGCGACCCGTTCTCTGGAAAGATTGTCCAAGTCCCCTACCAAGAGCCGCTGGAGTAGTCGTCCGAGCGGCTCACAAATGCCTAGCCCCTAATTGCACAGTGGCGTTACCTGTGTCACGCCGCCGGCACACCATCACTCATGCCGACCGATGCTCATCCGCTACGGGCCGAGGCCTGCCCTTGCGCCCGCGGCCACGACCGAGGATGCTCCGAAGGACCGGGTACGACCCGAAGCTGCCGGTCAAAGAGAATCGAGCCTAGGTCGAGACATAAACAATATAAGTCGCTGCGGAGGTACGTGAGATGAGCAAACGTAGACTCACAGAAGACGGGTTGATTGAAGAGCTGAACAAGAGACTTCGCGAAGACGACTACTACGAGCAGGGCATGGCTTTCGTGCCCTATCCGGAGGGCGCAAGCGGGAGCGAAATGTCCGGCTACGCAACAACGGGACCCTTCCATCTCACGGGTGTTTATGAGCGAGCGTCGCACAAGGTTTTTGACGAATATGAGCTCAAGACGAAGCGATGACTCAAGACAGAATGTGCATGACTCAACAGCAGCAGGATAAGGTTGCTAAACATTGCGAGCTTGTTCATGGCCGCCTGGGTGAGTGTTATGCAGCATTCATGCTGTTCAAGGAAATTGAAGAGCTTCGCCAAAAATCACCATTTCTGATCGACCCCAATGTTCGATACGGAAATTTCTGGCGTGAAGTACACTTTTGCGCACTATCAAAAGTAATCATCGATATTGGCGCGCTCGTTGACGACATGGATAACTCCGCGTCGCTACCGTCACTTTACAAGCTATGCGCTAATCTTCGAAAAACACACTGTGTCGATGCAAAGTCGCGCATAGATTCCGTCCGAAAGAATTGGAGCAAGTATCGGAGTAAACTATTTGCACATACAGATCACAACAGAAAGTCTTTGATCGAAGAGTTCGGACGCCTAGGCCTTACGATTGATAAGATCAAGTCGGAGATTGATCAGCTCTCTTATGCTTTTACTGTGCTGCATGCAGTACTTAGCGGGGTTGAATTTCCAACTTACGAGGATGCCATGCGCTTCGAGCCTGGATTCGTGGCAACCGGCGAAAGAGTGCGGCAAGATACAAAAGCATTCCTAGACATTATTGGTTCACATTTGCCAAAGTTCGAAATTACCCAAGATTAGGGACATGGTGTGAACCGAAGTCTTTGCAGTTCATTAACATCGCTGCAATCTGTACATGGACGTTTGGCACCAAGCAGTGACCGTCCGCTCCTGGCCGAAATCAGCCACTCCGCTCCATGACCAGTTGCTTCCAACTCGATCCGGTTATTTCGCCTCAAAACCGCACCTACTCCAGCGTGGCGACGACCCCGCCATCGGATCGGCCCGCCATCAGTCGATGGCCTGCCGGCTCCGTCGCAGCACCACTGCTTCCGCCCACCTTGCCGCCAGTCGCGGCGTGGTGAGGCATACCGCGGTGTCGGTGACGGTGGTCACCGCACGCTCCAGCAGTTGGATGTCGGCCTCGTGCTGGCGCGCTACGTGGGGGTCCTCGAAGAACACCACGCGCTGGCAACGGCGCCCCAGCACCAGGTCGGCGATCTGCGCGTCGCCGCCCATCGGGCCGCTCTGGTAGCGGTCGGCCCACGGCTCGCCCTGCGGCCAGCCGCGGCTCCAGGCCAGCTCGTTGAGGCGCTGGCCGGTGGTACCGGTGGCCACGCGCCGGGCGAAGCGCGACAGCGTGTCGAAGTGTTCGGCGGCATAGGCCAGCATCGCGGGCTTCATCGCGTCGTGCGCGATCAGGGCCAGCGTCTGCGATTCCAGCGCATGCAGGTCGTTGGCGCCGGGGTCGGGCTGCAGCCCCGCATGCATGCGCTCCAGCTCGATCCAGTCGCGCGCCGAGGCCACGGTGGAGAGGAAGGGCTTGGCGTGGATCACGCACTGGCGCTTGAGCGCCACCGCTTCGGGGAACACCGAGGACGGATCGACCGGGTCGATGAAGTAGATCGCGCCGTCCAGCGTGCGCGCGTCGCCGTCCATGCCCACCACTTCGGCCACCAGCTTCATCAACCCGCCGGCGCGGCCGTAGGGATAGCGGCGCAGGGTGGCGTAGTTCGCCAGCAGGCCGGCGCGCATGATCGCGTCGTGGGTGCGGCCCACCGCGTGCAGCTCGATGCCCAGCTCGCGGATGCCCCGCTCGCAGGCGCGCAGCCAGCGGAACAACGCCGCGTCGTCGTGGCTGTGGTGCAGTTGGTTGGCGGCAAGGCCCAGGCGCATCGTGTCATTCCTCGTTCGTTTCAGCCGAAAAACCAGTAGCACACGCCGATCGACGCCAGCACGCTCGCCAGGTCGGCCAGCAGCGCGCAGCCGATGGTGTGGCGCACGCGGCGGATGCCCACCGCGCCGTAGTACACCGCGACCACGTAGAAAGTGCATTCGCTACTTCCCTGCATCGTCGCCGCGAGCAGAGCCGGGAAACTGTCGACACCGGAATGGTGCATGGTCTCGATCAGCATCGCACGCGCGGCACTACTGGAAAACGGCTTGACCAGCGCGGTGGGCAACGCGTCCACGAAGCGCGTGTCCAGGTGCGCGTGGATCGCCGCCCAGCGGATGCCGTCCAGTGCGAAGTCCAGCGCGCCCGAGGCGCGCAGCACGCCTACCGCGCACAGCATCGCCACGAGATAGGGCAGCAGATCCTTCGCCACATCGAAGCCCTGCTTCGCGCCGTCGATGAAGCTCTCGAACAGCGGCACCCGCTTGTACGCGCCCGCGCACAGGAACAGCAGGATCACGCCGAACAGCATCAGGTTGCCCAGCAGGCCGGACAGCGAGGCCAGCGCCGCCGCAGTGAGCGAGGTGAGCAGCGCCACGAAACCGCCGAGCAGCGCGCCGCCGCCGAGCAGCCACGCCAGCACCACCGGGTCGCGCAGCTTGAGGCGCTGCATGAAGGCCACCGACAGCAGGCCGGTGAGGTTGGCGCAGAAGTGCGCCAGCAGGATGGGCAGGAACACCAGGGTGGGATCGTGCGCGCCGGCCTGCGCGCGGTACACGAACACGGTCACCGGCAGCAGGGTGAGCGAGGATGCGTTGAGCACCAGGAACAGGATCTGTGCATTGCTCGCGGTATCCGCCGACGGGTTCAGCGTCTGCAGCTCACGCATCGCGCGCAGGCCGATCGGCGTGGCCGCGTTGTCCAGCCCCAGCGCGTTGGCGGCGAAGTTCAGCGTGACCAGGCCGATGGCGGGATGGCCGCGCGGCACCTCCGGCATCAGCCGCGCGAACAGCGGGCCGAGCAGCCACGCCAGCCGGTCCACCAGCCCCGCCTGTTCCGCGATGCGCAGGAAACCCAGCCACAGCGCCAGCGTGCCGAACAGCAGCAGCAGCACCTTGACCGAGAGGTCGGCCATGTCGAACAGCGAGGCCACGATGGCGGCGAACACCTGGGCGTCGCCGCCGACCAGCCAGCGCGACAGCGCGGCCACCGCCGCGGCGAGGAAGAAGCCGAACCAGAGCCGGTTCAGCATGCGGCGACGGGGAACGATGAGGGCATGGCCGCATTCTCGGCGAGATCGCCGCCGGCGGCCAAGTCGTCACGCTGGCGATGGCGGACATAGGGGCCCATCGTCCGGGCCGCCTCAGGCCACCGCCGCGACCGCCTCGGTTTGCATCGCCAGCATCTGCGCGATCGAGGCGGCCGCCTCGCGGCCGTCGTACACCGCGCGCACCACCAAGTCGGCGCCGCGCACGCCGTCGCCGCCGGCGAAGATGCGCGGGTGGCTGGTCTGCTGCGGCAGCGCGCCGTCCGCGCCGGTGACGATGCGGCCGGAGTGCGCCAGCTTCACGCCGTGCGACTGCAACCAGTCCGGCGGGCTGGGCAGGAAGCCGAAGGCCTGGATCACCACGTCGGCGCGCAGCTCGCTCTCGCTGCCCTCGACGTTGCGCGGGCGCGGGCGGCCGTGGCCGTCGGCAACCAGCTCGGTGCGCACCACGCGCACGGCGCGCACGCGGCCGTGTTCGTCGCCGAGGATGTCCAGCGGCTGGCGATGGAACTGGAACTCCACGCCCTCCTCGCGGCTGTAGCCCACTTCGCGCGCGGAGCCGGGCATGCTGGCCTCGTCGCGGCGGTACACGCAGGTGACGCTGGCCGCGCCGAGGCGGATCGCGGTGCGGTTGCAGTCCATGCCGGTGTCGCCGCCGCCCAGCACCACCACGTGCTTGCCGCGCAGGTCGAACGCGGGCGCGGGCGCTTCGTCGCGCAGCAGGCGCTCGGTGTTGGCGATCAGGAACGGCAGCGCGTCGTGCACGCCGTGCAGCTCGCGGCCCGGCAATTGGCCGTCCACGTAGGTGTAGGCGCCGGTGCCGACGAACACCGCGTCGTAGTCGTCCAGCAACTGGCCGAACTCGATGTCGCGGCCCACTTCGCGGCCGAGCAGGAAACGCACGCCGAGTTGTTCGAGGAAGGCGCGGCGCGTGCGCACCACCGCCTTGTCCAGCTTGAACGGCGGGATGCCGAAGGTGAGCAGGCCGCCGATCTCCTGCTGGCGGTCGTACACGTCGGCGGCGATGCCGGCGTGGCGCAGGCGGTCCGCACAGGCCAGGCCCGCCGGGCCCGCGCCGATGATAGCCACGCGCTTGCCGGTTTCCTTCACCGCGGAGAGATCCGGCCGCCAGCCCTGGCGCAGCGCCTCGTCGGTGACCCAGCGCTCCACGCTGCCGATGGTCACCGCGCCGAACGCGGTCTGCTCCAGCGTGCAGGCGCCTTCGCACAGGCGGTCCTGCGGGCACACGCGGCCGCAGATTTCCGGCAGCGGGTTGGTTTCGTACATCAGCGTGGCCGCCTCGACGAGGCGCCCCTGCTCCACCAGCTTCAGCCAGTTCGGGATGTAGTTGTGCACCGGGCAGGCGTGTTCGCAATACGGGTTGCCGCAATCCAGGCAACGCCCCGACTGCGCGCCCGCGTTCGCCTCGCCGAAATCGCCGGCGATCTCGCCGTAACCCAGCACGCGGATCGACACCGGCACCGTGCGCGGCGTCTGCCGCGGCAGGTCGAGAAACTGAAACAGCTTGTGCTCGCTCATGCGAACCTCCCACAGCGCAACGCGCGCTGCGCACGCTCTTGCATTTGATCTTGATCTTGCCCGAAGGCGGCCAGGATGGCCGCGCCTTTGGATGTGGCCCCTCGACGGCGCCGAGGAGCGGAGCCGAGCACCGGGGAAAGCCAGACTGTTTGAGGCCATGGACGGCCGAGTTGTCTGGCGGCCGGTGAGCGGCGAGCACCGCAGGGAACGCGGCGGGCAGGATGCCCGCCGTGCGCCGGCGCGGGGTGTCGTTTCTCTTGGCTACTTCTCTTGACTCCGGGCATCCTGCCCTGCGCCCTTCGGGCCAGCTTCGCTGTTCGCGCGCGCTCCATGCGCGCGCGTGGACAAGCAAAGAGAAGTAGCCCGGCCGCCGGCAGGCGGACGGAACCGCTTTGTCGCTTGCGAAGGAAAGTGTGCGGCGAGCACCCGCCCCTCATCCCAACCTTCTCCCCGCAGGGGAGAAGGAGCGAACGCAACAAGCACGGCGTTTCATTGGAGCGCGCACTCATGCCGCACTCCTCAACTCGTCCGCCAGCACAGCCAGACTCGCCGCCTTCGGCTTCACCAGCCAGAACTTGTACTGCAGCCCGCGGAAGTCGCGCAGCACCTGCCGGCCCCAGTCGCTGCCGGTGTACTCCACGTGGCGCGTCACCAACCCGCGCAGGTGCTGCATGTAGTGCTCCATGCCCTCCGGCGAGATGCGCAGGATGTCGACCAGCTCGTGGTTGTAGCAGTCCACGAAGTCGCGCTCGAGGTCGAGCACGTAGGCGAAGCCGCCGGTCATGCCCGCGCCGAAGTTGAGGCCGACCTTGCCGAGCACCGCCACCACGCCGCCGGTCATGTATTCGCAGCAGTGGTCGCCGGCGCCTTCCACCACAGTCACCGCGCCGGAGTTGCGCACGGCGAAGCGCTCACCCGCGCGGCCCGCGGCGAACAGCTCGCCGCCGGTGGCGCCGTAAAGGCAGGTGTTGCCGATGATCGAGGCGTCCTGCGTGGCGAACGGCGAGTCCGCCGGCGGACGCACCACGATGCGGCCGCCGGCCATGCCCTTGCCGACGCCGTCGTTGGCCTCGCCGGTGAGTTCGATGTGCACGCCGCCGGCGTTCCACGCGCCCAGGCTCTGCCCGGCCGCGCCTTCCAGCTGCAGCACGATGGGCTTGTCGTTCATGCCGTGGTCGCCGTGCCGGCGCGCGATGGCGCCGGAGAGGCGCGCGCCGATGGCGCGGTCGGTGTTGACGATGGGGTAGCTGAAGCGGCCGCCCTCGCCCAGCTCGACCAGCGGCGCGGTGTCCGCCTCGATGCGCACGGCGAGCGCGGCGGGATCGCGCATCGGGTTGCGCGCCATCGCGCAGGCGCTGTCGCTGGCCGCGCCGAGGCTGCGGCCGTCGAGCAGCGGCGCGAGGTCGAGGCCGTGGCGCACCGGCGTGGCGTCGCCGCGCTGCGCCAGCAGCTCGCTGCGGCCGATCAGCTCGGCCAGCGAGCGCACGCCCAGCCGCGCGAGGTGCCCGCGCACGTCGTCGGCGATGAAGCGGAAGTAGTTCGTCACCATTTCCGGCAGGCCGATGAAATGGTTCTTGCGCAGCACCGGATGCTGCGTGGCCACGCCGGTGGCGCAGTTGTTGAGATGGCAGATGCGCAGGTACTTGCAGCCCAGCGCCACCATCGGACCGGTGCCGAAGCCGAAGCTCTCGGCGCCCAGCAGCGCCGCCTTGATGACGTCGAGGCCGGTCTTCAGGCCGCCGTCGGTCTGCAGGCGCACGCGGCCGCGCAGCGCGTTGCGGCGCAGGGTCTGCTGCGTCTCGGCCAGGCCCAACTCCCACGGCGTGCCGGCGTACTTGATCGAGGTGAGCGGGCTGGCACCGGTGCCGCCGTCGTGGCCGCTCACGGTGATGAGGTCGGCGCCGGCCTTCACCACGCCCGCGGCCACCGTGCCCACGCCGGCGTGGCTGACCAGCTTCACCGAGACCAGCGCGTCCGGATTCACTTCCTTGAGGTCGTGGATCAGCTCGGCGAGGTCTTCGATCGAATAGATGTCGTGGTGCGGCGGCGGCGAGATCAGGCCGATGCCGGGCTTGGCGTAGCGCAGCCGCGCAATGGTGGCGTCCACCTTGTGGCCGGGCAGCTGGCCGCCCTCGCCGGGCTTGGCGCCCTGCGCGATCTTGATCTGCAGCACCTCGGCGTTGACCAGGTACTGCGGCGTGACGCCGAAGCGGCCGGAGGCGACCTGCTTGATCTTCGACATCTTCTCGGTGCCGTAGCGCGCCGGGTCTTCGCCGCCTTCGCCGGAATTGCTGCGCGCGCCGAGGCGGTTCATCGCGGTGGCCAGCGCCTCGTGCGCCTCGGGCGACAGCGCGCCCAGCGACATGCCGGCCGAATCGAAACGGCGCAGGATCGCCTCCGCCGGCTCCACCTCGTCCAATGGAATCGGCGCGCCCAGCGGCTGCACCGCGAGCAGGTCGCGCAACGCCGAGGCCGGGCGGTGGTCGACGTGGTTGGCGTAGGCGCGGTAGTCGGCGGGATCGCCCGAACGCACGGCGAGCTGCAGCGAGGCGATTACCTCGGGGTTGTACATGTGGTACTCGCCGCCGTGCATGTACTTGTAGAGGCCGCCCGCGCGCAGCGGTTGCGCCGCGTTCCATGCCTCGGCGGCGAGCAGCTTCTGCTCGTGCTCCAACTCGGCGAAACCGGCGCCGCCGATGCGCGACGGCGTGCCGGGGAAGCACAGCGCCACCACGTCCGGCGCGAGGCCGACGATCTCGAACAGCTGCGCGGCGCGGTAGCCGGCGATGGTGGAGATGCCCATCTTCGACAGGATCTTCAGCAGGCCCTTGCGGATGCCGCGGCGGTAGCTGCGGCCGATCTCCAGCCGGTCGCCGGCGATGTGCCCCTCGCGGCCCAGCTCGAACAGGCTCTGGTAGGCCAGCCACGGATAGATCGCGCTGGCGCCGAAGCCGAGCAGGCAGGCGAACTGGTGCGCGTCGCGCGGCGTGGCGGTTTCCACGATGAGGTTGCACTGGCAGCGCAGGCCCTGCTCGACCAGATGCGCGTGCACCGCGCCGGTGGCGAGCAGGGAGTGGATCGGCAGCTTGTCGCGCTCGGGGTAGCGGTCGCTGAGGAACACCAGCGCATTGCCGTCGCGCACCGACTTCGCCACGTCCTCGCACAGCTGGCGCAACGCGGCTTCGAGGTTCGTCTGCGCGGCGTCGTACATCAGGTCGAAACGCGGCGTGCCGGCGTACTGCGGCAGCGCCAGCAATTGGCGCAGCTTGCGCTGCGAGAGGATCGGCGAGTTGATCAGGATCTGCTTCGCGTTCTCCGGCTTCAGCTCGAACACGTTGCCTTCCGGCCCGATCTGGGTGACCAGCGACATCACCAGCTTTTCGCGCAGCGGGTCGATCGGCGGATTGGTGACCTGGGCGAAGGCCTGGCGGAAGCGGTCGAACAACGGGCGCACCTGCCGCGACAGCGCGGCGACCGGCGTGTCGTCGCCCATCGAGCCGGTGGCTTCGGCTTCGAGTTCGGCGATCACCTTCAGCACCGTCTCGCGCTCCTCGCGCGAGAGGCCGTACAGCTTCTGGTAGCAGCGCAACTGGTCCGCCGGCAGCGGCTCGGCGGCCAGCGACGGGTCGATCAGGTCGGACTCCAGGTAGCTCACGCCGGCGCGCAGCCAGTCGCGGTACGGCGCGCGCTGGCGGTTGATGGCGTCGATGTCGGCGTCGCGCAGCAGGCGATGCGCGCGGAAATCCACCGCGATCATCTCGCCCGGCGCGAGGCGGCCCTTGGCGACCACGCGCGCCGACGGCATGTCCCACAGGCCCGCCTCGGAGGCGATGATGAAATGGTTGTCGTCGGACAACGCCCAGCGCGCGGGACGCAGGCCGTTGCGGTCTAGCGTGCACGCGGCGTAGTGGCCGTCGCACATCACCAGGCCGGCCGGGCCGTCCCACGGCTCGCTGTGCAGCGCGTAGTACTCGTAGAACGCGGCGAGATCCTCGTCGATGTTCTCGCGCGCGGCGAACGCGGGCGGCACCAGCACGCGCATCGCGGCGAGCAGGTCGATGCCGCCGGCGAGCAGCACTTCCAGCGCGTTGTCGAGGCTCTCCGAATCCGAACCCTGCTGGCGCACCAGCGGGCCGAGGTCGCCCAGCTCCACGCGCGGCGAGCGCCAGATCGTCTCGCGCGCCTGCATCCAGCGCCGGTTGGCGCGAATGGTGTTGATCTCGCCGTTGTGCGCCAGCAGGCGGAACGGCTGCGCCAGCCGCCACTGCGGCATGGTGTTGGTGGAGAAGCGCTGGTGGAAGACCACCGCGTCGGCGACCAGCGCGGGATGCGTCAAGTCGGCGAACACCTCGCGCAGGCGGCCCGGCGCGGCCATCGCCTTGTAGCCGACCACCTCGGCCGACAGCGTCACCACGTAGAACGCCGGATCGTCCGCCAGCGCGGTCTCGGCGCGGCGGCGCGCGCGGAACAGCGCCAGCTCGAACGCCTCGTCGCCGATGCCGTCGCCGGGCTCGACGAACACCTGGCGCACGCACGGACGCGCGGCCGCAGCCAGCGGGCCGCAGGCTGCCTCGTTCACCGCCACCTCGCGCCAGCCCGCCACCAGCACGCCTTCGTCGGCGAGGTGGCGCTCCAGCACGCGCGCCGCTTCGTCGTCGGTGGGATCGAGGAACACCAGGCCCGCCGCGAAACGCTCGCCGAGCGCGATGCCCGCCGCCTTCGCCAGCGCGCGCAGCCACGCCTGCGGACGGCGGATCAGCACGCCGCAGCCGTCGCCGCTCACGCCGTCCGCGTTCACCGCGCCGCGGTGCGAGAGTTTCGCCAGCGCATCGAACGCCGTATCGACCACCCACGCGCTGGCACGGCCGTCGATCTGCGCCACCAGGCCGAAACCGCAGCTGTCGTGCTCGAACGACGCGTCGTACAGGCTTGCTCCACCGGACTGCTTCATCTTGCTCACTCGCTGGGCGACGGGACACGAAAGCCCAGCGACACCTCGGCGTCGCGCGGGCTCCCATGGATTGCAGTTTGACTACAACACACTTGCTGCGTCGCGTCAAAGACTTCTATACGGCCAAATGAAATTTTTGTTCGAGGCATCGTTCCGGCGTTTTTTCGGCGCCAGGACAGCCGCGGCGGCGCATCGGCGCGGCCGCCTCGCCGACGGCGGACGGTTCCACTCTCCGGCACGAGGAGCTAAGAGAAACCTAAGAGGGAGCTAAGGCGAGGCTAAGAGAAGCAAATTGCGCTGCGGAACCGGAATTTTCCGCGCGAATCGCGTCTTCTTTTTGCAGCACAAATGTCATGCGCGATGACGAGTATCCGCGCCGCTGCGAACGACATTTCCTTCTCCCCGGTGCCCATCCATGAACCAGTCCATGCCCGCCCTGCGCGCCATGCTCGCGCTTTCCATCGCCGCCGCCCTCGCCGCACCGGTTCACGCCGGTGACGCCCATGCCGCGACCGTCCCGACCGTCCCGACCGTCCCGACCGCCCCGACCGCGGCGGACGCAAGCGCGCCCAGCGCCACGGACAGCAACACCCGGACGCTGGCGAAAGTACAGGTGAACGCCAGCGCGATCGACGCGGGCACCATCGCGCCGACGCAGGGTTCCATGGTGGCGACCGAACCGCAATCCATCGTCGGCAGCCTGTACCTGCAGGAGAACATCGCGCCCACCGGCGACTACAGCGACGCCATCGCGATCTCGCCCAGCACCTACACCATCGCGCCGAACGGCTCGGGACTGATGGAGGCGGCGGTGGTCGGCATCCGCGGCTTCCAGGACGGCCAGTACAACGTGACCTTCGACGGCATCCCGTGGGGCGACTCGAACGACTTCACCCACCACTCCACCTCGTACTTCACCAACCAGGACACCAGCAGCGTCACCGTGGACCGCGGCCCCGGCACCGCCGGCACGCTGGGCGACGCCACCTTCGGCGGCACCGTGTCGGTGCAGTCGCTCGACCCGTCCGCCGAGTTCAACCTCCACCCGTATCTCGGCTACGGCAGCTGGGCGACCGCGGTGGAAGGCATGCGCATCGACACCGGCAAGCTCGGCAGCAGCGGCGCCACCGCCGTGATCAACGTGCAGAACAGCGATTCGGACGGCTATCTCACCTACTCCGGCCAGCGCCGCCAGAACGTCTTCGCGAAACTGGTGCAGCCGCTGGGCGACAGCACCACGCTGACCTTCGGCGGCATGTGGAACAAGATCCACCAGTACGTGCCGCCGGGAGCCACCAAGGCGCAGATCGCCGAATTCGGCCCGAACCACGCCTTGAACAACGACCCGACCAGCCAGGCGTACTACCGCGACAACCAGGACCGGATCACCACCTACCTCGCCTATGCCGGCCTGCACTCCGAATTCGGCAGCTGGAAGATCGACGACAAGGCCTACACCTACGCCTACAACCACTTCGGCTTCAGCGGCCTGGACCCGAACGGCGAGACGCCCAACGGCACGTTCTGCAGCCCGAAGGGCACCGCCTGCACGGCTCCCGGCGACGTGCCCGCCACGCACATGCGCAACTGGTACCGCTCGTTCGGCGACATCTTCCGCCTGAGCAAGGAACTCGGCCCGGGCGAGCTGCGCACCGGCGCGTGGTTCGACCATCAGGACAACCTGCGCTGGGAGTACGACTTCGACGACACGCTCGGCGTGCCGGCGCTCAACACCAACGGCGCACCGACCAAGGGCAACCCGACCCCGCTGGCCCGCGACATGAACGACTCGCTGCGCACCTTCCAGCCGTTCGTCGAATACCAGTGGAACATCGACGACAACGCCTGGCTGGTCGGCGGGCTGAAGTACGAGGACTTCAAGCGCAACCTCGATGCCGCGGTGAACCAGAAGACCGGCACGCCGCTGAACTACTCGAAGCGCTGGGAGGCGACGCTGCCCTCGGTGGCCTTCCACTACGCGTTCAACGATGACTGGACGGCCTACGCGCAATGGGCCAAGGGCTTTCTTGCGCCCAACCTCAACCTGCTCTACGTGCCCGACCCCAGGGTCTCCGACGGCTCCATCGAGCCGCAGAAGACCACCAACTGGCAGATGGGCACCACCTGGAGCAGCGACAACCTCACGTTGTCCGGCGACGTGTACAAGATCGACTTCAACAACTTCATCCAGAGCCAGAAGATCGGCGGCGTCACCTACTTCTACAACGGCGGCGGCGTGCACTACAGCGGCATCGAGCTGGAGGGCTCCTACATCGTCGGCGGCGGCTTCAGCGTCTACGCCAACGGCTCGCTCAACCGCGCGATCCAGACCGAAAGCAACACCTGGAACCCGAACACGCCGCACAAGACCGCGGCGCTGGGCCTGATCTACCGCAGCGGCCCGATCTACGCGTCGCTGACGGACAAGTTCGTCGGCAAGACCTTCTACAGCGCCAACGCGAGCGACGACACGCCGATCGGCGGCTACGCGATCGCCAACTTCGCCGCCAGCTACCGCTTCGAGCTGCATACGGCGGAGCTGAAGGACATCAAGCTCGGCGTCCAGGTCAACAACCTGTTGAACGACACCCGCATCAACGCGCTGGCCGGCACCACCGCGGCCGACGGCACGCCGCTGTTCTGGACCATCCCCGCGCGCAGTTACAGCGTCACCGTTTCCGCGGACCTGTTCTGACGCAGGGTTACCCGAGGGCGCCGGCCGGCCCGGATGCACGGGCCGGTCGGCGCAGATGCATCGCGGCGCGGCGAAATGCACGGGCCCCGGCGCTCGCCGCGATCCGCCGGCTCGGCCATAATCGTCCGATGCCCAGCCGCGCCCCTTTCCCCGTCCTGACCGCCTTCGTACTGGCCGCCGCCCTCGCCGCCGCATCGCTCCATGCCCAGGACAAGCGCCAGGCCGAACAGGCCGCGGCAAAGCAGAAGCTGAGCAGCGTGCACCAGGAGGTGCAGGCGCTGGACAAGCAACAGGCGGCCACCGCCGCGCACCGCGACCAGCTGAATGCGGAGCTGGCGAAACAGACCGCCGCGCTGGCCGCCGCCGCGCGCGCGCTGCGCCAGACCGACGCCGACATCGCCGCCAAGCAGCAGCAGCTGGAACAATTGCAGCAGCAGCGCGCCGACCTCCAGCAGAAACTCGCCGGCCAGCGCGCCGCCATCGCCGACCTGCTGCGCGCCAGCTACGCGCTCGGCCACGGCTCGGACCTGCGCCTGCTGCTGGACAACGAGGACATGGACCGCATCGCGCGCGCGCTGGTCTATTCGCAGTACTTCCAGCGGGACCGCCTGCAGAAGGTGCAGCAGCTCACCGCCAGCCTGGCCCAGCTGCAGACGCTGGAAGCGCAGATCACCGCCGAACAGCAGGCGCTGCAGGCGCAACGCGACGAGCGCGAAAAGCAGAGCAGGCAGCTGGCCCAGCAGCGCACCGCGCAG
The DNA here is from genome assembly GCA_040371205.1 of Rhodanobacter sp. Classification (NCBI taxonomy): domain Bacteria; kingdom Pseudomonadati; phylum Pseudomonadota; class Gammaproteobacteria; order Lysobacterales; family Rhodanobacteraceae; genus Rhodanobacter; species Rhodanobacter sp. The sequence goes on from AP031382.1 coordinate 3,203,467, forward strand.
CAAAAACTGGCCGCCGAAGCCGACGCCACCTACCAGAACCAGGCGCAGCGGCTCGCCGCGCTGAAGCAGGACGAGCAATCGCTGAACTCGCTGGTCTCGCGGCTGCAGAAGCAGATCGACGAGGCGATGCGCGCGGCCGCCGCGCGCAGCCGCGGCGGCAAGGCGTCGCCCGCGCTGGAAGTGGGCCGCGCCGGCGCCAACATCCGCGGCAACCTGCCCTGGCCGGCCTCCGGCGAGGTGCACAGCTACGGCAACGGCGTGCTGATCCGCGCACCCGGCGGTAGCGAGGTGCACGCGGTGGCGAACGGCCGCGTGGTCTACGCCGGCTTCCTGCGCGGCTACGGCATGCTGCTGATCCTCAACCACGGCAATGGCTGGATGAGCATGTACGGCAACAACGAAGCGCTGCTGCACAGCGTGGGCGACGCGGTGAAGGCCGGCCAGCCGGTCGGCACCGCCAGCGCGCCGACCGGCGTCAACACCGGCGTGTATTTCGAGTTGCGCAAGGACGGCCAGCCGGTCGATCCGCGCAGCTGGCTGAAGTCCCACTGATCGCGCAGCGCGGCGGCGTTGACGGCAGGGCGCCGTCGTCGCAGGCTGGCAAGGTCGAGGCCAGCCGTCCGCGTGGCCCATCCCACTTCCCCTGGAGTCGTTCCATGCGGTTTTCCACCTACAGCCTGTGCGCCCTGTTGCTGGCGGCGCCGTTCGTGCATGCGCAGACCGCCCCGGCCCCGGCCGCCAGCGCACCCGAGCCGCCCACCGACCTGCCCGCCACCCACGTGCGCGCCGACGCCCCCGCCAAGGACGCAGACGCCCAGCCCAGCCTCGACGACATCCGCCGCTTCAGCCGCGTCTACGACATCGTGCGCCAGGCCTACGTCGAGCCGGTGAGCAACAAGGAGCTGATGAAGGACGCGATCACCGGCATGCTCGCCGGCCTCGACCCGCACAGCGAATACCTCGACAAGGACGGCCTGGCCCAGCTCGACGAGGACACCACCGGCCAGTACAGCGGCCTCGGCATCGAGGTGCTGGAACAGGACGGCGGCCTGCTGATCGTCACGCCGATCGACGACACGCCCGCCTCGCGCGCCGGCATCAAGCCCGGCGACAGCATCGTGAAGATCGACGGCGTACTGGTCGACCCGCAGAACGTGGACGAGATGTTCAAGCAGCTGCGCGGCAAGCCCGGCAGCAAGATCACCCTGACCATCCTGCACAAGGACAGCGACACGCCGGTGGACATGCACCTGGTGCGCGAGAACATCGCCATCACCAGCGTCAAGGTGCGCCAGCTCGAACCCGGCTACGACTACATCCGCATCACCCAGTTCCAGAGCGACACCGCCTCCGACCTGGAGCGCAAGCTGGGCGCGCTGATCGCCAAGGACGGCGCGCCCAAGGGCGCCGTGCTGGACCTGCGCAACAACCCCGGCGGCCTGCTCACCGCCGCGGTGGGCGTCAGCGACGACTTCCTCGATTCCGGCACCATCGTCACCACGCGCGGCCGCCTGGCCGACTCCAACATGAGCTTCAGCGCACACCCGGGCGACCTGCTCAACGGCGCACCGCTGGTGGTGCTGGTGAACCACGGCACCGCTTCCGCCGCCGAGATCGTCTCCGGCGCGCTGAAGGACAACCACCGCGCGCTGCTGATGGGCCAGCGCACCTTCGGCAAGGGCGTGGTGCAGACCGTGCTGCCGCTGGACGCCGACCATGCGGTGAAGATCACCACCGCGCGCTACTACACGCCCAACGGCACCTCGATCCAGGCCGAGGGCATCAAGCCCGACATCGCGCTGGCCGAAATCGACGTGCGCAAGGCCGACACGGCGCCCGCGCTGATCGACTCCGAAGCCGACCTGCCGCACCACCTCGCCAACCAGAACGCCCAGGCCGGCGGCGACATCGACAACGACGGCAGCGCCGCCGCCACCAAGCTCGCCACCAGCGACTATGCGCTGTCGCAGGCGCTCAACGTGCTCAAGGGACTGGCGCTGGCGCATGGGGCGGCCGCGACACCGGCCGCGAAATAAGCCTCGCCGCCGCATCCGCGCGCATCGCCAAGGGATTCGCCATGCCAAACCCGCCTGCGGCCGCCGCCGTCCTGTACGCCAAGGACATCGCCAGCGTCGGCAACTTCTATGCGGAGGTCGCCGGCCTGCGGCGTGTGCACGAAGAGCCGGGCCACCTCGTGCTGGAATCGGAAGCCTTCCAGCTCGTGGTCGTCGCCGTTCCGCGCAAGCTTGCGGCAACCATCCACGTCGCCGATCCGCCGCAGCGCCGCGAAAACACGGCGATCAAACTGGTTTTCACGGTCGCCAGCCTCGCAGCGGCGCGGGCAGCGGCGCAGACGCACGGCGGCCAGCTCGACACGGCCTCGCGCGAGTGGGCGTTTCAGGGTACGCAGGTTTGCGACGGCCACGATCCGGAAGGCAACGTGGTGCAGTTTCGCGAACGCGCGCCCCGAGGCGTCGATGCGGCGGGTTCGCTGCCGCAGCGCTGACTACAAGCGCCCGCCCTGATCCGCCTCCAGCAGCTCCGCCGGCAACGGAAGCATGTCCATGCCGCGCGCGAACAGCATCGCCTGGAAACTTTCGCCCATGCGGTCGGGCAGCGTCAGCCGCTTCACCTCCTGCGCGAGGCGGTAGCGCGCCGCTTCGTCGGCGGCCTTCGCATGGGCCGACGCGAAGGCTTCCTGCAGGCCGCTGGCGATCAGGAACTGCGCCTGCGGCAGGTACGCGGCCACGCCGAAGCCGGCGCTGTTGCCGGCCTCCGCCAGCGCGGTGAAATCCACCGAGGCGGTGAGGTCGTTGAGGCCGGGCAGCCACAGCGGATCGCCGTGCGCGCGGTGGCGGTAGTGCGCCATCAAGGTGCCGTCGCGGCGGTCGGGCTGGTAGAACTCGCGGCGCACGTAGCCGTAGTCGACGAACAGCATCACGCCGGCCTCCAGCGAACCGGCCACGGCCTGCAGCCAATACGGCAGCTGCGGCAATATCTCGCTGCGGTAGCCGTCGGCGAAGTCCTCGCCGAGGTCGCGCTCGACATGGCGCACCGCGCCGGCCACCAGCGCATCGGCGGGACGGTCCACGCGCATCAGCCGGCCTTCGCCGTCCAGCGCCACGTATTCCTCGTACACCTCGCCGTTCTTCATCGCGATGCGCGTGGCGGGCAGCGCGTCGATCACCTCGTTGGCGAACAGCACGCCGCGCCAGCCATGGTCGGGCGGGCCGTCCAGCCAGCGCACGCGCGCGTTGACCGCGGCCGGCAACGCGGCGGCGAGGCGTTCGCGCTGGCGCTCGCGCAGGTCGGCGCTGGGTTCGAGGATCAAATAGCGATGCGGCAGGCTGCCGGCTTCGGCGAGCGCTTTGAGTACCGCCTCGGCGAACGCGCCGCTGCCGCCGCCGAGTTCGAGGAACGTGGCCGGTTCACCCAGCGTGTCCAGCACCGGCGCCACCACGTTCGCCACGCAGCGTGCGAACAGTTCGCCCAGTTCCGGCGCGGTGACGAAATCGCCGGCCTCGCCGAACTTGGTCTTGCCGGCGCTGTAGTAGCCCAGCCCCGGCGCGTAGAGGCAGCGCTCCATGAATTGCGAGAAGGGCATCGGGCCGTGGGCAGCGATCTGCTCGCGCAGGTGCTGCAGCAGGCGGTCGGAATGCGCGCGCTCGTCGGCGCCGGGTTCGGGGAGGCGGGAAGACATGCGGGCCGTCGTCATCTGCAAGGGCGACAAGGATAGCCGATGCATCCGCGCGGACCGCGGCAGAAAAGCGCCCCGCCCGCGTTCGCCGCCATGGGGGAGGGAGTGCGGCGAACACGGACGGGGCGCACGGGGACCCGTCGATCAGAAATCCTTCTGCAGGCTCAGGTACAGGCCGCGGCGCGGCCCGAACTGCGGCGCGCCCACGCCGATGCCGGTGCCGTCGCGCAGCTCGTAGGTGCGGTCCAGCGCGTTGATGACCGCAAGCTGGGTGTGCAGCTTGCCGAAGTGGTCGAACGTGAAGTCGTGCGAGACGTTGAGGTTGAGCTGGAAATAGGCCGGCATGCGGTCGCCGTTCGGCACCGCGCCGTCGCGGCGCAGGCCGGTGCCGAACAGGTAGTCGGCGCCCAACTTGGTGTTGTCGCCCAGCGCATAGCTGAGTCCGCCGGATGAGGTGTATTTCTGGTCGTGGTCGAGGTAGATGTAGTTGTACGCGATGTAGGCCAGGTCGTCCGGGCTGAAGTTGTACTGGCTGGTGACCACGTCCTTGCCCATCGCCTTGCTCCACGCGAAGTTGAAATAACCCGTCCACGGGCCGTTGTCGTAGTTGGCCGTGAACTCGGTGCCCGCCACGCGGCCGTACTTGTAGTTGAAGGTGGAATAGACCAGCGCGGCGCCGAACTGGCCCTCGTCCTGCAGGTCGTGCACCTGGCGGTAGTAGGTATCCAGGCCCAGCGTCCAGTGGCTGCCGACGTTCTGCGAGATGCCGGCGTCGAAATAGTTGGAGCGCTCGGCCAGCGGCTCGTTGTCGCCGTAGTTCTTCACCGCATTGGTGGTGTTGGCGAAGGCCGCGATGTTCGCGGCGGTGATCATCTCGGTGGCCGGCGGCGTGAAGTAGCGCGAGTAGCCGGCGTGCACCGTGGTGTTCTCGCCCGCCTGCCAGACCACGCCCACGCGCGGGCTGAGCTGGCTCTGCGTGGTGCCGAAGGCCTTGTACTCGTCGCCGCGCAGGCCGTAGTTCACCGTCCAGTTTTCGCCGATGCTCCACTCGTCCTGCACGTAGGCGGACCAGGTCTTGGCGGTGACGCCGTTGCTGGTGTAGATGCCAAGCGGCGTGGTGCTGGCCTGGCTGCCGTCGGCGTCGGCCGGGAACACCAGCGAGTTGGTATTGGTGGCGGCCTTGTCGTAGCTGCCGTAGATGCCGTAGCGCAGCGTGTGGGTGTCGTTGAGCGGCGTGGAGAAATCCGCCTGCAGCGTGCTGGCGCGGTCGGTCTGGTTGATGGCGCCGGCCACGCCGTTGAACATCAGGTCGCCGATGTCGTCGGGCAGGTATTGCAGGCCGCTGTAGCGCTGGCCCAGCGAGACCTGGTAGTCGGTCTTGCCCAGCTTGCCCTGCAGCGAGAGCACGCCGAAACGGGTCTGCTCGTCCTGCTGCTCGTTGAGGTCGGCGGAGTTGAAGTTGGTGACGTCGAGGTAGCCGAACTGCGGCGTCTGATTGGGATTGTTCGGGATCTGGAAGCGGTTGTTGGCGAAGCCGAACATGAAGCTCAGCCGGGTGTCGTTATTGATCAGGTAGGAGATGTCGCCGAAACCCTTGGCCTGGTTGGTGTGGTCGTGGATCGGCGAGCGGCTGGCGGTGGGATTCTCGATGCCGACGTCGTTCTGCAGGTAGTTGGCGGTGAAGTAGGCGCTCCAGTTGCCGCTGTTGCCCCACAGCGAGACGTTCGGGTTGAAGGTGCCGAACGAGCCGCCGGTGACGCCGATGCTGCCGCCGTTGCCGAGGTCGGCGCCGCTCTTGGTGGTGATGTCCACCACGGCGGCGGTGCGCAGGCCGTATTCCGCGGGCAGCGCGCCGTCGAGCAGGTTCATGCTGTGGATCGCGCGCGAGTCCAGCGTCTGGCCGAAGCCGGAGATCGACTCGGGGATGATCACGCCGTCGATGCGGTACTGCAGGTTCGCGTGGTCGCCGCGCACGTGCAGGCCACCGTAGGAATCCTGCACCACGCCCGGCGCCTGCAGCACCACCTGGTTCAGCGGCGTGGACGCGCCCAGCGGCAGCGCCTGGATGTCCTTCGCGTCGATCACGTACTGGCTCGAACCGGTATCCGGCGACAGCGCGTTGCGTGCCTGGTCCAGCGCGGCCGAGACGCTGATGCCGCTCAAGTTCTGCACTTTCGTCGCCCGCCGGTTGCGCGCCATCTCCTGGTCGCTGTCGCCACTCACCGGCTGGTTGGCGTTCGCACCACCGCTCGCCGCAGGCGCCTGCGGCGGAGTGGCGTCGTCGGCACGCGCGTGGACAGGGGCGATGAACAACGCGGCGGCGAGGCTCAGGGCAAGCGGGGAAAGCTTCATGGCTGGGGATTCCGTGGTGGCGTCGATCCGGCGAGGCGGCCGGACTGTCGTGTAATGTTATAACATTGCTCGCGCAGGATTGCGCCTGCCCCGTGCCACAAGTCATGCCACGGTCAGTCTGTTGATCACGGCTTCATGCAGCCACCCTAGACTGGCCGCATCGCACCGCCCCGGAGTTGCGCCATGAGCCGACCCGCCCCGTCCGACGACCATCGCCAGCTCCCCGCCGTGATCGGCAAGCCGGAGGAGGCGAACCGGATCACCCAGGCCATCCTCGACTTCGTCAGCCGCATTCCGGACAGCACGGTGGATGGCGCGGCCGATCCGCGGATGCAGGCGCGCCGGATCGCCAGCCGCGCAGCTCAGCGCGCGGCGCTCACTTCCGGCACGCTGGCGATGCCTCCGGGGCCGCTGGGCTGGCTCACCCTGATGCCCGAGCTGATGGCGATCTGGAAGATCCAGGCGCAGATGGTCAGCGACATCGCCGCCGCCTACGGCCGCCACGTCGAGCTGGGCCGCGAGCAGATGCTGTATTGCCTGTTCCGCCATACCGCGGCTCAGGCCTTCCGCGACATGGTGGTGCGCATGGGCGACCGCCTGCTGTTCCGCCGCATGTCGTTCACCGTGATGGAGCGCATCGCCAAACAGCTCGGCGTAAAGCTCAGCCGGCGCGCGCTGGGCGAGGGCATGTCGCGCTGGCTGCCGGTGGTCGGCGCCGTGGGCGTGGGCGCCTATGCCTACTACGACACCGGGCAGGTCGCCGCCACCACCATCGAACTGTTCAGCCGCGGCATCGGATTCGAAAGCGATGGCCGCACAGTCGAGGTGCCCGCCACGCGCGCGGGCCTGCCGCGCGGCAGCGCGGAGTGACGCGCGGGCGGCGATCCGGCAAGCTCACGCCACCCCCTCGCGCAGGAATCGCCGCATGCCGCCCCGCCACGAACGCCCCGTCGCCCTGGTCACCGGTGCCGGCAAGCGCGTGGGCGCGGTGATCGCGCGCCGCCTGCACGCGGCCGGTTACGACCTCGTCCTGCACTGCCGTCATTCGGCCGAGGCAGCGCAAAGGCTGGCCGCGGAACTGGAGCGCGGGCGCACCGGCAGCACCCTCGTGCTGCAGGCCGAACTGGCCGACCCACATGCGCCGGCCGCACTGGTGGACGCCACGCTAACGCGCTTCGGCCGGCTCGATGCGCTGGTCAACAACGCCTCGGCGTTCTTTCCCACGCCGGTCGGCACCGCCACCGTCGCGCAATGGAACGAGCTGTTCGCCTCGAACGCGCAGGCGCCGTTCTTCCTCGCCCAGGCCGCCACGCCCGCACTGCGGGCCGCCCGCGGCGCCATCGTCAACCTGGTGGACATCTATGCCGAGCGCGCGCTGGCGAACCATCCCATCTACTGCATGGCCAAGGCCGCACTGGCGGCGATGACCCGCGCGCTGGCGCTGGACCTCGCTCCGGACATCCGCGTCAACGGCGTGGCCCCCGGCGCCGTGCTGTGGCCCAGCGACGGCAAGCCCTACGACGACCAGCAGGCGATGCTCGCCCGCACCCCCCTGCAGCGCGCCGGCTCGCCCGAGGACGTGGCCGGCGCCGTGCTGTGGCTGCTGCGCGACGCGCCCTACGTGACCGGACAGATCATCCGCGTCGACGGCGGGCGCACGCTCACGGTGTGAATCAGCGCTTGGCGCGGAACGCCGACTCCAGCAGCGCCTGGTCGAAACCGCCGCCCACTTCGCCCGCTTCCGCATAGCGGTACAGCGCGGCGGAATAGATGCCCTGCAAGGTGGACTGCACCAGGCCGAGCACGATGAAGGCGGCCACGATCACCACGCCCGCCAGCACCATGGCGGCGACCGATCCGGTGGCCGCCGCACCGACCATCGCCGCGGCGGCGAGCAGCACGAACAGGAACATCACCAGGCCGAACACCACGCCCAGCCCCGCGTTGCCGATCAGGTTCTCGCCCCAGGTGCGCTTGAGCAGCTCCGCGCTGCGCTTCACCGCATCCATCGGGCCGGTACCCTCGCTGGCCAGCACCGGCACCACCAGGAAGGTGGCCACCGTCCACGCCAGCCCGAGCAGGCCCACCACGAAGCGGCCGATCAGCCCCAGCCGCTCCTGCAGCATGCGCAGCAGCAGACCCACCGTGGCGGCGATCAGCGCGTAGCCGAAGATGCTGCCCAGCCGCGAACGCGCCAGCGCGAAGCCGTCGGCCAGACCGGCCGGCTCGCCGCGCAGTCGCGCCAGCGCCACGCCGACCAGCGCGGTGTTGAAGAACACGATCACGAAGTACTGCACGAGGTAGAACGCGAACAGCACCGCGTAATACAGCGGCGGAAAATGGCGCCCGTCCACGTCGGCATGATGGCCGATCGCCGCCAGCACCACCGGAACCAGGAAACTCGCCGCCACCGCCACGCTGCATACGCCTGCCAGCAAGGGGAATACCAAGAGCGACTTGTCCTCGCGCAACAGGCCTGCGCTCGCCTTCATCAATGCCCAGCTACGGGCGAATTTTCCGGCCATGCCCCCACCCTCCGTGCGATTGGAGCCGCCTTTCTAGCACCGCCCGCGACGTGGCGACAGTGCACGCGATCCTGCGCCGTCAGAGCGGCTCGGACACCAGCGGCTCGCGTTCCTGCGGAAACGCCGCCCACAGCTCGGCCATCGTCAGGCCGCTGACCGGATGCCGCGCCTGCGGCGCGATGTCGGCCAGCGGCTTCAGCACGAAGGCGTGCCGCAGCTCCTTGCGCGGAATCTGCAGGTGCCCGGGGCCGTCGATCACGCGCGTGCCGTAGAGCACGATGTCCACGTCCAGCGTGCGGTCGGAGTAGCGCGGCACGTCGCGGCGGCGGCCGTGGCGGTCCTCCAGCGCGTGCAGCCAGTCGTTGAGCGCCCCGGGTTCGAGATCGGTATCGAGGCCCACCGCGAGGTTGACGAAGTCCGCGCCGTCGAAACCCACCGATTTGCTGCGATAGGCCGGCGATATGGTGATGCCGCCGAAGCGCGCGCGCAGTTCGGCCAGCGCCGCGTTGAGGTAGCGCCGCGGCTCGAGGTTGGAGCCGAGGCTGAGATAGACGCGCTCCATGCTCAATCCGGCCGCGTGCCGCGCTCGATGCGCACGCCCACCGCCTTCGCGCCACGCACCGCGCCGGGCTTGGAGAGTTTCAGCCGCACCCACTGCACGCCGAACTCCTCGCGGATGATCGCCGCGCAGCGTTCGGCCAGCGTTTCCACCAGGCCGAAGCTCGACGCGCCCACGTAGTCCATCAGCCGCTTGGACACGTCCTTGTAGTTCAGCGTGTGCGCGATGTCGTCGCTGGCGGCCGGCACGGCATTGTCGAACGCCATCTCGATGTCGAACGCCAACGTCTGCCGCACGCGGCGCTCCCAGTCGTAGATGCCGATCACGGCGTCGATGCGCAGGTCTTCGATGAAAACGATGTCCATGGGGATGCGTCGGCGAAACTCGGGGCGTACACGATCCGCGACCGCGTGGACGGATGCAAGTCGCACACGCGGATTACGCACGGCGTGGTAAACAGAGGGGTCATCGAAAACCGGAGATCGCCATGAGCGCCACACCCGCCGTCACCGCCAGCATTGCCGCCACGCCCTACGCGGTGCGTCTCGCCGACGACCGCGGGCACGTCTGGCAAGGCGACGAGCCGCCCGCCCTGCACGGCGGCGACACCGCTCCCGACCCGCACCGCCTGCTGCTCTCCAGCCTCGGCGCCTGCACCGCGATCACGCTGAAGATGTACGCCGAGCGCAAGGGCTGGCCGCTGGAAGGCGTGGAGGTGGCGCTGGATTTCAACCCCGACGGCACGCTGCCGCCCGGCAGCCACCGGATCGACCGACGCATCACGCTGCACGGCGCCTTGAGCGACGAACAGCGCGGGCGCCTGCTGCAGATCGCCAACGCCTGCCCCATCCACAAGGTGCTGAGCGGCGAGATCATCATCGACTCCGCGCTGGAATAAAGGCGTGCCGCGGCGGCGGCATGCGATCATGGCGCATGACCGCCTTCGCCACCCTGCCGCTCAAACCCGCCCTGCTCGCCAGCCTCGAAACCCTCGGCTACGCCGCCATGACGCCGGTGCAGGCGCAAAGCCTGCCGCCGATGCTGGCAGGCCGCGACGTGATCGCGCAGGCGCAGACCGGCAGCGGCAAGACCGCCGCCTTCGGCCTTGCGCTGCTGCAGGCGCTGGAGGTGGAGACCATCCGCCTGCAGGCGCTGGTGCTGTGCCCCACCCGCGAACTGGCCGACCAGGTCAGCAAGGCGATCCGCAAGCTCGCCGCCAACATCCCCAACGTGAAGCTGCTGACCCTGTGCGGCGGCATGCCGCTTGGCCCGCAGCTGGCCTCGCTCGCGCACGATCCGCACATCGTGGTCGGCACACCCGGCCGCGTACAGGAACACTTGAAGCGCGGCAGCCTGCACGGCGGCGGTATCAAGGTGCTGGTGCTGGACGAGGCCGACCGCATGCTCGACATGGGTTTCAGCGAGGCCATCGACGACATCGTCGGGCGCATCGCCAAGCACCACCAGACCCTGCTGTTCTCGGCCACCTATGCCGAGGAGATCCGCGCGGTGAGCGGTCGCGTGCAGAACGACCCCGTGGAAATCACCATCGACGCGCCCGCCGAAGCCCGGCCGGCGATCGAGCAGCAGTTCATCGAAGTCGAGCCGGCGCACAAGCTCGATGCGCTGGCGCAGTTGTTGACCGGCGAACGCGGCCAGCACGCGCTGGTGTTCTGCAACATGCGCAAGGACGTGGACGCGGTGGCGCAGGAGCTGGACCGCCGCGGCTTCTCCGCGCTGGCCCTGCACGGCGACATGGAACAGCGCGACCGCGACGAGGTGCTGGTGCGCTTCGCCAACCGCAGCTGCTCGGTGCTGGTGGCCACCGACGTCGCGGCGCGCGGTCTCGACATCGCCGGGCTGCCGCTGGTGCTCAGCCACGACATCGCGCACGACCCGGACACCCACACCCACCGCATCGGCCGCACCGGCCGCGCCGGCGAATCCGGCCTGGCGATCACCCTGTGCACGCCGCGCGAGCGGCCCAAGGCGGCCAACATCGAAGAAGCCTCGGGCACACCGCTGCCGTGGCGCGTGTTGAAACTGGCGCCGCCGCGCGGCAAGACCCTGCACCTCGCGCCGATGAAGACCCTGGTGATCGACGCCGGCCGGCAGGACAAGCTGCGCCCCGGCGACATCCTCGGCGCGCTCACCGGCGATGCCGGGCTCGAGGCGAAGGACATCGGCAAGATCGACGTGTTCGCCACCCGCGCCTACGTGGCGATCACGCGCGCGCTGGCGAACAAGGCGCTGGAACGGCTGCGCGCAGGCCGCATCAAGGGCCGCAATTTCCGCGTACGCCCGCTCGGCTGACGCCACGAACGGATTCCTGCAGCCGCCATGTCCCACGATGCGAAAACGTCCCCGCCGCCGCGCGATGCCGACGCCCATGTCGCCGCGGGCAAGGCGCAGATGGCGCAGGGCGCCCTGGCCGAGGCCGCGCGCAGTTACCGGCAGGCTATCGCGCTGCGGCCTGACCATGTCGAGGCGCACTACCTGCTCGGCAATACCCAGGGCGCCTTGGGGCAACTGGCCGAGGCCGCGGCCAGCTTCCGGCAGGCGCTGGCGATCCGGCCCGGCTTCACCGAGGCGCATGCGCGGCTGGGCCACACGCTGCTGGCGATCCGCCAGCCGGACGCGGCCGAGGCGCACTTCCTGCACGTGCTGGCGGCGCGTCCCGACGATGCGAACACCCACAACAGCCTGGGCATCGTGTACCGCGAGCAGGCGCGGCTGGCCGAGGCCGAGGCCTGCTACCGCCGCGCGCTGGCGATCAAGCCGGACTACGCCGAAGCGCACAACAACCTCGGCAACGCCTTGCGCGACCTAGGCCGCCCGGGCGAAGCCGAGTCCAGCTACCGGCAGGCGCTGGCCCTCCACGACCGCTACGCCGAACCGCACTTCAACCTCGGCAACATCCTGCGCGACCAACAGCGGCTGGACGAGGCCGAGCGGAGTTACCGGCGCGCGCTGGCGATCCGGCCCGACTACCTGATGGCGCTCAACAACCTCGGCCTGTGCCTGAAGAAGCAGGGCCGCGTGGAAGAAGCCTGCGCCAGCTTCGAGGCCGCCATCGCGGTCAAGCCGGACTTCCTGCAGGCGCACTGCAACCTTGCGCCGTTCCGCACGCATGCCGCGGACGATCCGCACCTCGGCATGCTGGAATCGCAGCAGCACCAGTTGCCAAGCCTGCCGCCGGCCGGGCGCGTCAACTACTGGTTCGCGCTCGGCAAGATGCGCGAGGACGCCGGCCGCCACGGCGACGCCTTCGCGGCCTACGCGGAAGGCAACCGCGAGCAGCGCGCGCGCTTCCCGCACGACGAGGCGCGCGAGGCGGCGCTGGTCGCGCGCCTGCGCGCCGTCTTCCACGCGGATCTCTTCGCGGGCCAGCCGCCGGCCGCACGTGCCGACCGCACGCCGGTCTTCATCGTCGGCATGCCGCGCTCGGGCACCTCGCTGATCGAACAGATCCTGGCCAGCCATCCGGGCATCCATGGCGCCGGCGAACTGACCGACCTGCATGACGTGGTGCACGCCTTCGACACGCCGGCCGCCACTTATCCCGAGATCGCCGCCACGCTCTCCGCCGAGGCCCTGCAGCGGCTGGGCGATGCCTACATCGAACGCGCGTGGCGGCATGCCCCGCAGGCGACGCACGTCACCGACAAGCTGCCGGCCAACTTCCTGCACGTGGGCATGATCCACCGCATGCTGCCGCACGCGAAGATCATCCACGCCATGCGCGATCCGATGGATTCCTGCTTCTCCTGCTACGCGCGCCTGTTCGAAGCCGGCAACCTCGATTTCAGCTACGACCTGGGCAGCACGGGCCGCTACTACGTGCGCTACATCGAGCTCATGCAGCACTGGCACCGCGTGCTGCCGCCCGGCACCGTGCTGGACCTGCGCTACGAGGACATGGTCGCCGACACCGAAGGCCAGGCAAGGCGCCTGCTCGACTACCTCGGGCTGCCGTGGGACGAGGCTTGCCTCGATTTCCACCGCAATACGCGCGTGGTGCGGACCGCCAGCATCGCCCAGGTGCGCAAGCCGATCTACCGGTCCTCGGTGGCGCGCTGGAAGCATTTCGAGGCGCATCTCGCGCCCTTGCTGGCGATCGTGCAGGACTACCGCTGAGCGTCTGCGGCAACCCCGTCCGCACCGGCGGACGCCGCCAGCCAACGCACCGCGCCGCGCCCGGCGAGCAGGCCGCCGGCAAAGCAGGCGGTGAGCAGGTAGCCGCCCGTGGGCGCTTCCCAGTCCAGCATCTCGCCCGCGCAGAACGTGCCCGGCCGCGCGCGCAGCATCAGGTGCTCGTCGAGCGCTTCGAGACGCACGCCGCCCGCCGTGCTGATGGCTTCCGCCAGCGGGCGCGGCGCCCGCAGCGTCAACGGCAACGCCTTGATCCGCGCCGCCAGCGCAACCGGATCGGCCAGCGCGGCCTTGTCGGCGGCCTCGAACACCAGCGCGCATTTCGCCGCGTCGAGATGCGCGCGGCGGCGCAGCCAGTCGCCCAGGCTGTGCTTGCCGCGCGGCGCAGCGAGGCGTTCCGCCAAGGCCGCGTGTGCGATGCCCGGGGTGAGGTCGAGCTGCAGCGTCGCTTCGCCGTCCCGCGCAATGCGCTCGCGCAAATCCGCGCCGATGGCATAGACCAGACTGCCTTCGATGCCGTATTCGCTGAGCACGCATTCGCCCCGCCGCGTTTGCGCAGCGCCATGGCGATCCGTCCAATGCGCCGCCACCGACTTCAGCGGCGCACCGGCGAAGCGCGTGCGCAGATGCTCGCTCCAGTCGACCTCGAAACCGCAGTTGGCGCTTTGCAATGGCGCGACGTCGACGCCGGCATCGCGCAGCGGCGCCACCCACGCGCCATCGGAACCCAGCTTCGGCCAGCTGGCGCCGCCCAGCGCCAGCACCACGGCATCGGCCGCGACGGTGCGCTCGCCTTCCGGCGTGGCAAAGCGCAGCGCGCCGTCCTCCGACCAACCCAGCCAGCGGTGGTGCATGTGGAAGGCAACGCCCGCGGCGCGCAGGCGGTGCAGCCAACGCCGCAGCAGCGGTGCTGCCTTCATGTCGACCGGAAACACGCGGCCCGAACTGCCCACGAAGGTTTCCACGCCCAACCCGCGCGCCCAGCCGCGCAACGCCTCGGCATCGAAACCGCGCAGCCAGCGCTCGACTTCCCCGTGGCGCTCGCCGTAGCGCTCGACGAAGCGCGCGAACGGTTCGCCATGCGTGAGGTTGAGGCCGCCCTTGCCGGCAAGCAGGAATTTCCGCCCCACCGACCCCATGGCGTCGTACAAGTCGACCTGGATGCCGGCCATGCTCGCGGCTTCGGCCGCCGCCAGGCCGGCAGGGCCGCCGCCGACGATGGCCAGCCGAAGTGGAAGTGTCGAAGTCATCTGCACATGGTCGCACGCGTACTGCGCGCGATGCGCGGCCGGCCGCTTGCGGGCGCGCCGGGGCCGCCCGCCCGGACGCGCACACGAAAAGGCCCGATCGTCGCCGATCGGGCCTCCGGTCTTCCTGACCGGTCCGGATGCGCTGCTTGCGCATCCGGACCTTGGCGGCGGCGGAACAGCCGCCGGTTTCCGCTTACTGCACGTTCAAGGTCACGTCGTCCAGCACGAACGAGGTCTGCAGCGAGCTGTCTTCCGTACCGGTGAACTTGATCGTCACCGTCTGGCCGATGTACGCGGACAGGCTGGCGGTGTGCACGGTGTAGCCGCTGGCGGCGTTGACGTTGGAGAACGTCGCCAGGGTCTTGAGCACGGTGCCCGAGCTGTTCAGCACCTGCACGGTCAGCTTGTCGTAGGCCGTGGAGCCGGTCTCCGCCGTGTCGATGTGCAGGTAGTACGACAGCGTGGCCGAGGTCTTGCCGGAGGGGATGGACACTTTCTGCGACAGCGTGTCGGTGTGCGTCGTGCCATAGCCGTCGAGCCACGCGAACCAGGTGCCGCTGTGGGCGACTTCACCCGAGCAGGTGCTGTTGCTGCACAGCGTGCCGCTGCTCATCGTCCACGGCGAAGCCGTGCCGGTTTCGAAGCCGGTATTGCCGAGCAGCTGGGTCGGCGTGCTGGTGGACGAAACCGTCACCGTGGCCGTCTTGGTGCTGGTGGCGCCGGTGCTGTCGGTGACCGTGAGGGTCACGGTGTAGCTGCCGGCTGCGGCATAGGTGTGGCTCGGGCTGGCCGAGGTCGAGGTGCTGCCGTCGCCGAAGTTCCACGAGTAGCTGCTGATCGTGCCGCCGGTGTCGGTGGAGGTGTTGGTGAAGCTCACCGACAGCCCGCTCACGGTATCGGTGAAGCTGGCCACCGGCGTACCGCCCGTGCTGCCGCCGCCGCTGCCGGCCACGTTGGCCACGAAGTTCGCGATGTTGATCGAACCGAAGCCGGTGGTGTAGTCCCAGCCCGTCGCGGCGGTTTCGCCGTTGTTGTTGCCGGAGGTCACGTCATGGAAGTCGGTCGAATAATGCGAGGCGGCATCCGCGTAGATCAGCGGTGCGGCGAAGCCCAGCGACGACTTGGTGGCCAGCGTACGTGCCCACACGCCCACAAACAGCGGCGAAGCCAGGCTGGTGCCGCCGATCTGCTGGGTGGCGCCGTCCACGATCACGTTGGCGCCGCTGACCGGGCTGGCGTCGAAGGCCACGTCAGGCAGGCCGCGGTACGAGCTGCCGGCGTTCTGGCCCACGCCGTTCTGCCAGCTCGGCTGCGGCTCGAAGGTGCTGGGGCTGCCGCCGGTCGCGCCTTCGTTGGAGGAGAGGTTGTTCCACACCGTCTCGTTGGTCCAGGTGGTGCCCGAGGTGTACAGCTCGGTACCGCCCACCGCCACCACGTACTGCGAATCGGCCGGCCAGCTCGGCGTGATGCCGCCGTTGCCGCACTCGTCCGCGCCGCTGTCGCCGGAGGAGATCGAGAAGGTCTGGCCCTGCGCGTCGGCCTGTTCGAAGATGTTGTCGCCGGTGGCCGCGCCGTTCGTCTCCATGCCGGTTTCGCAACCGCCGATCGACACGTTGATGATGCGCACGGTGTTGTCGGTGACCGCCTTGTTGAACGCATCCACCAGCGGCTGGGTGTTGAGGCTGGAGGTGTCGTAGAGGTAGAACGCCTTCACGCCACCGGCCATGCCGGCAATGTCCTGGGTATCCAGATCCCACTCGCCGTCGCCGCTGGTGGTGGTGCCGCCGCCGTCCACCGTCACCACGTTCAGCGGGATGCTGCCGAGGCTGCTGTGCTGGCTGAGGAACTTGCTGAAGTCGCTCTTGACGTTGGTCATGCTGCCGGAGGTGATCACGCCGACGTTGATCGTCGAGCCGGTCGCCGTGCTGCCTGCGTTGTAGATCGCGGGGAAGTCGGTCGGCGCATGCGCGCCGGCGGTGCCGCTGGTGGCGTTGACCTGCACCGGCGTCAGCACGTGGAAGGTATGCACGGTCTGCAGACCCAGCACCTCGTTCACGATGCCCTGCAGCGAGGCGGGGATCTGCACGTCGCTGGACGTGGCGTAGGCGTCGCGCCCGTCGTGCGTCTGCACGCGCACCAGCGAAGTGCGGAACGCTGAAGCGGCCTTGTCGGCGCGGCCGGTGGCCGTCACCAGCAGACGGTTCGGCTCGATGGTGACATTGCTGAAGCCGGACTGCCGCAGGTAGTTGGCCACCTGCTCGGCCTGCTCGGCGGTCGGCGCGTACATCGCGTTGAACTGCGCCGGCGTGAGGTTGGGATGGTGCGGGTCGGCGACGAACGCGTCCAGCTGCGCCTTGTTGCGCAGCTTCAGCGACACCGCGACGTGCATGGAATGCGCAGCGTCGAGCGCGCCTACGACGCGGTCGCCGGTATGCAGGGTGGTGGCATGGCGCACGACCGCGAATTGCGCCGCGCTGGCGGTGCTGGCCGACGTGGCGCACACCGATGAAGTGGCGGCCAGGGCGATGGCGGCGGCCAGAACTTTCAGACGAACATGATGCATGGATGACTCCCCAGTTTTTCGAGGGCGAACGGGCCTGACGCGGCCTCGTGACCCCGTGGCAATACGAATGTCGCACCCACGTGCGACGCCGGTTTCTAGTTGCCAGACGATTCCCGAGCGCCTATGTGCAGCGACCGTTCCCCATGGAGAATCCCTCTCACGGCCAACCCTGGGCTCTGCTCGACGGCCGCCGCCCCCACGGCTGCCGCTCGGAATCGCTCGCCACGCTCCTCGCGACGAACGCATTGAACCTACGCAATGCAATTCGCACGCGTCAATACCCGTAAACAAGAACAGCGAGCGCCGGCCCATTTATCATTCATTTTTTTTTCATTTTGCAGTTCATCGGCACACAGGCTTCAGCAAAAATCGAAATAAATTGCGTATCGTGAAAACACGAAATCCAAGCTTTCGATCAGGCATTTATCTGACGCGGCAATTCCCGGCGGCAAATTACGAGCAAGCAATATTTCGCAATATCATTCGATATTCGAAAGTTATTCTAAGGTTCGCGCCTTACGCCAAGCTCGCATGAATTTAGATCGAGACATGTGTTTCAAGCGCTCGTATGCATCGCCGCATCGAGCCGAACGCCGAGGTTCGCCAGCCGACGCAGGCTGGAGATGCAGACCGCCGGAGTCGGCGCGTAGCCAGCCACTTGCCGGCCAGGCTTCGCACAGCGTCACGCCGAACCGCCCGGCCAAATGCCGGTGGCAGGTGCGTGCGCGGCACAACGCGCGGCAATGCCAGCGATTCGATCCACGCCGCTATCGCCCGCTGTTCTACGTGTTCCGCCATGACTGCGGCGCGGGCGCCTTGCTGGGCCGCACGTTCAAGGCGGAAGTACAGGCCGCGCTCGCGGAAGCGCCCTGGCGATCCGCTTCGCAAGCGACTTCCGCCGCAGCCGAAAGCGGCTGGCATCGCGAGGCGATGGCAACGAAAATTGTGCAACCCACATGAGGCTTGCGTGTATAACGCGCGTTGGCCTTCCCGATCTGTCCGGAGCTGCCCGTGTCGCGCGCCTTGTTCTCCCCGTCCCCCTTGCGCCAGCGCTTTCGCCCCCTGTGGTGGCTTGGCATCACCTATCTGGTGATCTCGTTCGTCACGCGCATCGTCTTGCTGGTGATGTCGGGGCACAACGTGTCGCCGAATCCGGCGAACTGGCTGTACGCATTCGGCGTGGGCCTGGGCTACGACCTGATCACCTTCGTGTACCTGGCCTGGCCGATGGTGCTGTTCCTGTGGCTGGTGCCGACGCGGCGTGCGCCGGTATCCGGCACCGGCCGCTGGCTGGCATACCTGGCCGGCATGGCGGCACTGTACGCGGCCACGCTGGGCGCGGTGTTCCTGCTGTGGCATGTGCACGTGCACGAGTCGTGGCCGGTGCTCA
This sequence comes from Rhodanobacter sp., assembly GCA_040371205.1. Taxonomy (NCBI): domain Bacteria; kingdom Pseudomonadati; phylum Pseudomonadota; class Gammaproteobacteria; order Lysobacterales; family Rhodanobacteraceae; genus Rhodanobacter; species Rhodanobacter sp. Next base: position 3,221,955 of record AP031382.1, read on the forward strand.
TCGTGTTCCTGTTCTTCCTGCCGATGCCGGCGCTGGCTTACAACCGCGCCAGCGGGCAATGGGGGCTGTACATCCTCGGCCTGGCGCTGCTGTACGGCCTGCTGTTCGTGGCGGCGTCGGAGCTGGTGTTCTGGAACGAGTTCAGTTCGCGCTTCAATTTCATCGCGGTGGACTACCTCGTCTACACCACCGAGGTGATCGGCAACATCCGCGAGTCCTATCCCGTCGGCACCTGGCTGGCGTTGCTGGTGGTGCTGGCGCTGGTGGCCTTCGTGCTGAGCCGGCGCGGCCTGCGCGCGCGCGACGACGGCAGCACGCTGTGGCAGCGCGCCCGCGTGCCGCTGGTGTGGCTGCTGCTCACGGTGGTCTCGGTGGCCGGCGTCAACGGCGAGATGAAGGACCGCACCGCCAACAACTACGTCAACGAGCTGGCCGGCAACGGCATCTACCAGTTCTTCGCCGCGTTCCGCAGCAGCCACCTCGACTACAAGAAGTTCTACCGCTCGCTGCCCGACGACGAGGCGTTCAAGCTGCTGCGCCAGCAGCTCAAGGCGCCGAACGCCACTTTCACCAGCGACGACCCGCGCGACCTCACCCGCGCCATCCATGCGGCAGGCCCGGAGAAGCACCTCAACGTGGTGCTGATCAGCGTCGAAAGCCTGTCCGGCGACTACCTCGCCACCTTCGGCAACAAGCAGAACCTCACACCCTTCCTCGACTCGCTGGTCCACAAGAGCATCTTCTTCGACAACCTCTACGCCAACGGCACGCGCACGGTGCGCGGGCTGGAGGCGCTGTCGCTGTCGGTGCCGCCCACGCCGGGCGACTCGCTGGTGCGCGAGAAGAACAACGAGGACCTGTTCTCGCTGGCCGACATCTTCAACCAGCGCGGCTACCAGTCGGAGTTCGTGTACGGCGGCTACGGCTACTTCGACAACATGAACTACTTCTTCAGCCACAACGGCTACAAGACGGTGGACCGCAGCGCCATCCCGCCGGGCACCCCAATCCACAGCCAGAACGTGTGGGGCGTGTCCGACGAGGATCTCTACACGCTGGCGCTGAACCAGATGGACCAGATCCACGCCGAGGGCAAGCCGTTCTTCCTGCACATCATGACCACCTCCAACCACCGCCCGTACACCTACCCGGCCGGGCGCGTGAAGTGGAAGGCGCCATCGCGTCCTGGCGCGGTGGCCTACACCGATTGGTCGATCGAGGATTTCATCAAGCGCGCGCAGGCGAAGCCCTACTTCGCCGACACCGTGTTCGTGATCACCGCCGACCACTGCGCCTCCAGTGCCGGCAAGACCAGCATCCCAATCAACCACTACCACATCCCGCTGTGGATCTACGCGCCGGATCAGTTCAAGCCGCAACGCGTCGAAACCCTGATGGGCCAGCTCGACATCCCGCCCACCCTGCTCGGCCTGCTCGACTTCAGCTACCGCTCGCGCTTCTTCGGCCAGGACGTATTCCAGACCGCGCCCGGCCAGGGCCATGCCCTGCCAGGCACCTATGAAAAGCTGGGCTACGTGCACGGCGACACGCTCACCATCCTCGAACCGCGCAAGCGCCTCGAACAGCTCAAGCCCAACTTCGCCACCGGCGACGCCACGCCCGTGGTGCCGGTGAAGCAGGACCTGGTCGACACCGCGATCGCCTACTACCAGGTGGCCAGCGACCTCTACAAGCACGGCGGGTTGAAGTGGCGGCCGGACGACGCGACGAAGGTAGCGCCGATGCCTGCGCCGACGGCTACGGTCGCGGCCCCGGCAGCGGCAACCTCCACCACGCAGCCGTAGGGCACAGGCGCTGCACTGCGCACGAATGTTCCGGCCCCCGGAACATTCGTGCACCAGAAACTCTGGAGCTAGTTCACGATTTCCCGCTGGCTGGCTGCGGCAGCAGCCAGCGCACCGCCACGATGCCCAGCTCGTAGAGCAGGCACATCGGGATCGCCAGCAGGATCATCGAGGTGATGTCCGGCGGCGTGATCAGCGCGGCCACCGCGAACGCGCCCACGATGGCGTAGCGGCGCGCGTTGCGCAGCTTGGCGATGTCCACGAGGCCGACCGCGGCGAGAATCACCACCGCCACCGGCACCTCGAAGCACAGGCCGAAGGCGAAGAACATCAGCATCACGAAGTCGAGGTAGTGCGTGATGTCGGTCATCATCTCCACACCCGCGGGCGTCACCGCGGTGAGGAAGCGGAACGCCGCCGGCAACACCAGGAAGTACGCGAACGCGCAGCCGCAGTAGAACAGCACCAAGGTGGCCACCAGCAGCGGCCGCGCCAGGCGCTTCTCGTGCTTGTACAGGCCGGGGCTGACGAAAGCCCAGAGCTGGTAGAGGATCACCGGCATGCTGATGAACAGCGCCGCGTAGAACGCCAGCTTGAGCGGCGTGATGAAGGGGCTGGCCACTTCGGTGGCGATCAGGTGCGCGCCCTGCGGCAGGCGCGCCACCAGCGGCGCGGCCAGTTCCGAATACAGGCGGTTGGCGAACGGCACCAGCGCCACCAGCACGATCAGCACGCAGGCGACCGCCTTGAGCAGGCGCGAGCGCAATTCGATCAGGTGCGAGAACAGGCCCTGCTGCAGGTCGTCGCCCAGGTCGTCGGGCTCAGTGGCCGCCATGCGCCGGCTCCTTCGTTTCCGCGACTGCCGCAGGTTCGCCCAGCGGCAACGATTGCTGCACCTCGGACTGGGTTGCTTCGGCAGCCGGCGCCGGTGCGGCCGCGGACTTCAGCGTTTCCGCCGCTTCGTGCAACGGCTCGCGCACCTGCTGCACGCTGTCCTTGAACTCGCTTTGCGCGGCCTCGGCGCGCGCGGCGGCCTCGCGCGCGGCACGCCGGATTTCTTCCACTTCCAGTTCGCGCTCGACTTCGGCGCGCACGCTGTCCCAGCCGCTGCGCACGCGGCGCAGCAAGGCGCCGGCGGTACGCGCCGCGCCGGGCAGTTTCTCGGGGCCAAGCACGATCAGCGCGACAAGCGCGAGCAGCACCAGCTTGCCGAAGCTGATCTCGATCATCGCCCAGGCACCGTGCCGCGCTTACTTCGACTCGTGCGAGTCGCGCTGGTCCTGCGTGCTGGCGCTCGCCGACGAGGCCGGCGGATCGGCGCGCAACTGCTCCTTGGCTTTTTCCTTCTCCTTCTCGTCGTCGCCATGCATGGCCTTCTTGAAGCCGCGCACGGCGTTGCCGAGATCCGAGCCGACGTTGCCGAGCTTCTTGGTGCCGAAGATCAGCAACACGATGACCAGGAGCAGGAGCCAATGCCAGATGCTGTCAAAACCCATGATGTTCCTCGTGGCGCTTCGGGGCGGAAACGGCTCCGCCCGCGAGCCGCCGATCTTTGCGCAAGGCGGTTACTTCGCAGTGTACTCCTCCAGCGCGTCGCGGAACTTCGTCACGTAGGGCGGCACGTTGGTCACACCGCCTTCGAAGATGCGCCGCGGCGTGATGCCGGCACCGTACACCGCCGCATTGGCGTCGTAGTCGATCTTCAGCACCGAGCCGTCCAGCGCCACGCCGGCGAACAGGCCGCGCGAACGCGAGTAGGAGTAGATCTCCGCCTTCAGCTGCTGGTCGGTGGCGGCCGCGGCGGTACGGCCCACCGGGCCGGCCGCGGCGCTGGCGTCGGCGCCCACGGTGAACTTGCCGTTGACGATCGAGTCCACGCCGCGCTCGGTGCGGAACACCAGGATCACGTCGGTGGACGACACGCCGATCTGGAAGCCCACGCTGCCGCCGCCGAACGAGATGAAGCTGGGGTTGGACCAGGTGCCGTCCGGGTTCTTCACCGAGATCAGGCCCTCACCGCGGCGGCCGCCGAAGATGAAGCCGACCTTCAGCACGTCGGGGACGACCGCGATCGCCTTGGCGTCCCGGAGCAGGTCGCTAGGGATGGCCTTGTCCGGCGCCTGCTCGATCTCGCTCAGCACACGCACCGCGCTGTTTGCGCGCATCTGCGGGGTGTCGTCGTCGGCATGCGCGGCCATGGCCGGCAACAGCACTGCCGCGCCAAGCAGCATGAAGCGATACAGCGATGTCTTGTTGAACATGGGCAACTCCGCCGTTGGGTGGGATCGGGGCGCTTGTGGCAGACTCGCGCCAACCTTGTCGCCAGCATCACAATGCCTAGCCACGACCACTATACCGGCCCCGCAAGCGATCCCAGCCCTGCGGCCTCGGCATCCGTTCAGACTGCCGTACTGCTGGTGAACCTCGGCACGCCGGCCGCGCCCACCGCGAAGGCGCTGCGGCCCTGGCTCGCCGAATTCCTGTCCGACCCGCGCGTGATCGACTACCCGCGCTGGAAGTGGCTGCCGATCCTGCACGGCGTGATCCTGCGTGTGCGCCCGCGACGCTCCGCGCACGCCTATGCGCGCATCTGGGAGGCGCAAGGCTCGCCGCTGCGCTGGCACAGCGAGGCGCTGGCGCGCGCGCTGCAGGCCGAACTCGGACCGCAGGTGCGCGTGGCGCTGGCGATGCGCTACGGCGAGCCGTCGGTGGCGCAGACCATCGCCCGGCTGCAACGCGAAGGCGCACGCCGCCTGCTGGTGCTGCCGCTGTATCCGCAGTACTCGGCCACCTCCACCGGTTCGGTGGTCGACGCCGTGGCCGACGCGATGAAGTCGCTGCGCTGGCCGCCGGAACTGCGCTTCGTCAACGACTACCACGACGATCCCGGCCATATCGAGGCACTGGCCGCGAGCATCGAAGCTTGGTGGGCCGTGCACGGCCGCGGCGACAAGCTGCTGCTTTCCTTCCACGGGATTCCCGAGCGCTACGTCCGCCTCGGCGATCCGTATGCCGCGCAGTGCCGCCATACCGCGCGCCTGTTGCGCGAACGGCTGCGGCTGGACGAATCGCAGGTGCTGCTGAGCTTCCAGTCGCGGGTCGGCCGCGAACGCTGGCTCGAACCCTACACCGACGCCACCGTGCGCCGCCTCGCCGGCGAGGGCGTGAAGCGGCTCGACGTCGCCTGCCCCGGCTTTGCGGTGGACTGCCTGGAGACGCTGGAGGAAATCGCGCTGCAGAACCGCGAATTCTTCATCGAAGCGGGCGGCGAAGACCTGCGCTACATCCCGGCGCTCAACGAAAGCCCCGCACAGGTGCGCAGCCTCGCCGTACTGGCGCGCCGCCACATGCAGGGCTGGCCGCAACCCGGCCCCGCGGAACACGTGTGACCGCACCCATCGAACGCCGCATCGCCCTGCCCCATCTCACGCTGGCCGCCCTGGAATGGGGCGAACCCTCGGCGACGCCGCTGCTTGCGCTGCACGGCTGGCTGGACAACGCCGGCAGCTTCGCCACGCTGGCTCCATTTCTCGCAACGCACTACCGCGTGATCGCGCTGGACCTGCCCGGCCACGGCCACTCGGATCACCTGCCCGCCGGCGCCAGCTACCACTACGTCGACCACGTGCGCATCGTGCTGACCGCGCTCGACGCGCTGGAACTGCCGCGCTGCCAGCTGCTCGGCCACTCGCTGGGCGCCGGCATCGCCTCGCTGCTCGCCGCGGCGGCGCCATCGCGCATCGAGACCTTGCACCTGATCGAGGGACTGGGCCCGCTGGGCGACGACGGCTCGCACACGCTGCAGCGCTACCGCGATGCAATGAGCGCGCGGACCGCCAACGGCAAGGCGCTGCGCGTGTTCCACAGCATCGAACAGGCGGCCCGTGCGCGCGCCGCCGCCAGCGGACTCGATGCGGAACTCGCGCGCCCGATCATCGAGCGCGGACTGCGCGAAGCCGAAGGCGGCTGGCAGTGGCGCAGCGACCCGCGCCTCACGCGGACCACCGCGGTCCGGCTGGCTGAAACGCAGATCCACGCCCTGCTCGCCGGCATCGAGGCGCCCACCACGCTGCTGCTGTCGCAGCCGGCCACGTCCTACCTGCCCGCCGCGCAGATGGAAGCGCGCGCTGCCTGCGTGCCGCGCATCGCTGTCGAACACATGGCCGGCGGCCACCACCTGCAGCTCGAACAGCCGCAGGCGGTGGCGCAGTGGATGTTGCGCCACGCCGCGGAGTGACGCCTCTCTCCGGGCCGGTCAGCTCGAGATCGCCAATCGCTCCGAGCGGTACAGCTGCACGGTGATGCCGACCGCAACCAGGGCCACGGCCAGCGTCCCGGCAAGGCACAGCGCAAGCTGTTCGGCGCTGATGCCGTCGCCGCGCAGCTGCTGCATGATGCCGAGGTTCTGGCCCAGCAACGGCACGGCATACATCCATGGCTGCGCCTTCACCGGCAGGAAGGCCAGCAAGGCGCTGGGAATCAGCGGCACCATCATCAGCAGCGAAATATAGGTCTGCGCCTCGCGGTAGCTCTTGGCGAACGCGGCCACCAGGGTCTGCAGCGAAGCGAGCAGCAGCACCAGCGGCAGCATCAGCAGCAGCACGGCGCCGGCGAAATGCCAGCCGAGATCGATTTCCATGCCGAGCTTTTCGGCCGGCATGAACCGCCCCACCACCGCGAACGCGAGCAGGGTGATGGCGAGGCTGGCCAACGAGAACATGCAGATCGCCGCCAGCTTGCCGAGCAGGATTTTCCAGCGCGCCACCGGATTGGCGAACAGCGGCTCCAGCGACTGCCGCTCGCGCTCGCCCGCGGTGAGGTCGATGGCGAGGTACATGCCGCCCATGAACAGGGTGATCACGAAGAAGTACGGCAGCATGGCGAACATCAACACCGCGCGGGACTGCGGCGTGGCCTGGTCGCGCTTGGCCACCTGCACCGGCCACGCGGTGCCCGGCGACAGGCCGCGCGCCACCAGCCGCATCGCACCCTGCTGGCGCGCGTAAGTCTCCACCAGCTTCTGCACGCGCTCCACCGCGCTGCTCGTGTCCTGCCGCGAGGAGTCGTAGAACATCTCCACCTGCACCGGCTCGCCCTTGCGCCAGGCCTTGCCGTAGTCGGCGGCGATGCGCAGCACCACGTCGGCATCCTGCTTGCGCACGGCCATGCCGGGATCGGCCACCGGTGCGTCCGGCACGATGCCGCCTTCCTTCAGCGCGTCGACCAGGTGCGGCGCGTACTGCGCTCCGATCACCGGCACATGCAGCGGCTGGTCGATCTTGTCCAGCTGCATGTTGACCTGCATGTTGACGAGCATCGCGAACAGCAGCGGCCCCAGCAGCGGACCGGTGAGGAAGGCGCTCATCAGGGTGCGGCGATCGCGCAGGTTCTCGCGCACCTCCTTGAGGAACACGGCGAACGCGGCGCCACCGCGACGGCTTTTCGTGGCCATGGCACTCATGCGGCAAGCCCCTCGTCGGTCCCGATGATCTTCACGAAGGCTTCCTCCAGGTTGGTTTCGCCGGTCTGCGCGCGCAGCGCGTCGGGCGTCTCGTCGGCCACCACGCGGCCGTGCGCAATCACCACGATGCGATCGCACAGCGCCGCCACCTCCTGCATGATGTGGCTGGAAAACAGCACGCAGCGCCCCTCCGCCTTCAGCTGCTGCATGAAGCGGCGCAAGCCGCGCGTGGCCATCACGTCGAGGCCGTTGGTGGGTTCGTCGAGGATCACGTTGCGCGGATCGTGGATCAGCGCGCGGGCAATGGCGGTCTTCACGCGCTGGCCCTGCGAGAAGCCCTCGGTGCGGCGGTCGAGGATGTCGCGCATCTCCAGCGCATCGACCAGCGCGTCGTGCCGGACACGCAGCGTGGCTTCGTCGAGGCCATGCAGGCGCGCGAAGTATTCGATGTTCTCGCGCGCGGTGAGCCGCTTGTACAGGCCGCGCGCATCCGGCAGCACGCCGAGCCGGCGGCGCACCGCCAGCGGATCGTCGGCGGCATCGATGCCGTCCACCAGCACCTGCCCGCGGTCCGGTTTCATCAGCGTGTAGAGCATGCGCAACGTGGTGGTCTTGCCGGCGCCGTTGGGGCCGAGCAGGCCGGTGATCTCGCCGTCGCGCGCGCTGAAACCGACGCCGTCGACGGCTTTCACCGCACCGAACGCCTTGTGCAGGTTCCTCACCTCGATCACGGCTGCGCACTCCGCTTGAAACAGGTATTTCGCCGGGTAGAGAACACGGAAAACACCACCAGCAGTGGCAGCAGAATCTGGCTGGTGACATGCGGCGCATCAAGCACGGCGGCAGCGACGAAAGCCGCGGCCAGAAGCCCGGCGTTGGCAAGCTTGTACGGCTTTCTCATGGCGTGGCTCCGTTGAAGTCGATGAAGAAGGGCGTGTCCTGCAAGCGGTCGAGGCAACTCGCATCCATGGTTTTCGGATCGAGCTTCTCGACGAAGTGCTGCACCAGCTGCGGTCCGCAACCGGCGGCCATCACGCTGTGGCCCTGGCCCTTGAACACCAGCACGCGAGCGTCCGGCAGGTACTTCGCCACCTCCTCGGCGTAGCGCGGCGGCGTGACCGGGTCGTACTGGCCTGCCAGCAGCAGCACCGGCTTGCCGATCTTCAGCGGCTGGTGGAAATCCGCCGGCCGCATTCCCTTGGGCCATACCGAGCAGATCGCCTTGTAGGCGTCGATCATGTGCGTGCCGAGCAGGGTGTCGGCGTCCTGCGGACGCGGAGTGAGCAGGTCGGCGTCTTCGCTGCAGATCACCGAGTACGACATGCCGCTGCCGGCGAGGTCGGCCATGTCCACGTTGAGCAGCTTGGCCTGTCCCAGCAGCGGCCCCACGTCGCCGTGGGCGGCGGCGTCGATGGACAGGGGCAGCAGCGCGGCGGTGATCGGCGAGTAGGCGAACATGCGCACCACGTTCACCAGCGAGTCCTCGTCCAGCACGCGCTGCACGGTCTGGTAGCTCTGCGGATCGCGGAAGCTGACCGGATGCGGGTTCGCGCGCAACGCGTCGCGCAGCTGGATCAGCGTCTGATACGGGTTGCCGAAGCGGTGCCGGCAGGCGGCATCGGCATCGCAGCGCGCGAACTGCGCCTTCAGCGCATCGTGCAGGTTCTGTGCGAAGTCCTCGCCCAGCACCACGCTGTTCGGCACCGTGCTGTCCAGCACGATGCTGCGCACCGCGTCCGGATAGCGCATCGCGTACTGCTGCGCCACGCGCGTGCCGTAGGAGACGCCGACCAGGTCGAATTGCGGCACACCCAGCGCGCGGCGCACGTCGTCCAGGTCCTGCACCGCATCGGTGGTGGTGTAGTAACGCGGATCGGCGTGCGATTGCACCTGCTTCAGGCAATCCTCCGCCGCCGCGCGCAGCTTGGCCGGGTCGAAGCCGGTGTCGTCGTTCGCCGCGGACTGGTCATCGGCCTTGCACTCCAGCGCGTTGGAACCGCCGACGCCACGCTGGTCGACCAGCAGGATATCGCGGTGCGCGCGCAGCGGCGCCAGCATCGCACCGATCTGGCCGGCGTACTCGGTGGCCGCCTGCCCCGGACCGCCGGCCAGGAAGGCCAGCATGTCGGGCCTGGCCACCTGTGCACCGGAGCGCAGCACCGCCAGCTTCAGGGCGATCTTGCGGCCCTGCGGATCGGCGCGGTTCTCCGGCACGGTCAACGAGCCGCACCACGCCGCCGTGCTCAGACCGCTGTTCGGCTGGCCGAGATCGCAGGCGGTGAGCGTGAGCTTGCCGAGCTTCCACGTGCGCGGCGGCGCAGGCTTCACCGCCGCTTGCGCGGGCACTGCGCCCGGCGCCGGTGCGGGGTGTTCCGGCGGCTTGTGCCTGGCATGGTTCGCCGCGATGATCGCGGCCGCCACGGCCGCCACGACGCCCATGCGCTTCCTGGGGTTCATGCTCATGCATCGTTTCCTGGTTCGAAGATGGACTCGATCGGACGTCCAAACAGTCTGGCGATCTTGAAGGCCAACGGCAGGCTGGGGTCGTACTTGCCGGTCTCGATGGCATTGACCGTCTGCCGCGACACCTCCAGCCGCTCGGCGAGATCCGCCTGCGACCAGCCCTGCTCGCCGCGCAGTTCGCGCACGTGGTTGTTCATGCGAAGCGCCTGCTGCTCACGCCCCGTCCCCTTGCTTGCGTCGTTGCAGGACCGTCATCAGCAGGGCACCGACCGACAGCGACGCCATGAGGCCGATGAGCAGGCCGCGCTGCCAGTCGCTCAGCACGCGCCAGCCCACCAGCAGGACCAAGCCGAACACCGCGGCGGCGATCCACAACTGCCAGCGACGCGCCAACCCGTCATCGCAGGCCGCGATCCAGTCGCCGCCGTAGCGCCGGGCCGCCCAGCCGCGGCCTAGCGCATGCAGCACCACCATTGCCGGCCACACGCCGATGAGCGCCGAGCCATCCAGCCGGATCACCTTGGCGGCAACCAGGAAGCCAGCCGCCATGCACAGCGTGCCCACCACCGTGCCAGCGATGGCCAGGCCGATCAGGTTCGTGCGCTGCTCCAGTTCGTCGCCGCCCATCACCAGCCGGATCATCGCCCGGGTGACCAGCAGCACCGGCAGGATCGGCAACAACGCCAGCGCCGTGCGCACGAACAGGCTCTGCACGTGCCCGACCAGCGGCCAGACCAGCAGCATGATCAGGATGTAGGACAGCATTGGCGGCCAGAATTCGCGCACATAACGGCGCTGGCTTGCGTTCATCGACATGGTGGCCCTGCCCTTTTGTAAAGTAACCTTTACATCGAAGCCTAGTCCCGCCCCGATCCACTGTCAAGTGTGCTTTACATGCTGACCCTCAAGGTCACGTGAACGGCACGTCAAAGAAGTGACGCGAGGTCATTTTTCGACGCGCTTGGGCAGGCAAACTGCCACTCCATGGCCTGGCAACGATCAGCGGATGAATTTTCGCGCACGCCTTTTGACGGCTCAGCCAACCGGCATTCATGGCGGTGGCGTCGCGACAAAGATCTGCGCCTGGATTTTCCAAGCAATAAAAATCAAAGACTTAGGAGATTATTAGACAGAAACTTCGCGAAGAAAGTAGCTTTCCCTCATGAATCTGCGACCAAATGTCCGACGAAAGTTCGACGGCAGCCTAGAAATTTCGTGAGCTTTAGCGGTTAAAGTGAGCACCGCGTCACGCTTTGGCCCGCTCTTTGCTCAACCCCCTTCCAACAGCTTGCGTCATCGTCTGCTGGATGGTTTGCGTCGCGGGTTCGCCATGGAACACCGACAAGCTGTTGTTCTTTACATCAACGTCCCGGAAGTCCAAGGAAACACCATGAACAAGACTCTGCTTTCCACTGCCTTCGTCGCCACCCTCGGCGCGCTGGCGCTCGTGCCCGCCGCCCATGCTGCGGCCAACAGCGGCACCATCCAGATCAACGGCAAGGTGGTCGCCGACACCTGCAAGCTCAACGTCAACGGCACCCAGAACGGCACCGTGACCCTGCCCACCGTGACGACGGCAACCTTGAACGCCGCCGCCGGCACGACCGCCGGCGCCACCGCTTTCAACCTGTCGCTCTCGGGCTGCGATGCGAGCGCAACGGCCGCATCGTTGAACTTCACGACCGGTTCCAACAACGCCTCCGACGGCAACCTCACCAACACCGGCACGGCGGGCGCCAATGTCGAAGTCCAGCTGCTCAACGGCGGCATCGGCGGCTCCGTGATCAACGTGGGCACCAACGCCAACGCTCCGAGCAACGTGGCGCTCACCAGCGGCGCCTCCGGCAACATCGCCATGGCCGCCCAGTACTACACCAAGGCGACCTCGGTGACGGCCGGTTCGGTCAGCACCAGCGCCACCGTGACCTTCTCCTACCAGTAAGCGGCACCGCGTGCCGCAGCCGAAGGCTGCGGCACGCCCTCTAGTACTGCCTCGATCATCGTGTTTCGCCAGGTCCAGCAGGGACAGTCCCGATGAAAAGCCTCTACTGCACCTTGGGCGCAGCCTTGCTCGCGCTCGTCATTGGCAGCGGCCCGGTCCAGGCCAGCGTCGTCATCGCCGGCACCCGCGTGGTGCTGCCGTCGCAGCCTGGCGAGGTCACCATCCGCCTGACCAACGACAGCGACCACCCCGCACTGGTCGAGGCGTGGATCGATGCCGGCAACCTGAATTCGACGCCCGACACGGCCAACTCGCCCTTTCTGATCACGCCGCCGCTGTTCCGCATGGATCCGCACAAGGACCAGAGCCTGCGCATCATCTACACGCAGGGCTCGCAGACCTTGCCGGCCGACCGCGAGTCGCTGTTCTGGCTGAACGTGCTGGAAGTGCCGCCCAAGCCCAGCGGCCAGCAAAACGCCGACCGCAACTACCTGCAGTTCGCGATACGTTCGCGGCTGAAGCTGTTCTATCGCCCGACCGGCCTGCCCGGCGACGCCCTGAAGGCGCCCGACAAGCTGGTGTTCAAGGCCGTCGGCGGGTCCGACGCGGCCCTGGAAGTGCACAACCCCACGCCGTACTACATCACGATCAGCCGGCTTTCGCTTGGTTCCGACGGCAAGGCGATCGACGGCGCCAACGGCATGGTGGCGCCGTTCGGCGACCTGCGCCTGCCGCTCAAGCATCTGGCGCATGCGCCGGCCAGCGGCACGCCCGTCGCCTTTGCCACCATCGATGACTACGGTGCGGTCGATCCCCACAAGGGCACCGTGACCCCATGACGGCGCGAGGCGCCATGCCCCGCCACCTGACCGGGCGCCGTGCGGCGCTCGCGGTGGCGTGCGGCCTGGCGCTGGGCTTCGGCATGGCTTGCCCGCGCTCCGCCCGTGCTGCCAGCGCCAGCGCCGGTGCGCCGGCCGATGCCAGCGCCGAAGGCGGCTTCGCCAATTTCGACCGCACCATGTTGGCCGGCGCCGGGCGCGGCACGGCCGATCTATCGCGCTTCGAGCACGGCAATCCCGTATTGCCCGGCATCTACAACCTCGACATCTACCTCAACAAGAACTGGGTGGGACGCATGGACGTGCGCTTCGCCGCGCCGTCCGCCGACGCCAATGCCGTGCCCTGCATCAGCACCGAAATGCTCGACCGCATGGGCTTGGCGCCCGCGAAGACCGCGGCGGCAACCGCGGCCGCGGCGAAGCTGGCGACCCCCGCCTGCGCCCGCCTGGAGGATCTGATCCCGGGCGCCACGCTGTCGTTCGACATGTCCGACCTGCGCATGGACGCCAGCGTGCCGCAGGCCTACATGAACCAGCGTCCGCGCGGCTGGGTGAATCCTTCCTCGTGGGACGCGGGCGTGCCGGCCTTCCTGCTCAACTACAACTTCGACAACTACCGCAGCAGCAACAACGGGCGCACCCAGAACAGCACCTACCTGGGCCTGCGCTCGGGCTTCAACCTCGGCCTGTGGCAGTTCCGGCAGGACAGCACCGCCACGCTGCAGTCGGGGACCGGCCAGCCCAGCCGGCGCCACTGGCACAACATCGATGCCTACGTGCAGCGCGCGCTGCCCAAGCTGGGCGCCGTGCTGAGCCTGGGCGACAGCTACACCGACGGCGCGGTGTTCGACAGCTACGGCCTGCGCGGCATGCAGCTGGGCACCGACGACCGCATGCTGCCGCAGTCGCTGCGCGGCTACGCCCCGGTGGTGCATGGCGTGGCCTATACCAACGCCAAGGTCACGGTGACCCAGAACGGCGTGCAGATCTACCAGACCACCGTCGCGCCGGGCCCGTTCGAGATCGACGACCTCTACCCCACCGGTTACGGCGGCGACCTCATCGTGAACGTGACGGAGGCCGACGGCCGCCAGCACAGCTTCACCGTGCCCTACGCCGCCGTGGCGCAATCGCTGCGCCCCGGCGTCACCCGTTTCGACATCGCCGCCGGCCAGCTGCGCGACACCAGCCTGCAGGATCGGCCCAACGTGATCCAGGCCGCGGTGCAACACGGCTTCAGCAACCGCATCACCGGCTATGCCGGCGTGCAGGGTTCGGAAGGCTACGCCGCGGTGCTGGTCGGCGGTGCGCTCAACACGCACCTGGGTGCCGTCGCGCTGGACATCACCCAGGCCCACGCCAGCATCCCCGGCTACGGCAGCTACAACGGGCAGAGCTACCGCATCAGCTACAGCAAGATCATTCCGGAAACCCAGACCTCGCTGAGCGTGGCCGCCGACCGCTATTCCACCAGCGGCTTCCTCAGCCTGAGCGATGCCGAAGCCGCGCGCGACTACGCCCGCCGCGGCCTGAACGCGCTGCAATACCAGCCCTCCGACGTGCAGACCATCGACGGCCTGCCGGCGCAGAGCCTGCTCACGCCGGCCCAGATCGCGGCACTGAACGGCAGCGTCTACAGCAACAACAGCCTCTACACCGCGCGTGGGCTGCTGCAACAGCGCAACCGTTTCACCCTGACGCTCAACCAGCAACTGGGCCGCGACGGCGGCTCGCTGTACGCCAATGCCTCGGTCAACGACTACTGGAACCAGTCCGGCAGCGACACGCAATTCCAGGTGGGCTACAACAACCACGTCGGGCGTCTGGCCTTCAACGTCTCGGTCAGCCGCGGGCGCCTGGCGCTGGGCGGTTACGACAACCAGATCTCCTTCAACGCCAGCCTGCCGCTGGGCGCGACGCCGCATGCGCCCAGCATCTCGTTCAACCTGAATCACGACACCCAAAGCGGCAACCAGCAACAAGCCACCCTCAACGGCACGCTGGGCCAGTGGAACCAGTTCACCTACGGCGCCACCGCTTCGCATGGAGGCGCCGGCACGGGCAACGCATTCAGCGCGAACGCCGGGTACAACAGCCCCTTCGCCGCGTTCAACGCCAGCGTCGGCAATGGCAGCGGCTACTCGCAGGCATCCCTCGGTGTCAGCGGCGCGGTGGTCGCCCACGCAGGCGGCGTCACCTTCGGCCAGCCGACCGGCGACACCATCGCCATCGTGCATCTGCCGGGCGCGGCCGGCGCGCACATCCTCAATGCGCCGGGCCTCAGCGTGGACCACGACGGCTATGCGCTGGTGCCGTATCTGAATCCCTACCAGCTCAACACCATCCAGGTCGACCCGCAGGGCCTGCCGCTGAGCGTGCAGCTGGACGCCACCAGCGCCGACGTGGCCCCCTATGCCGGCGCGGTGGTGATGGTGAACTTCAACAGCAAGTCCAGCCAGGCCGCGATTGCGCGCATCCGCCTGGCCGACGGTCAGCCCGCGCCGTTCGGCGCTGAAGTCTTCGACGCCAAGGACCAGCCGCTGGGCGTGGTCGGCCAGAGCGGCCTGACCCTGCTGCGGGGTGCCACCGGCGGCGGCAGGCTCAGCGTGCAATGGCAGGATGAGCAGGGCGTGGCGCAGGCCTGCCGGTTCACCTACGAACCGGGCAAGCAGGCACAGGCGTATCGGCAAGTCCAGGTGACGTGCGTGGCGGACAACGCACCGCCGTCGCAGAAGGAAGGTGGAACATGATCGGTAATACGATCGTCGGCGTGTCGCCGCCGTCGTGCACGGGCCTGCGCGCGACGGCGCGGCATGGCGCCCGTACCGCGCCGCGGGCGCACGCTCGCCGGCAACGCTCGGGCCGCCTGCCATTCATGCTGTTGCTGCTGGCACTGATCGCCTTGGCCCTGTCCGGCCGGGCCCGCGCCGACTGCTCCAACACCAACAATCCCGGCTCGGTGACGTTCACGCCGCCAGGCGGCCAGATCACGCTGTCGAGCACCGGTACCGCGATCGGCACCGTGCTGTGGACATCGTCGCAGGCCACGCCCGCGAATTACCCGACCCTCAACTGCTCGGGCACCACCAACAACGGCGTCGTCAGCAGCTATGGCCCCCCCACGGGCAGCGACCAGACCCTGTTCCCGACCAATCTTTCATGGCTGTCCTTCCGGATCCTGCATCCGGACAGCAGCAACTATCTGTCGGCCTATCCGAACAACCCCTCCGTGCCCACCGGAAACGTCGCCTTCAGTGTGGCTTCCGCCCTGCAACTGGTGGTGACGGGCATCATCCCCCAGGGCCAGCAGGGCACCACGCAGCAGATGACCATTCCGGCGGGCCAGCTCGCGCAGTGGAACGTCGACACGACCAAGGGCAGCAAGCCCGTCGAAGTGTTCAACATAACCAACATCAACTTCGTCATCCCCACCTGCACGGCGGCCGTGGATCCCACCGTGGTGACGCTGCCCGCAACCACCACGTCGGCCTTGAGCGGCGTCGGCTCCACCGCGGGGCAAACGCCGTTCAACGTGCAACTGAACTGCGTTTCCGGATCCAGGCTCAGCATCACCTTGAACGCGGCGAGCTATTACGGCTCTTCGAGCCTGGGCGTGGTCAAGGGCACCACCGGCACCGGCTACGCGCAGAACGTGGGCGTGCAGATCCTCAAGCAGGACGGCATCACACCCGTCCAGTTCGGTCAGGCCATCTCCGAAGGCGCGACAGCGAACGGCACAATGAACCTGCCGTTCTACGCCCGCTACTACCAGACCGGCACGCCTTCGTCGGCCGGCAACGTCACGGCCACGGCCACCTACACGCTGACCTATCAGTAGCCATCGCACCGCATGTCGCATGACCGGCCCGGCCATGGGCCGCGCGGCGCCTGCCGGGACCTGCCATCAATCGTAGGTACGCACGATCAGGTCGGGAACCGGCTTGCCGGCGGATTCCTGCGGGGCGTAGCTGGCGAAGTAGCCGAGCAGCTGGTTGTTGGCGACCGCTGCCGTATCGAGGATGGTCACCGTGCGCGAGTAGCTGCGACCGGCGTCGACGGCCCCCTGGCCGCAGCTGCGATGCACCGGCGCCGTCGTGATGGCCAGGCTGGCCAATTGCGCGGTGCTGATGGTACAGGTGGGCTCGACCACGGCGCCGGCGAAGTTGATCCGGCCACCTTGCGCCCATGCGCCCTGCGTCGCCAACGCGATGAGCAACCCGAACATCCAGCGATTCCGACCGACCATGCCACACCTCGCCCGGCCCGCAGGGGTTTGCGGGCCATGGAAAGGCTGTCGGCCCCTTTCGGGGGAACTTGACGGTGGTCGAGCGCCCTGCCCTTCAAACTGTGATGGCCATCACTCTTTGGCCGGCGACCGGCCCGGCGAGGCGCCGTGCGCGGCGAGGCAAATGCGCCGGCGATTCAACTATCGGCACCGCAACCGCGATCTGAAGGCTGTCGTCCGCTACGCCATCCGCCGGAACACCAGCCCCTGGCGCAACGGCTCGGCCAGCCAGTGATCGGCCAGCAGGAAGGCGAACAGCGCCATCAGGTAGATGATGGAGTACTTGAACACGCGCATGGCGAAGAACTCGTCCGGCGGGTTCAGCAGGCGGATCGCGTAGTACAGGAAGCCCGCGCCCAGCACCGCCGCGCCGCCGAGGTAGAGCCAGCCGCTGTGGCCGGTGATCGCCGGCAGCAGGGTCACCAGCACCAGCAGCACGGTGTAGAACAGCACCTGCCAACGCGTATAGGCCACGCCGTGGGTCACCGGCAGCATCGGCACGCCGGCGCGGGCGTAGTCCTCGCGGCGGAAGATCGCCAGCGCCCAGAAATGCGGCGGCGTCCACACGAAGATGATCAGGCAAAGCTGCAGCGCGAACGGGTGCAACGCGCCGGTCACCGCCGTCCAGCCCAGCACCGGCGGGATTGCGCCGGCGAGGCCGCCGATCACGATGTTCTGCGGCGTGGCCCGCTTGAGGTAGGCCGTGTACACCAGCGCGTAGCCGATCAGGCCGCCGAAGGTGAGCCACGCGGTGAGGCCGTTCACCAGCAAGGCCAACACCAGCATCGAGACGATGCCCATGACGATGGCGAACACCAGCACCTGCCAGGGCTTGAGGTGGCCGGTGGCCAGCGGCCGCCGCGCGGTGCGCGCCATCAGCTTGTCGATGCGCTGGTCGATCAGGTGGTTGAACGCCGCCGCCGAACCCGAGGCCAGCCAAATGCCCAGCGTGCCCCATACCAGCGCACGCCACGGCGGGATGCCGGGCACCGCGAGGAACATGCCGATCACCGCGCAGAACACCAGCAGCGCGACCACGCGCGGCTTGGTCAGCTGCAGGTATTCGCCCAGCACGCTCATGCCGCCGCTCCCGTCAGGTCCGGCCGGCGCTGCGTGCGCGCCAGCGTCGCCACCAGGGTGAACAGCAACAGCGCCGCCATGCCGTTGTGTGCGGTCGCCACCGGCAGGGGCAGCCCGAAATGCACGTTGCTGATGCCCAGCAGCACCTGGCAGACCAGCGCCACGGCCACCGCGATGCCGTAGCGGCGCAGGCCGCGCCGCGCCAGCTTGTGCGACAGCCAGCCGAGGTAGCAGAACACCACCAGCGCACCGATCCGGTGTGCCAGCTGGATCGCGGTGCGCGCGGCGCCGTCGAGGATGCCGCCTTCGTAGTCCACGCCGATGCCGCGCCACAGGATGAAGCCCTGGTGGAAATCGCTGGCCGGCCACCACTGGCCCGAACACTTGGGAAAGGCCGCGTCGCCGAAGCCGCAGGCCAGCGCCGCATAGTTGGACGAGGTCCAGCCGCCCAGCGCGATCTGGCAGGCCAGCAGCACGATGCCGAGGATCACCAGCCGGCGCAGCCCCGCCAATGCATCGTCCGCAGCACCCACGCCGGCGAATCGCACCGCCGCGTAGCCCAGCAGCGCGAAGGTGGTCATGCCGCCCAGCAGGTGTCCGGTCACCACGATGGGTTTCAGCAGCAGGGTCACCGTCCACATGCCCAGCATGGCCTGGAAGATGATGACGCCCAGCGCGACCAGGCAGATCCGCCAGGCCGCGGGACGCTGCAACGCCAACGCGGCGGCCAGCGGCAATGCGATCGCGCACACCGCCAGCAACGACGACCAGCGGTGTTCGCCGTGCATGTACATCGCCACGCCCAGCGCGGCGAGCACCGCGCTGGCGGCCAGCGCCAGCAGCGCCCAGCGCCGCCGCCACGCCGCCAGGATGGCCATCGCCAGCACCAGCACGCCCAGCGTGCCCGCCAGCATGCGATGCACCTGTTCGCGCCAGGCCTTGTGCGCCTCGTAGGGACGGTTCGGGAACTCGGCATCGGCGTGCGCCACCGCCTGTGCATGCTGCGGCCAGGTCGCCTGGCCGTAGCAGGTGGGCCAGTCGGGGCAGGACAGGCCGGCGTTGGAGAGCCGCACGAAGGCGCCGAACATCACCAGCCCGAACGCGAACACGGCCGACAACAGCGCCAGCCAGCGCAGGATGCTTCCCACTCGAAACGACATCACTTGATGACCTTCTTCAGATCCCGGAGCAGCCCAGAGGCATCGAAACCGGGAGGATAACTCGCCAGCGCCGTGCCATCGGACTCGACCAGCAGCGCACCCACGCTGTCCAACTGCCGCGGACGCCACGGCGCCAGCTTGTCGTCGGTATCCGTACCGAGCTGCCAGTAGTTCGCCATAGCGGCGCGCCGCTGCGGATCGGCCGGCGGCGTACCCACATAGAGCAGCCGCAGCCGCGACTGGTTGCCGTTGAGCATCACGCGGCTCTTGGCCATCGCGGTCAGCGCGGCGTAGCAGCGCGCGGCGCAGTCCGGCCCCGGCAGCGCGACCAGGGTGAGCCGCGGCTCGCTGTCGCGCCACGCCCACAGGCTGCCATCGGCCATGCGTACCGGCAATTGCTCCTGCGCGAAGTTGCGCTGCGGCGTGATCGGCAGGCCATTGCCCTTGGCGGCGGGCTGCCAGCCGGTCAGGGTGAGTACCATCGCCAGCACGAACGGCGCGGCAAACACCGAAGCGACCAGCAGCAGTTTCAGGCGGCTCTTGCGCAATACGGCGGGATCGACGGCATTCATCGGAAATCCAAGGTCAGGAACGGCGCGAACCGCGTTTGCGGTTCAGCACCAGCAGGATCACCACCACGGCGATGGCGAAGGAAAACCACTGGAACGCATAGGCGCGATGCCGTGCCGGCGGCATGTCGCCGAAATCCAGCGTGTGCTCGCGCACGTAGATCGAGGCCGGGTCGGCATCCAGCGCCAGCACACGCGGATAGAGCTTGTCGCCCAGGTCGGCAGCCACCTGGCCGAGGTCGAGGTAGATCGTCTTCTTCGGCCAAGCCGACTCGCGCGCCAGCGCGTTGCCGCCCATCTCGAAACCGCGTCCCGGCGGCGGCACGTAGAGGCCGTGCAGGCTTTGCACGCCGGCCGGCAACGGCGGCAGCTGCGGCGTCTGGTCGGTGCCGTTGCCGGGGAGGAAGCCGAGATCCACCAGCAGCAGGCGATCGCCATGTTGCGGACGGAACGGCACGTAGACCTCCACGCCGCCGCGGTCGTCGTGCTTGGGGTTGTCCAGCAGGTAGATCCGGTCGGCCAGGTAGCGGCCCTGCAGGCGCACGCGCGGATAGGCGTCCTGCGGGGGCCGCAGCGCCACCGCGGCAAAGTCCTGCGGCAGCGCGACGGCGGCCGCGGCATAGCGTCGCAGAAGGTCGTCCTTGTACGCGGCGCGATGCAGTTGCCAGAAGCCCAGGCGCACGAAAAGCACGGCCGCACAGGCCGTCAGCAGGATCGCCCACCACGGCGGGCGGCGAAATCCGCCTAGCACGAAGCGCACGCCCCGGTGGCTATACTCGCTGCAACAAAATCGACCGGATCGCTCACGTGGGCCCCATCTACAAATACGCGGTGGTGGTGTTGCTGCTGGTGGTGATTTTCAGCCTGGGTCAGGCGCTGTACTACATGATGACCGACAAGGACGACGACAGGCGCATGGCCTGGGCGTTGACCCGCCGCATCGCGCTGTCGCTGCTGCTGATCGGCATGGTCGCCTTCGGCATCTGGATGGGCTGGCTGCAGCCGCATGGCGTCGGTCAGTGATTGTAGCCGCCTGATCCCGCACGCGTCCGGCCTGCGACGATCGCGCCAAGCAAGACCAAAAAAGAAGCCCGCCAATTGGCGGGCTTCTTTGGTTCGAGAACCCGATTCGAAGCGGGCTTCTCTGAAAAGTCCGGCCATGGATGGCCGGTTTTGACCTTCGCCCTCCGCGACAGGAGGTCGCGTTAGGTCAAAGTATGTAGACGAACAGGAACAGCCCCAGCCACACCACGTCCACGAAGTGCCAGTACCACGCCACCGCCTCGAAGCCGAAGTGGTGTTCCTTGCTGAAATGGCCTTTCAGCACGCGGAACCAGATCACCGCCAGCATGATGGTGCCCAGCGTCACGTGCAGGCCGTGGAAACCGGTGAGCATGAAAAACGTGGAACCGTAGACGCCGCTGTGCAGGGTCAGGTTGAGCTCCTTGTACGCCTCCATGTACTCGTGCGCCTGGCAGTACAGGAAGGTGGCGCCCAGCAGCACGGTGAGGCCCAGGAACACCAGGATCTTGCCGCGATGGCCGGCCCGCAGCGCATGGTGCGCGATGGTCACGGTGACGCTGGAGGTAAGCAGGATCAGCGTGTTCAGCAGCGGCAGCCCCCACGGCGCCACCGTGCTGAAGGCGCCGCCGATGTGCATCGGGCCGTTGCCGCCTTCCGCCCCCCACGAGGCGCTGTAGTTTTCGTAGAGGAACTGGTGGGTGAGCACGCCGTGGCCTGCGCCGCCCAGCCACGGCACCGAGAAATTGCGGATGTAGAACAGCGCGCCGAAGAACGCGCCGAAGAACATCACCTCGGAGAAGATGAACCACATCATGCCCATGCGGAACGAGGTGTCCACCTGGTGGTTGTAGTTGCCGGCCAGCGACTCCCGGATGACCGAGCGGAACCAGCCGAAGAACATGCCGATGACGCCGACCGCGCCGATGGCGATCACCGTCTTGCCGAAGCCGGTGTCGCCGGGCTGCGCGCTCAGCCAGTGCGCCGCGCCGAACACGGTGAGGAACATCACCACCGCGGCCACGATGGGCCACTGGCTCTTGCTCGGAACGTAATAGGTGTCGTGCTGCTGGACCATGCTGAGACTCCGTGGAGTTTCCCGCGAGCGGCGGATGCCGCGACCGCTTCACCGAATGCGGCGGCAAGCCGCCGCGACTACTTCATCAACAGAATTTGCGCGAACGACAACAGGTAGAACGCGCCGACCACGACGGCCAGCACCGTCACCGTGCGGCGCACGCCGTGCCGGCGCTTCCGCTCGTACTGTCCATCTCCGACCTGGCTGGCCATGCGCGCCCCTCCCGTACCGGTCAATCGTTCACGTGCCCGTGCGCCAGTTCGTCGTCATGCACTACCGGCGGCACTTCGAAAGTATGGTGCGGCGCCGGCGACGGCACCGTCCACTCCAGGCCCTTGGCGCTTTCCCACACGCGGTCGGCGGCCTTCTTCTTGGAGAAGAACGCGCAATGCACGATCACGCCGAGGAAGATCAGCTGCGAGGCGCCGAACAGGAAGCCGCCGATCGAACTGATCATGTTGAAGTCGGCGAACGCCACGTTGTAGTCCGGGATGCGGCGCGGCATGCCGGCCAGCCCGAGGAAATGCTGCGGGAAGAACAGCACGTTCACGAACACCACGCTGCACCAGAAGTGCACCTTGCCCCAGAACTCGCTGTACATGCGGCCGGTCCACTTCGGCAGCCAGTAATAGGTGGCCGCCATGATCGCGAACGCCGCACCGGTCACCAGCACGTAGTGGAAGTGCGCCACCACGAAGTAGGTGTCGTGGTACTGGAAGTCCGCCGGCACCAGCGCCAGCATCAGGCCGGAGAAGCCGCCGATGGTGAACAGGATGATGAAGGCGATGGCGAACAGCATCGGCGTCTCGAAGGTCATCGAGCCGCCCCACATCGTGGCCACCCAGTTGAACACCTTCACGCCGGTCGGCACCGCGATCAGCATCGTCGCGTACATGAAGAAGATGTCCGCGCCCAGCGGCAGGCCCACCGCGAACATGTGGTGCGCCCACACGATGAACGACAGGAAGGCGATGCTGGCGATCGCGTACACCATCGCCTTGTAGCCGAAGATCGGCTTGCGCGCGAAGGTCGGCACGATCTCCGAGATGATCCCGAACGCGGGCAGGATCATGATGTAGACCTCGGGATGCCCGAAGAACCAGAACACGTGCTGGTACAGCACCGGGTCGCCGCCGCCGTGCGGATTGAAGAAGCTGGTGCCGAAGTACTTGTCGGTGAGCAGCATGGTCACCGCACCGGCCAGCACCGGCATCACCGCGATCAGCAGGAAGGCCGTGATCAGCCAGCTCCACACGAACACCGGCATCTTCAGCAGGTCCATGCCCGGCGCGCGCATGTTGAGGATGGTCGCGATGATGTTGATCGCACCCATGATCGAGCTGATGCCCATCAGGTGGATCGCAAACACCACGTAGGCCAGCGAATCGCTCTGCAGCGACAGCGGCGGGTACATCGTCCAGCCGCCGGCCGGGCCGCCGCCGGGCAGGAACAGCGTGGACAACATCAGCGTGAAGGCGAACGGAAGGATCCAGAACGAGAGGTTGTTCATGCGCGGCAGCGCCATGTCCGGCGCACCGATCATCAACGGGATCATCCAGTTACCGAGGCCCACGAAGGCCGGCATGATCGCGCCGAAGATCATCACCAGCGCATGCATGGTGGTCATCTCGTTGAAGAAGTACGGCTGCACCAGCTGCAGGCCGGGCTTGAACAGTTCGGCGCGTATCACCATCGCGAAACTGCCGCCGATGAAGAACATCGTCAGCGAGAAGATCAGGTACAGCGTGCCGATGTCCTTGTGGTTGGTGGACATCACCCAGCGCTGGAAGAAACCCTGCGGTGCGTGGTGGTGGTCGTGGTGATCGTGGGTGGCTTCGTGGGCCATGGCCTTGCACCTCTGCCTCAAGTCTGTCGATGGCGCAGCCGCGTTGCGGCCGCTCCCGGAAATCGTGGTTGCGCGTGGCGCCGGTCAGCCGTTGCCGGCAGGCGCGGCCGCAGCGGCGCTGGTGGCGGCCGCTGTCGGTGCGGCCGGCGGCGCGGACGCCTGCTCCTGCGCGGCCAGCCACTTCGCGAAATCTTCCTTGGAGACCGCCTTCACCACGATCGGCATGAAGCCGTGGTCCTGCCCGCACAGTTCGGCGCACTGGCCGCGGTACGTGCCGGGTACGTTGATGTTGGTCCACGCGGTGTTGACGATGCCGGGAATGGCGTCCATCTTCCAGCCGAACGCAGGCACCCACCACGAGTGGATCACGTCGCCGCTGGTGATCACGAAGCGGATCTTGGTGTGGATGGGCAGCACCAGCGGCTTGTCCACGTTCAGCAGGTAGGTGTTCTCGTCGCCGGTCTTCACGGCGTAAGGATCCATCCCGGAACCCAGCTGGCGGGTCTTGTCGGAGAGCGCGTCGAGCTTGGACATGAAGCCGACCCTGCTGACCGGCTTGCCGAGGTAGTCGACGTAGTCGTAGCGCCACTTCCACTGGTAGCCGGTGATCTTCACCGTCATCTGCGAGCCGGTGGTGTTCGCGAACGAGACCAGGCCGCCGGTGGCCATCCACGCGAGCACCACCAGGATGATCACCGGGATCGTGGTCCAGACGATTTCCACCGTGGTGTTGTGCGACCACTTCTCCGGCACCGCGCCGCGCGACTTGCGGAAGCGGAACATCGCGATGAACATCGCGCCGAACACCAGCACGCCGATCACCACGCACACGCCGAACGCGACGTTGTTCAGGAAGTACGGCTCGCCGGACCAGGTGGTCACGCCCCGCGTCATGTTGAGCTGCCACGGCTGGGGATCGGCCTGCGCCAGGCCGGCGCACAACGCCGACACGAGGGCCAGCGACGCCGACACGGCACGCTTGATGCCGGTCATACCGCCGTGGCCGGACAGACTGCGGTTCGGCGTGGACCCGCCAGTCCTGATGCTGCCAGATGTCATGCTCTCGCCCTTTGTTGAACCTATCCGCGCCGCCGGCCGTTGACCTCGTCCAGCAGCAGCTTGAGTTTCCGCAACAGCTCGACACGTTCCCCTTCGGCAAGGAACCTGCCGATTTCCAGCTCGCGCCCGTGCGACGACAGCAGCAGGCGGCGACATCCGTCATCCCCTTCGTCCAGCCGCACGCGCACCCAGCCAGGCTGGAAGCTCGTGCGTTGCCGGCCCGGCAACGATTGCACCTCCAGCGACGCGTCGTCGAGGGTGATGCGCTCGCTGCGGTCGCCGGCGCGCCAGGCCACGCACAGGGCGATGGACACGGCAGACGATTCGACCAGGGCGAACAGCGGAGCGAACACATTCCCCACCCACGCGCCCAGGACGGCGGTCGTCAGCGCCAGCGACGCCAGAAGCATGATGAGCCGACGCAGGCCGCGGCGGCTTAGCGTGCGATTGGGCCTGAGCCATATCGACACGCGGGGCAAGCCGGCAGCGGCTGGTCGTAGCACGATCATGGAGATCCGGCGTGCCAAGAGCGGTTCGATGATAGGTCGCAATGCAGGCAAGGGGCAAGAACGCCGCAGGAACCCGGGCCATGCCGGTCCCGAAGCGGCGGCACGGCGGCGCACGGCGTACAATCCCGCGTTCCTTTCCACCCCCATCCCGCCGTGACCCAACCCATCCTCAGCCCCGAACTCCCCGCCGGCGCCGAGCCGGCCCGCGCGCGCATCACCGCCGCATGGCTGCGCGACGAAACCGAGGCGGTCAACGACCTGCTCGCCCAGGCCACCCTGCCGCCCGCCGAACGCGAGCAGGTGATCGACGTCGCCGCCGGCCTGGTGACCCGCGTGCGCGCCCGCGTCAAGGACCAGAGCGCGGTGGAATCCTTCATGCGCCAGTACGACCTGTCCTCCGAGGAAGGCGTGCTGCTGATGTGCGTGGCCGAGGCGCTGCTGCGCATCCCGGACAAGGCCACCGCCGACAAGCTGATCCGCGACAAGCTGGGCGACGCCGACTGGAAGAAGCACCTGGGCCAGAGCGAGTCGCTGTTCGTCAACGCCAGCACCTGGGGCCTGATGCTCACCGGCCACCTGGTGAATCTGGCCGAGGAGACCCGCCGCGACTTCACCGGCGCGCTGAAGCGCCTGGCCGGCCGCGCCGGCGAGCCGGCGATCCGCCTCGCGGTGCGCCAGGCCATGCGCATCATGGGTCACCAGTTCGTGATGGGACAGACCATCGACGAGGCGCTGGACCGCTGCGCGAAGAAGGAATACGCGGTGTACCGCTATTCCTACGACATGCTGGGCGAATCCGCGCTCACCAGCGAGACCGCCGAGCGCTACCAGGAAGACTACCGCCGCGCCATCGCCCGCATCGGCGCGCGCGGCCCGTTCGCCAACCACACCGACGCGCCGTCGATCTCGGTCAAGCTGTCCGCGCTGCACCCGCGCTACGAGGTGGCCAAGCGCGAAATCGCCCGCCGCGACCTCACCGCCAAGCTGCTCGAACTCTCGCAGCTGGCGATGAAGCAGGGCATCGCGCTCTCGGTGGACGCCGAGGAAGCCGACCGCCTCGAACTCTCGCTGGACATCATCGGCGACGTGTTCGCCCACCCCTCGCTTGAGGGCTGGAACGGGCTCGGCATCGTGGTGCAGGCCTACTCCAAGCGCACCCCGTTCGTGATCGACTGGCTGATCGAGACGGCACGTGCGGCAAATCGTCGCTGGTACGTGCGCCTGGTCAAGGGCGCCTACTGGGACGCCGAGATCAAGCGCGCGCAGGAGCAGGGCCTGGCCGGCTACCCGCTGTACACGCGCAAGCCGAACACCGACGTCTCCTACCTCGCCTGCGCGCGCAAGCTGTTCGACGCCGGCAGCGAGCTGATCTACCCGCAGTTCGCCACCCACAACGCGCACAGCATCGCCGCCGTGCATCACATTGCGCGCGGCCGCCCGTTCGAGTTCCAGCGCCTGCACGGCATGGGCACCGACCTGTACGCCGAAGTGATCGGCCCGCAGAACCTCAACGTGCCCTGCCGCGTCTACGCGCCGGTGGGCACGCACGAGGACCTGCTGCCCTACCTGGTGCGCCGCCTGCTGGAAAACGGCGCCAACACCAGCTTCGTCAACCGCGTGGTGGACGAGACGCTGCCGGTGCGCGACCTGGTGGCCGACCCCTGCGAAACGGTGCGCCGCTTCGCCTCCATCCCGCATCCCCGCATTCCCCTGCCGGTCAATCTCTACGGTGAGCTTCGGAAGAATTCCATGGGCATCAACTTCTCCAACGACAACGAACTGAAGGCCACCGCCGAAGCCGTCAACGCCAAGTCCGGCCCGTGGACCGCCGAGCCGCTGGTGCCCGGCGCCAAGGGCAACGGCCCCAGCGTGCAGGTGACCAACCCGGCCGA
The DNA here is from genome assembly GCA_040371205.1 of Rhodanobacter sp. NCBI lineage: Bacteria > Pseudomonadati > Pseudomonadota > Gammaproteobacteria > Lysobacterales > Rhodanobacteraceae > Rhodanobacter > Rhodanobacter sp. The sequence continues at coordinate 3,248,963 of AP031382.1, forward strand.
CCGCCGCCAGGTCGTGGGCAGCTACGTCAGCGCCGACGCCGCGCTGGTGGACAAGGCGCTGGCCAACGCCGTCGCCGCCCAGCCCGACTGGGATCGCCTGCCGGCCGCCAGCCGCGCCGCCATCCTGGAACACGCCGCCGAACAACTCGAAGCGCGCCGCGCCGAATTCATCGCGCTGTGCGTGCGCGAAGCCGGCAAGAGCCTGCCCGACGCCATCGCCGAGATCCGCGAGGCCGCCGACTTCCTGCGTTATTACGCCACCATGGCGCGCCGCCTGTTCGGCCAACCCGAACAGTTGCCCGGCCCCACCGGCGAGAGCAACCAGCTGTTCCTCAACGGCCGCGGCGTGTTCGTCTGCATCAGCCCGTGGAACTTCCCGCTGGCGATCTTCCTCGGTCAGGTCAGCGCCGCGCTCGCCGCCGGCAACAGCGTGATCGCCAAGCCCGCCGAGCAGACCAGCCTGATCGGCCATGCCGCAGTGAAGCTGCTGCACGAAGCCGGCGTGCCCGAGGCCGTGCTGCAGTACCTGCCGGGCGACGGCGCCGTGGTCGGTGCCGCGCTCACGAAAGATCCGCGCGTGGCCGGCGTGGCCTTCACCGGCTCCACCGAGACCGCCTGGGCAATCAACCGCGCGCTGGCCGCGCGCAACGCGCCGATCGCCGCGCTGATCGCCGAAACCGGCGGCCAGAACGCGATGATCGCGGACTCCTCCGCCCTGCCCGAACAGATCGTCAAGGACGTGATCGCCTCCGCCTTCCAGTCCGCCGGCCAGCGCTGCTCGGCCGCGCGCGTGCTGTTCGTGCAGGAGGACATCGCCGACAAGGTCGTCGGCATGCTGGCCGGCGCGATGGCCGAATTGAAGGTGGGCGACCCCGGCCAGCTCTCCACCGACGTGGGCCCGGTGATCGACGAGGACGCGCGCAAGATCCTCGTCGACCACGCCGCGCGCATGGACAAGGAAGCGAAGAAGATCGGCGAGGTGCCGCTCGACCCGGCCGCCACTGCCCACGGCACGTTCTTCGCCCCGCGCGCCTACGAGATCCCCGCGCTGTCCACGCTCACCCGCGAGGTGTTCGGCCCGGTGCTGCACGTGCTGCGCTGGAAGGGCAGCGAACTGAAGCAGGTGGTCGAACAGATCAACGCCACCGGCTACGGCCTCACGCTGGGCGTGCACAGCCGCATCGACGACACCGTGGACTACATCCGCAGCCACGCCCGCGTCGGCAACTGCTACGTCAACCGCAACCAGATCGGCGCGGTGGTCGGCGTGCAGCCGTTCGGCGGCGAGAGCCTGTCCGGCACCGGCCCCAAGGCCGGCGGCCCGCACTACCTGCTGCGTTTCGCCGGCGAACGCACGCTCACCATCAACACCACCGCCGCCGGCGGCAACGCGTCACTGCTGACCATCGGCGAGTGAGCGCTGATCCGTGGACTTCCTGCATGAACGCAGGGAGTCCACGCACGCACACCGAGGCATCGTCGCGTAGCGACGACAGTGCCCCGCTCAGCGGGCCTTCGCCTTCTTTTTGACCGCAACCGTTCCGGCCCTGCGCACGCGTGCGGGAGGCGCTGACGCGCCCGCTGCCTGCACCTTGTGTGCATGCAGGATGGCGGGAATCAGCCCGGGAAAACGCTGCTCGATTTCCCCGCAACGCGTGGTGTTGTGCATTTCCACGCCGGCGCGCTCGCTGCGCACCAGGCCGGCCTCGCGCAGCACGCGGAAGTGCTGCGACAGCGAGGATTTGGGGATGGTGCGTTCGCCGGCCTGCTGCAGGGCCGTGCAGGTCGCGGCGCAGTCCAGCCCTGCCAGCCTGGCGTAGATCGACGCGCGCACGGGATCGGACAGCGCGTGGAGGATGCCCTCCACGGTGACGTCGTCAATAGCGGGGTGGAACAGCGGTCGCATGGCTGCATTCTAGCCGCCCCTTGACCATTGTTCCATAGTTCGTATATCTTGAACTACAGCATCAATGAACCCAACTTCTCCCACCGCACTCGCAGGAACCCACCCATGAGCAAGCTGCAAGGCAAGACCGCCCTCGTCACGGGCGCATCCAAGGGCATCGGCGCCGCCATCGCCAAGGCGCTCGCCGCCGAGGGCGCCGCCGTCGCCGTCAACTACGCTTCCAGCAAGGCCGGCGCCGACGCCGTGGTGGCCGAGATCACCAAGGCCGGCGGCAAGGCGTTCGCCGTGCAGGGCAACGTGGCCGATGCGGCCGAAGCACAGGCCATCGTCGCGCAGACGATGGAGCGCTTCGGCGGTCTCGACATCCTGGTCAACAACTCCGGCGTCTACGAGTTCGCGCCGATCGAGGCGATCACCGAAGAGCACTACCGCAAGCAGTTCGACGTCAACGTGCTCGGCCTGCTGCTGACCACGCAGGCGGCGGCCAAGCACCTCGGCCAGGGCGGCAGCATCATCAACATCGGCTCGCTGGTCAGCCGCATCACCCCGCCCGCCTCGGCGGTGTACACGGCCACCAAGTCCGCGGTGGAAGGCATCACCGGTGCACTGGCACGCGAGCTGGGCTCGCGCGGCATCCGCGTCAACGCGCTGAATCCGGGCATCGTGGAAACCGAAGGCACCCACACTGCCGGCTTCATCGGCTCGGATTTCGCAAACCATGCCGTGACACAGACGCCGCTGGGCCGCATCGGCCAGCCGCAGGACATCGCTTCGATCGCGGTCTTCCTGGCCTCCGACGACGCCGGCTGGCTGACCGGCGAAAAGCTCTACGCCAGCGGCGGCATGCGCTGATTGCGGTACCCGGCCGCGCGCTCCGGACGCCGGCGACACAGGAAACACACCGTCGGCAGCCACCTGTCGATGGGCAAGGCACGACCGCCCGCTTGCGCAATGCGCCAGCGGGCGGTTCCGCATGGTCGTGTTGGAAAGCCCGGACTGCAGGCCCCGCCCGGCAACGTCGGAGCATCGGCAGCACGTCCCGCCGCCAGGATCGGCTTCCATCCCAGCGCGCACGCCTTAGGCGCTGCAATGCTCGCCGACATCACGCACCGAAGAATCTGCGGCCGCCTGTCACGCCGCCCATGCGGGGCGCGCAACGGCATGTGAGAATCGGACTATGTCCGATCTCGAAACCCCACTGAACCGCCTGCGCAATGCGCAGGCACGCGACCCGTTGCCGGCCTGGCCGGTGCGCGCCGAGCGCCTGCGCGCGCTGGAACGTCTGCTGCAGGCGAACCGTGCGCAAATCGCCGCCGCGATCCACGCCGACTTTGGCCACCGACCGACGGAAGAAACCGAGCTGCTGGAAATCTTCCCCAGCCTCTCGGCGGTGCGCCACGCGTTGCGCCGCGGCAAGCGCTGGATGCGCTCCAAGCGCCGCTTCGCCGACCTGCTGTTCCTGCCTGCACGCACCGAACTGCGCCCGCAGCCGCTGGGCGTGGTCGGCATCATCGTGCCGTGGAACTACCCGCTCTACCTTGCGGCCGGCCCGCTGGTGGATGCGCTGGCCGCCGGCAACCGCGCGATGCTGAAGATGAGCGAGTTCACGCCACGCTTCTCCGCCCTGTTCGCCGAGCTTGTCGCCAAATACTTCCGCAACGACGAAGTGCTGGTGGTGAACGGCGACGCCACCGTCGGCCAGGCCTTCGCCGCATTGCCGTTCGACCACCTGCTGTTCACCGGCTCCACCGCGGTCGGCCACCACGTGATGCGTGCGGCCGCGGCCAACCTGACGCCGGTGACGCTGGAACTGGGCGGCAAGTCGCCCGCCCTGGTCGGCCCCGGCGCACGACTGGAACACGCCGCCGAGCGCATCGTGTTCGGCAAACTGGTCAACGCCGGGCAGACCTGCATCGCCCCCGACTACGTGCTGCTGCCGCGCGCGCGCATGGCCGCCTTCGTCGAAGCCGCACGCGCGGCAGCGGCACGCCTGTATCCCGACCTCGCGCGCAACCCGCAATACGCCAGCATCGCCACCGACCGCCACTACGCGCGGCTGTCCGCGCTGCGCGACGACGCGAAGGCCGCCGGCGCCATCGTCGAACCCTTGAGCGAGGCCGCACCCGATGCCGGACGCCGCCTGCTGCCACCGGTGCTATTGACCGACGTGCACGACGGCATGGCGGTAATGCAGGAGGAAATCTTCGGCCCGCTGCTGCCGCTGGTGCCTTACGACACGCTGGACGAGGCCATCGCCTTCGTCCGCGCGCGCGCGCATCCGCTCGCGCTGTACCTGTTCGAGACGGAGCAGGCGCTGATCGACCGCGTGCTCGCGCGCACCCATGCCGGCGGCGTCACCGTCAACGACACGCTGTACCACATCGCACAGCACGGCCTCCCGTTCGGCGGCGTGGGCGCCTCGGGCATGGGCGGCTACCACGGCGAGGCCGGCTTCCGCAGCTTCTCGCACCTGAAACCCGTGTTTCGCCAGGCGCGCTGGAACGGCGCGGGACTGCTCAATCCGCCCTACGGCTCGCGCTTCCGACGGATGCTGGGAGTGATGCTGCGACGCGGGTGAGGCCTGCATGCCAGTGAAAAGGCCTTCCCGTTCGCGGGAAGGCCTTTTCGGATCGGATGCCCAAGCGCTTGTCTGATGCGGGCCGGTCACAACCGTGCTTCACCCGCGAGCGATCCGTCCGTGGATCGCGCTTTCAGCGCCGTCTTTCGACGGCTTGAAAGCCCATCAGAACTTGTACTGCGCCGACAGGCTGAGCAGGTTGCCGTAGTCGTCGAAGCTGCCGGTGAGTACGTCGGCCGTGGCGCTGACCGAACCGTCCACGCCGGCATGGCTGACGAAGATGTGGGCATACGAGGCGTTGATCGCGAAGTTCTTGCTGGCCTGGTAGCCGATGCCGAAGGCGACCATGCGGCGGGCGGCGTCGGGCACGCGCGGGTCGCGGTTGACGGCGTTCATCGGCGCCTGGTCGACGGACACGCCGGCGCGCAGGGTCAGCTTGCTGGTGGCGTAGTACTCGCCGCCGACGGCCACGTAGTAGGTATTGCGCCAGTTGAACGGCAGCACCGTGGTGGGCTGCTGCGGGTTCGCGTAGACCAGGGTGAGGTCACGCATCACGCTCCACTGCGTCCACGACACGTCCGCACCGAGGCCGAACTTCTCTTCCTGATGCCAGTAGCTCAGGGTGGCGACGGCCGGATTGGTGAGGCGCGCCTTACCCGCGGTGTGCTGGAACGGCGGAATGCTACCCGACAACTGCGGGTTCGCCAGCAACAGGTCGTAGCCCGGGGTGGTGCTGAAGTTGGCGGTACCGTCGATGTCGTGGGTGATGCGCGAGCGGTAGTCCAGCGCCACGCGATCGTTCGCGGTGGGCTTCCAGTACGTGCCGATCTGCCAGCCCCAGGCCCAGTTCTGGCCCTTGACCTCGGCCATGCCATCCACGCCCGGCGGGGTCACCGCGGCCACGCCGGCCGCAGCGGCCTGGCCTTGGGCCGCCGCCGCCTGGATCATCGCGGCCGCCTGCGCCGGCGGGATCTGGCCGGCAGCCGCAGCCGCCTGGATCTGCGCCACGGCCGCCTGCGTCTGCTCGCCGATGCCCTGCTGGATGCCCAGGCCGACGGCATTGAAGTTGATGGCATTGGTTAGGTCGGCATCGGTGCGCTCGGCGATGGCGCTGGCGCCGATGCTCCACTCGTCGTTGATCTTGAACGAAGCCGAGAACGTGCTGTCGTAGGACTTCAGCGAGGTCTTGATGGCGTCGTAGCGGCCCATCCAGTTGCTGTCGTACTCGGTCTGGAAACCGAACGGCACGCCGAGCGCCAGGCCCAGGTTCACGCGGTCGCTCACCTTGGTGGAAACGGCAAACGCCGGCACCGGCAGGGTGGTGCCCGCATCGCCGCCGTTGCCGCCGCTGATCGGCTGGCCGGTCACGTCATGGGCGCTGCCGCTGAACTTGGCGCTGAAATTGATCGCGGTGATGTCGGCCTGCATGTAGGTGCCGTCGAGGTCGCTCATCGCCGCCGGGTTGTTCGCCACCACCGACACGTCGTTGCCGGCCGTGGTGGAACCCGCATACGCACGCCCCATGCCCTGCGCACTGTTCTCGTGCAGCTGGAAGGCGCTGGCGTGGGCCATGCCCGGCGCAACCAGAGCGACCGCAACGGCCACGCTGAGCGCGCCGAGCGCCAGTGGACGGGAGGCGTTCGAGAGGGAACGGTTGGACTTGTGCATCACGTGCTCCTGCAGATCAGGGATCGGGTCATGGGTGGATGGATTCCACACGAAATTCATACGGGCGTTTAACATCCGCGCCCGCACTGTGCCCGCTCGATTGGGGGGTTGCAAGTGCTGGTGCAGCAATCGGCGGGGCCATCGCGGGGATAATACGCGGCTCCCGCCTGCGACACCGAAGGAACCCCCACCATGCAGTGCTTCGTCTACGCCAGCCGCCGCAAGCCGGACACCTACCTCTGGCTGGCCGAGCGCGATGGCTTCGACGCGCTGCCCGGATCGCTGCGCAGCATGCTGGGCGAACTGCGCTTCGCGATGGAACTGCAGCTCGATGCGCAGCGCCGCCTGCCGCGCGAGGACGCTGCGCAAGTGCTCGCGCACCTGCGCGAGCAAGGCTGGCACCTGCAATTGCCGCCGGAAGGCGCCTTGGCCGGCACCAACCATCCCGCCTATGGCGCCGCCTTGCGCGACGCGCCGGGCGATTGAGCAAGCGTTGTTAACGCGAGGTTACCGTCTGGCTTCGTCACGATTCCTATACTGTGACGATGACCCAAGCCAAATCGCGCCGACGCCCCCCGTTCCTGCAGGCACTCGCCTGGTTCGTTCCCGGACTGCTTGCCGTGGCGCTGGCCGGTCTGGTGGCCCACCCGCTGACCCTGATCCCGCTGCTGCTGGCGAACGCGCTGACGATGGCCGCGGTGTGCCATGCGATCGGTTTCGAGCCCGAGCCCAGTTTCGCGCGCACCGTGCTGCGCCGCGGCGCCGCGCATCTGGTCATGCTTACCGTCTATGCGGTGATCGTGTTCGCGCTGGTGGCGTGGCCGATGTTGTCGCTCTCGCAATCGCACAGCCTGCCCGCCACGCTGGCGCTGGTCGCCACCCTGGTGCTGGCGCTGGCCGTGCTGTGGCGTCCCTGGCCCGCGTTCGGGCTGGTGTTCGTGTGGGACGACGCCTACCCGGCGCGCCACGATGGTTCGTGGATCTTCACCGCCACGCTGCGCAGCCTGATGTTCGGCCGGCACCTCGCGCGCGAGGAACGCTTCTTCAGCCATTTCCTGCCCGCCGCGCTGGCCCTGCTCACGATGACCTGGTGCGCCATCGCATTGAGCGGCCTGTACGGCATGCTGCCTTCGGAAATCCGCACCGCCGCGCTGGCGCTGTACGGTGTCCTAGTGTTGCCGCTGGGCTGCCTGATCGCCGCCAACCGCACGCTGCGCGCGCTGCTGTGCGCGCAACACGACCGCCATCGTCAGCGCGCCGAACGCGCCGCCGACCTGGCGGCCGCCCCGGTCGCATCCATGCCGCTGACCGAGCAGGAGCGCACCGCCGGCACGCCGGAACAGGCCGCCGCCCTGCTCGCCGCCACCCGCGACGGCGACATCGAACGCGCGCTCGAACTGGTCGAGGCCGGCGCCGACCCCGCTACCGTGCCGCTGCCGGGCGACCGCGACCAGCGCCCCGTGCTGACGCTCGCCGCACTGCTGCCGGACACCCGCCTGCTGCGCGCCCTGATCGCCGCCGGCGCGGACGTCAATCGCGCCAGCGGCGGACTCACCGCATTGCTGGCGGCTACCCGCGACAGCCTGCACGGCCGCGCCGAAGCGGTGATGACCCTGCTCGCCAACGGCGCGGATCCGCTCGCCGCCGATGCCGAAGGCCGCACTGCGCTGCACGGCGCGGTGCTCTGCGAAGAGCCGATGGTGGCGGCGATGCTGCTGGACGCCGGCGCACCGATCAATGCGCTGGACCAGGCCGGCGCCAGCCCGCTCGCCGTCGCCTGCCGCGCCGCCAACTGGACGCTCGCGAAGTTCCTGCTGGAACACGGCGCGAAGCCTGCTCCCGCCGGCGGCGAGCCGGCGCTGGTCGCCGCCGCCGGCATCGCCGACGACGACCCGGCCGGCGTCAAGCTGCTGCTCAAGCACCGCGCCCCTGTGAATGCGGTGGATGCGAACCGGCGCAGCGCGCTGATCGCCGCCGCCGCCGAGGGCCACGAACAGATCGCCCGCACGCTGTGCGCCGCCGGCGCCGACGCCACGCTGGCCGACCAGCGCGGCAGCACCGCGCTGATGGAGGCCGCGCGTGCCGGCGCGGTAGGCATCGTGCAACGGCTTGCCGAGGCCCAGCCCGATGCGCGCGCGCGCGACAGCCACGGCCGCGACGCGCTCACCCTCGCCTGCCAGTCGCCGCGCGCGCACGCCGACACCGTGCGCGCCCTGCTCGCGCTGGGCGCCGAACCGAAGGCCGCCGGCAACGACGGCCGCAGCGCACTCGACCACGCCGCCGCCGCCGGGCGTTGGGACCTGGTCTCCCTGCTCGATCCGGAAACGCCGTTGCCGGCCAGCCTCGGCCAGGCCGCGCTGTCCAGCGGCGCCGACACGCCCTCGCACCTGCTCGATGCGCTGCGCTTCGGCCACTGGGCCATCGTCTCCGGTTTCACCGCGCGGGCGCGCGAGTGGCCGCAGGCGCAGCTCGCCCAGCTCTATCTCGACCTCGCCCAGCCCGGCCAGAGCCAGGCCCGCCGCTGGTTGCTCGACCACGGCCTCGCCGCCGAAGCGCGCCTCGCCGCGCAGCAACCCGACGACGAGCACGACGACGAGATTGCCACCGGCGAAACCGCCACGCTGCCGCCGCTGGGCCGGCGCCTGTTCGATGCCTTGCTGCTGCAGCTGCCCGCTTCCACCGAAGCCATCGAAGACCTGCTGCAGGCCGGCGCCACACCGGCCGGCGCCGGCCTGCTCGCGCAGGCCGTGCAGCGGCTCGGCGGCTCCGTGCAGGGCGCGGCACTGCCGCTGGCGCTGCTGGAACGCGGCGCCGATCCGTTCGGCCCCGATGCGCGCGACCGCACGCCGCTGCACCTCGCCGCCGCGAACGGCCAGACCGAGCTGCTGCGCGCCCTGCTCGCGCGCGGCTGCAACCCGAATGCCCGCGACCGCGACGGCCGCACGCCGCTGTTCGCCGCCCTCGAAGGCGGCGAAGCCGCGCTACCGGCGGTGCGCGCGCTGATCGCCCACGGCGCCGATGCCGAGTCCGCCGACGCCAACGGCGAGACGCCCCTGGGCCTGGCGCTGGAGCATCCGGCGATCGAGCGCTGGCTGAACTGGGACCGCTGGCCGCGACCGCGCCGCCCGTTGCGCGCCGACGACCTTCCCGCAGCCGCCCAGTCCGGCGCGCTGACCGCCGTGCAGCGCCTGCTGGAGCTGGGTTTCGCCGTCGACACCGTCGACGCGCATGGCGCCAGTGCACTGCTGCACGCCTGCGGCGCGGGTCACCGCGACATCGCCGCCAGCCTGCTCGAGGCCGGTGCCGATACCGCACTGACCGCCGCCAACGGCATCACGCCGCTGGCCGCCGCCGTGGCCGGCGGCCGCGAAAGCACCGTGGCGCTGCTGCTGGAACACCGGGCCGAGATCGACCAGCGCCTGCCGAACCAGAGCACGGCGCTGATGGTCGCTGCGGCGATGGGGCGCCCGGAACTGGTCGAGGCGCTGCTCGCCGCGGGCGCCGAAGTCGACGCCGTGGACGCGCAAGGCCACAGCGCGCTGCACGCCGCTGCCCAATTCGGCTTCGAGCACAACGACAGCCTGCGCGCGCGCAGGCTGCTCGACGTGCTGCTGCGTCGCGGCGCCACCGTCAACCGCGCCGACGCCGAAGGCAAGACCGCGCTGCTGCTGCTGCTCGGCGCATCGCAGCGTCCGGGCAGCGAATGCGACCCCACCCACCTCGGCGCGCTCGTGCCGGTACTGCTCGAGGCCGGCGCCGACGTGGCGCACGCCGACCAGCGCGGCGTCACCGCGTTGCATGCCTGCGCCATGCACGCCCTGCTGGCGCCGGCACGGGTGCTGCTGTCACGCGGCGCCGACCGCGCCGCCGCCGACGCCTTCGGCCGCACCGCCGCCGACGTGGCCCGCCAGCTGGGCTACGTGGACATCGCCCACGAACTTGCCGTGCGCAGCAACGCCATCCCCAGCGTGCGGCAGACGCTGCGGCAACCGGCACAGCCGGCGGAGTGAAGGCCGCGCGCCGCATCGCGCGTCGTCACCGGCCGTTGCCGGGATGACGCGCGGCAAGCCGGTTCACCACGCTCCCGCCGCGACAACTCCGCTCACTTTTCCTCGGCCAACGGCTTGTCCGCATCCCGCTCGCGCGCCTCGCGCGCCTGCGGGTCGTTGTCGGCCTCGAACAGCTTGTCCAGCTCGGCCAGCGCTTCCTTGGTGGTCTGCACCAGCTTGGCTTCGTCGTCGTAGACGAGGTATTGCGCCTTGATCAGTTCGGCGTCCTGGCGGCGGAAGCGCTCCACCCGGTCGACCGCGCGCTCCGGCGTCATGCCCAGCGCGATCAGCGACTGCTTGGCCATCTTCAGGCTGGAATAAAGCGTCTCGCGGACCGGTTCGTCGATGCCCAGATCCATCAGCCGCCACAGGTGCTGGCGGTTGCGCGCGCGCGCCACGATCTTGAGGTGCGGGTACATGCGCCTGACCACCCGCGCGACGTGCAGGCTGGATTCCGGATCGTCGCTGGCCAGCACGAACACCTCGGCCTTGTCCGCCTGCGCCGCGCGCAGCAGCTCGGGACGCGCGGGATCGCCGTAGAAGATGTCGTTCCAGCGGCCGAAGCGGCGCATCAGGTCCATCTGCTCGACCGAATGGTCCAGCGCCACGAACGGGATGCCCTCCGCGCGCAGGATGCGCGCCACGATCTGCCCCATGCGCCCGTAGCCGGCAAGGATGACGCGCGGCGAGTGCGCCACGATGGTGTCGAAATCGCGCGCCGGCTGCCGCTGCTTGCGCGCACCCAGCAGCTTGGCCAGCGCCGCCACCAGCAAGGGCGTCAATGCCATCGACAAGGTGATCGCCAGCACCAGCAGGTTGTGCTGGCGCGCGCTGATCAAGGCCTTTTCGTCGGCGAGCTTGAGCACCACGAAGGCGAACTCGCCGCCGCAGGCCAGCAGCACCGCCAGGCGCAGCGCATCGCCGCGCTCCAGCGCGCCGACGATGCGCCCCAGCGGCCACAGCAGCGCCCCCTTCAGCAACAGCAGCGCGGCCACCAGCCCCAACACCAGCCAGGGTTCGCGCAGCAGCAGGGAGATGTCCATCGCCATGCCCACGCTGATGAAGAACAGGCCGAGCAGCAATCCCTTGAACGGTTCGATGTTGGATTCCAGCTCGTGGCGGTATTCCGAGTCGGCCAGCAGCACGCCGGCGAGGAAGGCGCCCAGCGTCACCGAGAGCCCGGTCGCCTCCATCAGCAGCGCCACGCCCATCACTACCAGCAGCGCGGTGGCCGTGGACACCTCCACCGCATCCGCCTTGGCCACGAAACGGAACGCCGGCCGCAGCAGATAACGGCCGCCCACCACCACCGCCAGGATCACGCCGGCCGTGCGCAGCGCGCCGAGCAGGTCGAAGCCGCGGCTGGCCGTGCTGGCGAGCAGCGGCACCGCCGCGATCAACGGAATCGCCGCGAGATCCTGGAACAGCAGGATCGCGAACGCCTGCCGCCCGTAGGCGGTGCCGACTTCCTTGCGCTCGCCGAGTATCTGCAGGCCGAACGCGGTGGACGACAGCGCCAGGCTGCCGCCCACGACCAGCGCCGCGCCCGGCGTGAAGCCCAGCAGCCACCAGGCGGCCACGCCAAACAACGCGCTGGTGCCCAGTACCTGCAGCAGGCCGGTGCCGAACACCGAGCGCCGCATCACCCACAAGCGCTGCGGCGACAGCTCCAGGCCGATCACGAACAGCATCAGCACCACGCCGAACTCGGAGATCGCCGCGATACCGCCGTTGTCGGCCACCAGCCGCAGCGCCTGCGGCCCGATGGCGACGCCGGCCAGCAGATAACCCAGCACCGCGCCCAGCCTGAAGCGCTTGGTCAGCGGCACCGCGACCACCGTGGCCAGCAGGAACACCACGGCCACCTGCAGGAAATGATGGCTGTCCACGCGCGCTCCGATCCGTTTGCGAGGCCCGATTATTCCACGCCGGTCGCGGCCGGCGATGCATCGTTGCGCCCGCCTGCCGGACGCGCACCCACGCCATTTCCCCGGGCCGGGAATGCGGCGCTCGGGCAGCGCCGGCTATCGCTGCGAGGCGTCCGTCACACCCGCCCGGTGACCGGGATCAGCGCACCGGTGACCGCGCTGGCGGCATCCGACAGCAGGAACACGATCACGTCCGCCAGTTGTCCGGGCTTCACCCAGCGGTCGAAGTCCGCGTCGGGCATGTCGGCGCGGTTCGGCGGCGTGTCGATGATGCTGGGCAGCAGCGCGTTGACGGTGATGCCGCGCGGCTTGAGCTCCTCGGCCAACGCTTCGGTGAGGCGCATCACGCCCGCCTTGGACGCGGTGTAGGCACCCACGCCCGCGCCGGCCTTCAGCGCCGAGTTCGCGCCGATGCTGACGATGCGTCCGCGGCCGTCGGGCAGATACGGCAGCACGGCCTTGCTCGCCGCCACCGCGGTGCGCAGGTTGATGCGATAGAGCAGATCCCAGGTGTCGAGGTCGCCGTTGGCCAGCGTTTCCCAGCGGAACGCGCCGGCGATGTTCACCAGCGCGTCGATCCCGCCCAGCGTTTCGGCGGCGGCGTCGATCGCGTGCTTCGCCTCGCTGGGGTCGGCGAGATCCACGCCGCCGAAGCCATGCGCCGCCTCCAGGCTTGCCGGCACCGACACGCGGTCGATCGCCGCCACCTGCGCGCCCGCGTCCAGCACGGCCTGCACCACCGCCGCGCCCAGCGCGCCGAAGGCGCCCGTCACCACGATACGTCGTTTGTCGAGGCGCATGTTCTTCATCCTCTTCGGTCAGGGTTGTCGAGCATAACTGCCGGCGCGCGCGCACGCCGCCATGCGGCGAACACCGCCGCGGCGATAGCCACGTTGAACGCCAGCCACAGCCAGGTCACCGGGTTTTCGCCCAGCTCCAGCGCCACCACCGCGCCGCCCAGCACGGGCAGCCACGCGGCGAGGAACACGGCCTCGCGCGAGGGCATGCGCCGGCGCTCGTCCAGCCACGCGGTCAATGCGTAGCCCATGCAGGGCAATGCGAACAGGCCCAGCGGGAAGTCGCGGTAGCGGCCGTCGAACACCAGCAACAGGCCGTACAGCGCCAGCACGAACAGCCAGGCGCTGCGCAATCGTCCGGCCGGAGCGGGCTTGAACGGCGCGCCCGCCAGGCGGCCCGCCAGCCAGTTCGCCAATCGCGCGGCAGTGAACAACGCAGCGGCCGCGGCGACGACCGAGACCGACCACTCCCACGCATCGCGGCACGCGTAGATCATCTGCCGCACCTGCCACGCCATCGCGGTGCCGCTGGCGAAGCCGGCCAGGCCCAGGGCCAGCCAGCCGCGCGCGTGCCGCCAGCGCCGCCGGACCGCGCCGACCAGCGCGAACAGCGCCGCACCGGCCGCGCCCGCCAGCCAGCCCAGCCACCAGCGCGGGATTTCCACCACCGGCCCCTGCATCGCGAACTTGGGCCGCGCATGCACGTCGAAGATGCCCCAGTAGCCGCCCACCGTGCCTTCCTGCGCGCGCTTCCACGGCTGGTCGAAGGCCTCGATCACGTTGTAGGGCATGTGCACGCTGGCCGCGTAGCGCAGGAATTCGCGCAGGTAGCGCGCCTCGTTCACCACGCTGGCGCTGGCGCCGCGACGCGGCCGGCCCTCGCTGGGCCAGCCGGTTTCGCCGATCATCACGTGCTTGCCGGGGAACGCCCGGGTCACCCGCGCGTACACGTCCGCGACGTGCTGCACCGCGCGCTCCGGCGGCACCGGCTGGTCTTCCCAGTACGGCAGGATGTGGATGGTGATGTAGTCCACCGCGCCGGCGAGCCGTGGATGGCGCAGCCAGAATTCCCACACGTCGGCGTAGCTGACCGGGATGGACGCGGGCAGGGCCGCGCGCACTTCGCGGATGTCCGCCGCCAGCTCGGCCTCGGTCAGCTCGCCGCGCAGCAGCACTTCGTTGCCCACGATCACCCCGCGCAGCACCTGCGGATACTTGCGCGCCGTGGCGATGCCGAGCGCGATCTGCCGGGCGTTGGCCTTGGCGTCGCCGTCCAGCCAGATGCCCATCAGCACCTGCATGTGATGGCGCGCGGCGATTTCCGGCACCGCCGACAGGCCTTGTCCCTGCGAATACGTGCGCACGCAGTCGAAGCGCTCGGACAGCGCGCTCAGGTCCTCGTCGATGCGCTGCGGACTCACGAAGGCGTTCGGATCGAGCGGCGTCTCGCCCGGTTCGCGGAACGGCGCATAGGAAACACAGGCGATCCGCGCCGAGGGCGCATCGGGCAACGGCACCGGCCGGCCGGCCGCCCACCACCACGCCGCGCCGGCCAGCGCGAGCGAAGCCAAGGCCAGCCAGGCAAGCAGGCGGCGGCCGCGGGACGAGGGGGAGAACGACATGCGAGCCTGCAGGGCAATGGCGGAATGCGCCAGCTTATTAGAGCCGCCTTGCGACATCCATGCGCCCCGCGCCGGCGATCTTCCGCGTGCAGGATGCCGCTCAGCGGCAGCGCGGGATGCGTCGGCACGTTCAGCTGCATCCTCTACAATCCGGCGCGGGGGATCAGTCAGGAGTTCCAATGTTTTCGAAGGCCAGGCCCCGGCGATTTTCCCTCACCCTGCTGCTTGCGTGCGGCGGCCTGCTCGCCGCGTTCGGCGCATGCGCGGCCACGCCCGCCCTCGACGCCCAGCGCGCCGCCTTCAGGCAGGCCTGGGCCGCGGCCCGGCAAGGCGGCGACGGATGGCACGCATGGGACGCGCAACTGCACGGCTACCCGCTCTATCCCTACCTGCCCGCCGCCGCGCTGGAACACGACATCCAGCAGGTCGACCTGCCCACGGTGCAGGCCTACCTGGCGCGCTATCCGGACCTGATCCCCGCGCAGGACCTGCGCCGCGACTTCCTGCTGGAACTCGCCCGGCGGCAGGACTGGAACGGTTTCCTCGCGCTGTACCAGCCCGGCGCGAGCGATGCGCTGACCTGCGACGCGCTGCAGGCGCGCATGGCCGGCGGCGCCAAGCTCGATTTCGACCGCGATCTCGCCGCGCTGTGGGCCAAACCCGAACTGCCCGCGGCCTGCGACCCGATGCTGCAGGCCGCTCACGAGCAAGGCCTGCTGACCACGCCGCGCCTGTGGGCGCGCATCGAACGCGCCGCCGACGCCGGCCGCGACGGCACCATCACCGCGCTGGCCGATTGGCTGCCGGCCGCGGAGAACCCGCCGGCACAGTGGCTGGCACAGGCGCTGCGCGATCCGCAATCCGCGCTGGCCGCGGCCATGGGCTGGCCCGATACCGCGCATGCGCGCCAAGCCGTCACGCTGGCGCTGCAGCGCCGCGCGCGCCGCGACACCGACGACGCCGACGCCGCGTGGCAGCAGTTGCGCACGCGCTTCCGCTTCAGCGTCGACCAGCGCGACGCGATCGAGCGCGCGTTGGCGATCTTCCATGCCGCCGACTACGACCCGGTCGCGCAACAGCAGTTGCTGGCGCTGCCCGCCGCCGCGCAGACGGCCACCACCCGCGAGTGGCGCGTGCGCGTGGCGCTGGCCGCGCAGGACTGGCCCGCCGTGCTGGCGGCGATCGCGGCGATGCCCGCGGACCAGCAGCAGGACGACGAATGGCGCTGGTTCCGCGCCCGCGCGCTGGCCGCCACCGGCCAGGCCGGACCGGCGCAGGCGGTCTATGCCGACCTCGCGAAGCAGACCACCTTCTTCGGCTACCTCGCGGCCGACCAGCTCGGCCAACCCTACGCGATCTGCCCGCTGGCGCCGATCGACGACCCGTCGCAGGAGCAGGCGCTGCTGGCGCAACCCGGCCTGCAACGCGCCTTCGAACTGTTCGCGGTGGACCTGCAGAAACTGGCGCGGCGCGAATGGGCGCGCGCACTCGACGGGGCCGACGACCGCACCCAGGTGCTGGCCGTGGAACTCGCCGACGCCCGCGGCTGGTACGACCGCGCCGCGTTCACCCTCAACCACGGCGAGCTGATGCACTACTACACGCTGCGCCTGCCGCTGGATCGCCGGATCGGCGTGGTGGAGCAGGCCGAGCAGGCCGGCATCGACCCCGCCTGGGCCTACGGCATCCTGCGCTCCGAGAGCGCGTGGATGAGCGACGCCCGCTCCGGTGCCGACGCCCGCGGCCTGATGCAACTCGTGCCGGCCACCGCCGCGCTGGTGGCCCGGCGCAACGGCCTGACGTGGAGCGGCGGCGACAGCCTGTACGACCCCGCCACCAACATCGCGCTGGGCACGCGCTACCTCGCGCAGATGGCCGCGCGCTTCAACGGCGCGCCCTGGCTGGCCAGCGCCGCCTACAACGCCGGCCCCAATCGCGTGGACCAATGGCTGGACGCCCGCGGCTCGCTCGCGCCCGACCTGTTCATCGCCACCATGCCGTACAAGGAAACCCGCGAATACGTGGCGCGCGTGATGGACTACAGCGTGATGTACGACTGGCGCCTGCACGGCAACGCGTTGCCCGTTTCCGACCGCCTCACCCCGATCGGCCAGCCCTACCAACTGCCGAACAGCATGACGCCGCGCAAGGCGGTGGCGTGTCCGGTACTAGCAACACCAGCATCGACTGGCTCGGCGCAGGCACCTGCTGCAACCACCGTTGGCCAGCCCCACGGATAAACGCAAGAAACGCGCTCAACGAGATGCCTTCGCCATGAACAAGCAACTGGACGATCTGATCGAGCAGGCGGACGGCCAACTTCGCCAGTTGGAAGAAGATGCTCGCCGGCAAAGTACCCCGCAGACTTCAAACAAAGTCGATTCCGACACTGCTCGCGAATACAACAGCCATATCTCGCCACCAGAACCTTTCACAAGCAGACATCCCATCTGGGTGGCTTTCTTTGGACTGTGCTTTCTGATTCTCGTCGTAGGCTCGATCTACACATGGATCACAGCGCCACGAGCGGAAGGCCCCTATCAACTCGTGGAAGGGACTGTGCAAAGCAGTTACATGACGTGGACAGGAAGCCACCGCCATGGAAACAGCGCAGCCGAAAAAATCTCCTTGCCCGATGGCCGCGTCATCACCTTGTACAGCCGTTACTCGATCCTGCTGAAGCCGGGCACGCAACTCGGGATTCGCATCTACAAGACCGGAGCTATCACGACTGACCGCGTGGTGTTATGAGCCATCGGCAAACGCCGCTCCCGCCATGCCACACTCCCGCCATGCGCATCTATCTCGTCGGCGGCGCCGTCCGCGACCAACTGCTCGGCAGGCCCGAGGGCGACCGCGATTACGTGGTGACCGGCGCATGCCCGGAGGATCTGCTGGCGCTGGGCTACAAGCCGGTGGGCAAGGACTTCCCGGTGTTCCTGCATCCGCGCACGGGCGAGGAACACGCGCTTGCGCGCACCGAGCGCAAGAACGGGCGCGGCTACCACGGCTTCGTGTTCCAGGCCGATCCCTCGGTGACGCTGGAACAGGACCTGGCGCGGCGCGACCTCACCATCAACGCCATCGCGCAGGACGAGCACGGCGCGCTGATCGACCCCTACGGCGGCGCACGCGACATCGAGGCGCGCGTGCTGCGGCACGTCTCGCCGGCCTTCGCGGAAGACCCCGTGCGGCTGCTGCGCGTGGCGCGCTTCGCCGCGCGCTTCGCTCCGCTGGGTTTCCGCGTGGCGGACGAGACAATGGCGCTGCTGCGGCACATGGTGGCCGAGGGCGAGGTGGATCATCTAGTGCCCGAACGGGTATGGGCGGAAACGCGCAAGGCGCTGGCGGAGGCGCAACCTTCCGCCTTCCTGCGCGTGCTGCGCGAAGCGGGCGCATTGCGCGCGCTGTTTCCGGAAGTCGATGCGCTCTACGGCGTGCCGCAACGCGCGGAGTTCCATCCCGAGATCGACACCGGCGTGCATGTGGAGATGGTGCTGGACGCGGCGGCGGCCATTGCGCCGGGCGACGACCTGGTCGGCTTCTGCGCGCTCACCCACGACCTCGGCAAGGCGCTGACGCCGGCGGACGAACTGCCGCGCCACGTGATGCACGAGCAGCGCGGTGTGGCGCCGCTGCGCGCGCTTGCCGCGCGCCTGAAGGTACCCACCGAACACGCTGCGCTGGCCGAGCTGGTCTGCCGCGAACACCTCAACGCGCACCGCGCGCTGGAACTGAAGCCGGCCACGGTGCTGAAGCTGCTCGCCGCGCTGGACGCCTTGCGCCGGCCGGAGCGGCTGGAGACCTTCCTCGCCGCCTGCCTGGCCGACAAGCGCGGCCGGCTCGGCTACGCACAGGACGACTATCCTCCGGCCGCGTATTTGCGCCGAAGCCGCGAGGCGGCCGCGGCGGTGACCGCAGCGCCGTTCGTGGCGCAGGGGTTGGCCGGCCCCGCGGTCGGCGAGGCGATGACGCGCGCGCGCATCGCGGCCATCGCGCAGCTGAGAGGCTGATCCGCGCGGCGCCGTTCAGTCGAGCTGGAACGGCGCCAGCTCGGGCGTGTGCAGGAAGTAACCCTGCAGGGCGTTGACGCCGAGCCCGCTCAGCGCCTGCACGGTCGCTTCGTCGGCCACCCATTCGGCCACCACCGTGAGGCCAAGCTGGTGGGCGATGTCGGTGACGGCGCGCACCATCAGGAGGCTCACCGGATCGGTGAGCATGTCGCGCACGAAGCTGCCGTCGATCTTGATCGAATCCACCGGCAGGTTCTTCAAGTAGGTGAACGAGGACATGCCGGCGCCGAAATCGTCCAGCGCGACGGTGCAGCCGACGGCGCGCAGGTGCTCCACGAAGCGCACCACCGCGGCGAGGTTGCGCACCGCCACGGTCTCGGTGATCTCGAAGCACACCCGCGCCGGATCCACCTGGTAGAAGCGCAGCCAGTCGACGATCTGCTCGGCCAGCTCGGGATCTTCGATGCTGGCGCCGGAGAGGTTGATCGAGGCCGTGCGCAACCGTGCGCCGACCGGATGCAAGCGGTCGAAATGCGCCAGCGCGGTCTGCACCACCCAGCGGTCGATGCTGGGCATCAGGCTGTAGCGTTCGGCCGCGGACAGGAACACGCCGGGCGGCAGCAAGGTGCCGGTTTCGTCGCGGTAGCGCAGCAGCAGTTCCACGCCGGGCGCGGCGTCCGCCGGTGCGCCCACCGCGTGGATCTCCTGATAGGCGAGCAGCAGCTGGCCTTCGTCCACCGCCCACTGCAGGCGCTGTGCCCATTCCATTTCGCCGTGGCGGCGTTGCGTCTCGCCGTCGCGCTCGGAATGGAAGTGGACGCGGTTGCGGCCGCGTTCCTTCGCCAGGTAGCAGGCGGCGTCGGCCTGCGCCATCAGGTCCTTGACCTGCATCCCGGGATGGTCGACCAGCACGCCGCCGACGCTGGCGCTGACCAGGTAACTGCGCTGCTCCCAGGTGAACACGTAACCGTCGATGCTGCGGCGCAGGCGCTCGGCCAACTGCTCGGCGGCGGCCTGGTTGGCGACATCGAAGGCGAGCACGCCGAATTCGTCGCCGCCCAGCCGCGCCAGCACGTCGATGTCGCGCAACTGGCGACGCATCACCACGGCCAGTTGCACCAGCAACTGGTCGCCGGCGAGATGGCCGGAGGTGTCGTTGACGAGCTTGAACTGGTCCAGGTCGATGTACAGCAGCGCGGCCGGCGCATCCGGCCCGACCTGGGCCAGCGCGTCGTGCAGGCGTTGCTCGAATTCGTGGCGGTTGTAAAGCTCGGTCAGCGTATCGTGGCTGGCCTGGTGACTCAGGCGTTCGGTGAGCCGGCGCTGTTCGCTGATGTCGCCGGCCACCATCAGCAGTTTGTCGCTGCCGTTTATCACGACATGCGAGATCGCCACGCTGGCCCAGAACGGCCCGCCCGTCTCGGCGCGCAGGCTGGCCTCGGCTTGCCCGGCGGTACCCGCCTCGGCGAACTGCGCCGCCGCTTGCGTATCCTCGAACAACTCGGCGAGCAGGCGTTCCGTCACCGTGGCGCCGAAGCGCGTGCGCGCCGCCTGGTTGGCGTAGATGATGCGGCCGTCCTCGGCACGCGCCAGCAGCACCAAGGCAGGCAAGCGTTCGTTGAGCGCGCGGAAGCGCTCTTCGCTCTCGCGGTAGCGGCGGCTCATGCTCCAGCCCAGCTCCAGCGCACGATGGCGGGCGCTCACGATCGAGTACACCAGCAGCGCCAGCAGCACGCTGGCGAGCGCTCCCGTCAGCCGCGTGGTCCAACGCCACATGCCGGAACCGAAATGCAGCGGATACATCGCCACGTCCCAGCGCCGTCCGCCGAACATCAGCGTGCGGTCGTAATGATGGCCGGCAAGGCCGGGCGCAACCCGTCCGGGCATGGAGTCGTACAACAGCTGCGGCGCCGCCGCGGTGACGTCGTATACGCGCAGGCGCAGCCTGCCATCGAGCCCGGCCGGCAGGATGTGCTCGATCAGGCGGTCGAGGCTGAACGAGGCCAAGACCGTGCCGAGTTCGCGCACGTGCCGCTCCGCCACGGTTTGCGGGATGGAGCCGTTGCCGAAGATCGGCAGGGACAGCCGCATGACTTCGCCGTCGCCATGGTCACGGCCGGGCTGCGCCATGCGTGGCGGCGGCGACATCACCATGTCGTCGGTGTCGCGCGCCTGCAGCAGGCTGGCGAGGTTCGCCTTCTCGCCAGCCTCGTCCAGCCCGATCAGCTTGCCGTTCTCGGGCAAGGGTTGGGCCATGCGGACGATGTAATGCGTGCCGTCGGCCTGTTGCACTTTCTGCGCGTAGGCCAGGGTCAGCAACGACGGAAATTGACGGCGCGGACGCATGTTGCGGTAGAAGTCGGCGAACTCGTCGGAATCCACCGAGTCCGAAGCGAGATACAACGACTGCGTGGCGCGCATCAGGCCTTCCAGCGTCTGCAGCTGGCCTTGCAGCCCGGCATAGACTTTGTTGGCCAGTTCGCCGCGCTCCTGCCACTGCTCCGCCCGCGCGCGCTGCCATTGTTGGTTTTGCACCAGCAACGACAGGCCCAGGCCCAACGCGAGCGCCAAGGCGCTCCACAGGCACGCCAGCACACGCCAATGCGGCGACGGCCGCCACCTCGACGCGAGATCGACGGCATCCTCGACGTGCAACGTCTCCGTATTCCGGTGGTTTTCCTGCGTGGGCGTGGACAAAATCTCGACTCCTGCCGCTGCCTGCTCCGCCGCGCTCGCGGATGCTAGCGCCGTTCGCGCGGTTTGGCCCGGTGCGTGGGAGTGGCCGTCCACGGGTCGTCGGGCCACGGGTGCTTCGGGTAGCGTCCTTTCAGTTCCTTCCTTACTTCGGGATAGGTACGCTCCCAGAAGCTGCGCAAATCCTGCGTGACCTGTATCGGCCGACCCGCGGGCGACTGTAGGTGCAAGGTCACCGGCACGCGGCCGCCGCCCACGCGCGGCGTGTCGGCCAGGCCGAACAGTTCCTGCAGCTTCACCGCCAGCACCGGCGGCGCATCCGGCGCGTATTCCAGCCGGCGCGTCTGGCCGCTGGGCACCGGCAGGGCATCCGGCGCGTGAGCGTCCAGTGCCTGCCGCTGCGCGTGATCGAGCTGCGACGACAACGCCTGCGCAAGTTCCTCGGCATCCAGCGCGTCGAGCCTGCGCTTGCCGTCGAGATAGGGCGCCAGCCAATCGTCCAGCGTGGCGAGCAGATGCGCGTCGGACAGATCGGGCAGGCCCAGCTCGGGCATCCATCCACGCAAGGCCTGCACGCGCAGGCGCAGCCGGCGCGCGTGTTCGCCCCACGGCAAGGCGTCCAGCCCCTTGCTGCGGATCGCGGCCAGCAAGGCGGGCAAGGCGTCTTCCGGCCGCACCGGCACGCTGCGGCGCTCCAGCACGATGGCCGCGTAGCGGCGTTCCTCGAAGGCTTCCACCGCGTCGCGCGAGGCGTTCCAGCGCAGCGCGCGTTCGCGCACGAAGCGTTGCGGAAGATCGCGCTCCAGCACGCGCGGATCGAACGGCGCGGCGGCCAGAATCAGGCTGTCGCGCGCCTCGAAGCGCAGGTCCAGCGCCACCAGCCACGGCTCGCCGAGCAACGCGGTCTGATCGTGCAGGCGCGCGCCGCGGCCGTTGGCGAGCGTGTAGCGCAGCGGGTTCGCCTCGTCGCGGCGGGCGATGCGGTCAGGAAAGGCGTGCAGCAACAGGTCGCCCACCGCGTGGCTGTCTGGCGTGCCGCTGGCGGCGCTGCGCACGTCCAGACGTCGGCGCCAGCCCTTGGACGCCTGTTCGATGGCGGCCAGCGCGCCGGCGTCCGCGCCGTGGCCGCGGCGGTCGCGCCACGCGTGCAGCGCGGCCACGCGCACGCGGAAGTCGTCGCTGCGCGCCGACTCGCCGCGCAACGGCGAACGCGCTTCCATCAGCGCCAGCAGATCGGCGACCAGCGGACGCAGGCCATCCGGCGCACGCCATGCCGCCGCGCCGAGCCGCGGCGTCGCGCCCAGTTCCAGCAGGCGTTTGCCGAGGGCGGTGATGCGACCGTCGGCATCCAGCGCGCCGAGATCCGCGAGCAGTTCGCGCGCCTGCGCCAGCGCGCCGGCCGGCGGCGCATCCAGCCACGGCAGGTCGGCGCTGCCGCCCGCCGTGATGCCCCAGGCGGCCAGTTCCAGCGCAAGGCCGGAGAGTTCGGCCTGTGCGATCTCGGCGCTGCGCGAGGGTTCGAGCCGTTTGCTCTGCGGCCACAGGCGGTACGCCGTGCCTGCCACCACGCGGCCGGCGCGGCCGGCACGCTGGTCGGCCGAGGCCTGCGAAATCGCCACCGTCTCCAGCCGGGTGAAGCCGGAATTGGGATCGAAACGCGGCTCGCGCGCCAGGCCTGCGTCGATCACCGCACGGATGCCGGGCAAGGTGACGCTGGATTCGGCCACGTTGGTGGCCAGCACGATGCGCCGTGTACCCGGCTCCGCGGGCGCCAGCGCCCATTGCTGCTCGGCCAGCGACAACTCGCCGTGCAAGGGCACGACTTCGACCTGTTCCTGCTGGCCGGCAAGGGTTTCCTGCAGCACGCCCTGCGCGCGCGCGATCTCGCGCCGCCCCGGCAGGAAGGCCAGCACGTCGCCATCGTTGTCGGCCAGCGCCTGCCTCGCCACGCGCGCGAGCTGGTGTTCGAGGCTCTCCTGCGCGCGCGCCGGCGGATGCTCGATGCGCACCGGAAAACTGCGGCCGGGACTCGAGAGCCGCGGCGCGTCGAGCCAGCGCGCGATGCGTTCGCCGTCCAGCGTGGCGGACATCACCACGAGGCGCAGGTCGGGCCGCAGCGTGGCCTGCACGTCCAGCGCCAGCGCCGCGCCGAGGTCGCCGGCGAGATGGCGTTCGTGGAACTCGTCGAACAGGATCGCGCCGATGCCGGCGAGTTCGGGATCGTCCTGGATCAGCCGCGTGAGGATGCCCTCGGTGACCACCTCGATGCGTGTGGCCGCACTGGTCCTCGACTCGAAGCGGATGCGGTAGCCGACGGTCTGCCCCACCTCCTCGCCGAGCTGCCGCGCCATGAACTGCGCGGCGGCGCGCGCGGCGATGCGGCGCGGCTCCAGCATCACGATCTTGCCGCCGACCAGCCATGGCGCATCGAGCAAGGCCAACGGCACCTGGGTGGTCTTGCCCGCGCCGGGCGGCGCCTCCAGCACCAGCCGCGGCGCCGCGGCGAGCGACGCGCGGATGTCGGGGAGCAGCGGGGTGATCGGGAAGCTGGGCGGCGCGGGACTCATGCGCGGCGATGATAGCGGGTGGTGTCAGCCAATCCCCGGCCATCGGCAACAAATGAAGAGCGAGATCGACGCCAGCAGGCGACTGAAATCTCAGAACGGATAGATCGTGTCGGCAGTATTGATCAGAAGCCCCTTACGGCATTGTCAGGCGGCATCATTGCCCGCTCCTGGACTTGGCTACATCGGTGGCACGAGCAATTGAAATTGCAATCCACAGATCCGTGGGCGACATCTTGTTCAGCTCATCGAATACGGACTTGAATTTCCCGCCCCCATCCAACCCTTCGCCCACCACGACAAGCCCCGTTTTTTCGGCATTCGGGGTGATCAAAAAATAGCCCGTCCCGCCATTGGATGCATCGGCCGGTACCGCCACCATGGATTTCGAGTCATCGCAGGCATACAGATTCCAGAGCGCCTGACCGAACATTCGCTGGACTGGCCCTGTTTCGCACTTCAGATCTTTCTTTGCCGCAAGCGCTGGCTGCAAGAAAAGTAATGATGCAACGAGCGTGATGACTTTTGCATACATCGCGATAGCCTCGGATAACCTCGCCCTCCTGTCCTGCGCCACAGCCGCTCAATGCTGCAGCGGCGCCGTCTGCGTCGATCCCGCCTGCACCTCCGAAGTCGTCGACGCCTTCGCGGCACGCTCCGCCCGCAGCGGCTTCAGCGACTCGAACTCGCGCTGGTAGTCGTCGGTGATCTGGCGGGCTTCCTCGCTGTTGCGGATCACGCGCGGGGTGATCAGCACGATCAGCTCGGTGCGGTTGCGGGTGCGGTTGGTGGTGCCGAACAGGCGGCCGAGGATGGGCACGCGGTTCAGTCCGGGTACGCCGTTGTCGTCGTTGCTTTCGTTCTGCTGGATCAGGCCGCCGAGCAGCACGGTCTGACCGCTCTGCACCGCCACCTCGGTCTGCATGCTGCGGTCGGCAATGGTGTAGTTGCCGTTCTTGTCCTGCGTGGTGGGGGTGCTCACTTCCTGGCTCACGTCGAGATAGACCAGGCCGCCGGGGTTCACGCGCGGCACCACCTTGAGGATCACGCCGGTGGTGAGGTACTGCACTTCGCCGGTGGTGGCCGCGCCACCGGAGGTACCCAGGCCGGAGACGATGTAGTTCTGGTTGATCGGCACGTTGTTGCCCACCTGGATGGAGGCCGGCTGGTTGTTCATCACCACCAGCGAGGGCGCGGACAGCGTCTTGGTGTTGCCGCTGTCCTCCATCGCGCGCACCGCCACCTGCATCTTGCTGTTGAGGAAGGAGTAGAACAGCGGTTCGCCGCCGTAGGCGTTGCCGCCGCCGCCCAACGCCACCTGGCGGTGCCGGTAGGGCTGGCCGGGGACGATGGTGACGTTGCCGTTGCTGTCGGTGGTGCTGGTGCTGCCGGTGAGTCCCTGCAGGTACCACTGCACGCCGAACTGGAACTGGCCGGTGAGGTTGACCTCGAGGATGCGCGTCTCGATCTGCACCTGCAGCGGGATCACGTCCAGCCGCTTGATCGCCGCCTCGATCTCGCCCCATTGCGAGGGCCGCGCGCGCACCAGCAACTGGTTGTTCGCATCCACCGAGCCGATGCGGATGCTGCCGTCCTGCGAGGAGTACTGGCGATCGTCCGCGCCGGTGTTGCCGAAGCCGTTGCCGGCCGACATCGCGCCGCCGCCCGACGCGCCGCCGCCGAAGCTGCCGCCCATCGCGCCGGTGCTGCCACCGCTGTTGCTGCCGAAGCCGCCCATGCCCGTGCTGCCGCCGGACACGCCGCCCAACCCGCCGCCGGCGGTGTTGCTGCTGCCGAAGCTGCCCGCCGTGCTGCCCATGCCGGTGGCGGAACCGCGCGCGTTGTTGGCGCTGCCCAGCGTGCCGGAACTGAGGCCGGGGCCGACCGCGCCGCCGGAGCCCGAATCGCCGCCGCTGCCGCTGGCGTAGATCTGCGCGAGGTATTTGGCGAGGTCGGAGGCCTTGATGTTGCGCACGTCGTACACGTACAGCTGCGGCTGGTTGCCGCCGCCCTGGTCGATGCGCGCGATCCAGTTGCCCACCTCGTCCACGTAGTTCGGCTGCGTG
The DNA here is from genome assembly GCA_040371205.1 of Rhodanobacter sp. Taxonomy (NCBI): domain Bacteria; kingdom Pseudomonadati; phylum Pseudomonadota; class Gammaproteobacteria; order Lysobacterales; family Rhodanobacteraceae; genus Rhodanobacter; species Rhodanobacter sp. Next base: position 3,274,848 of record AP031382.1, read on the forward strand.
CTGATCACCACCAGCGCATTGGTGCGCTTGATCGGGATGAAGCGCAGCATGCCGGCCAGCGGCGTGTCGCCCTTGGCGCCGAACATCTCGTCCAGCTTGGGCATCAGCTGCTCGACGTCCGCGTGCTGCAGCGAGAACACGCCCACCGACATGCCGCGCAACCAGTCCACGTCGAAGGTGCGCACGGTGCGCTGGTAGTTGGCCAGCTCGTCCGGCGTGCCGGACATCACGATCACGTTGCGCGCGGAATCCACCAGCAGCACCGCGTCGGGCCGCGCGAACGGCTTGATCAGCTTCTGCATCTCGGCGGCGGCGATGTAGTGCAGCTGGAACAACCGCGCCTGCAGGCCGCCGGCTGGCGCCGCCGCACCGAGGCTGGGCACCAGGTTGCCGCCCACCGCGTCCTTCGACGGCAGCACCACGTAGCTGCCGTTGCGCTCGACCAGCGCGTTGTTGGTCCAGGACAGCAGCGTCTCCAGGATCGGCAGCGCCTGGCTGGCGTCCACCGGCTCGGCGGTGGAGAAGGAGATGTTGCCCTGCACGCCGGGCACGATGGTGTAGTTCTTCTTCAGCAGGTCGCCGAGGATGGCCTTCACCACCGCCTGAACCGGCTGGTTCTCGAAGTTGAAGGTCACCCCGTTGGCGCCGGCCACTGCCGGGCGCGGCGTGGCCAGTCCGGTGGCGTGCACGAAATCGCCGGTGCCGCGGCTGATCTGCGGCAGGGCGGCGGCGTTGGTGGTGGTGGTCTGGTCGTTGTTGAGCGGCAGCGGCGCAGGCACCGGTGCGTGCGTGCCGGCCATCGCCTCGCGTTGCAGGGAGGCGTCGTCCGGTTGCGGCGGCAGGCCGGCGCAACCGGCGAGGACGACCAGCACGGCCAATGCGGCGGTGCGCGGCAGGCAGGATCGCAGGCGCCTCCGCCAGGATGCAGAGATGGGCTGACGGTGCATCAGTGGACTCCTTCGGAATTTTCGGCCTTGCTGGCGGCACGGCGCTGCATGACGGCGGCCTTGAGCTTGCGCAGGCGGTCGTCCTGCGCCGGGTTGTAGGGCGGCGGGATGTAGCGCGGCGGCCGCATGTTTGCGCCGGGCTGCGGCGGCACGGGCGCGTCGGGCGATTTCACCATGTCGACGCCGGCACCGGCCGGCAGCTTGAGTTCGGTGCGGCCTTGCGCGGAATCGAGGATCACCGAGCGCGGCTTCACCTCGATCAGGCGCAGGCTGCCGTCGGGCAGCGACTGGCCTTCGCGCAGGCGCAGTTCCCGGTCGCCGTTCTTGTCGTGCAGCAGCGCCATGTGCAATTGCGGCGTGAGGATGATGCCGGTGAGCGAGAGGTCGCCGATGCTGCTGCCGCCGTTGGCGGCGTGCGCCTCGGGCTTGCGGTCGGGACTGAACAGCGATTGCTGCCACACCGGCGCGAATTCGGCCAGCGGCTTCGGCGTGGGCAGGCTGGCCGGATGGCCGGATACCGGCGACGGGGGCGCGGCGCGCGGCGCATCCCAGTGCACGCCGCGGCCGTAGCCGAGCAGCAGGGCCAGCCACAGCGCGCCCAGCAGCAGCGCGAGCAATCCCAGCAGCGGCGTCAGCCGGCGTTGGCTGGCGGCGTTCATTGCGCGTCTCCCGCATCGTTCGCGGCCGCATCGGACGGCGCCGCCGCGCCGCCGCTGCCCGGCCGCACATAGCCGGACAGGGTGAACTGCACTTCCAGCGACGGCGCGTTGCCCTGCCGCGCCGCCACCGGGTTGCGGTAGATGTTGAGGTTGTCCACGAACAGGTAGGGCGTACCCTGCTCCAGCGACTGCAACACCGCCACCAGCGGCTGGATGTCGCAACTGAGGTTGATGCTGGCCGCGGCCTTGCGGTACGGCTCGCCCGCGGCGGCCGGCGGATTGTTCACCGGCATCTTCTGCGTCACGGTGCAGGTGCCGCCCTCGGTATGTGCGGCCACCGCGTCCACCACGCGCTGCATCAGGCCGGCGGTGGCGGTGTTCGGGTCGTCCTCGGGCAGGTACGCGCTGCTGGCCGCCTGGCCGGCGCCCAGCGCGGCAAGGCGTTTTTCCAGCAGCGGCTTTTCGGCGATGGCGGCGGCGTAGCGGCTCTGCGTGTCGGTCAGGTCCGCCATCTGCGCGTCGATGTCGCGCAGCGGCGCCACGAACCACCAGTGCAGCAGCAGGAAATACGCCAGCACCAGGGCAAGCAGCAGCAGGCTGATGGCGGCGATGCGGCTGTCGCGCGGACCGAGCTTCAACGCCTTCATGGCGCGCTCCCGCCGGTGGCCGGCTGGGCGGCGGCATGCTCCGGCGCCGGCTTGTGCAGTTGGGCCACCATGTAGAAGCGCTCCTTGCCGGTACTCGGGTCGGGCTGGATGCTGCCCTGGAAATTGGCGTTGTCGATCAGCGGCGAACCCTTGAGCAGATCCAGCAGTTTCACCGCCTGCGGGCTCTGGCCCTGGAAGCCGATCTGGCCGCTGTCGTCGAGGCTGAAGCGTTCCAGCCAGGCGCTGGACGGCAGGCGCCGGGTGAGGTCGAGCAGCACGTCCAGCACGGTGGGGCGTTGCGACTTGCGGCGGGCGAGGAAGCCCGCCGCGCCGGCGTCGTCCTGCAGTTGCCTGCGCAGGTCGGCCACCTGTTGCGCATCGCCGCGCATCGCCTCCACCTGCGCCTGCATCTGCGCCAGCGCGCTTTCGCGGTTGTGCAGCCAGCTGCCCATCGCCAGCAGCGCCAGCAGCACGCAGGCGGCGGCCAGCGCGAGGTTCAGCCGCAGCCGCGGACGCGTGCGGCGCGGCGCCTGCTCCGGCGGCAGCAGGTCGATGCCGAGGCGGCCGTCGCCCTGCGCCAGGTCCACCGCATCCACCGCGATGCCCAGCGCCTTGAGCCGGGCCAGCAGCGGCGCCAGCGTGTCGCGCCGGACCGCCAGCAGCTCCACCGGGCAGCGCCCCGCGGCGGCCGGCTGCGCCAGCTCGCGCACCGCGTAGTAGACCTGCGACGCGTTGAACGGCGTCTGCCGGTCCATCTCGTAGCCGGCCACCTGGCGCAGCTTGCCGCGTGCGGCCAGCGGCAGCTGCAGCACACGGCGCAGCACCGCATGCGCGGGCAGCAGCAGGGCCAGCCGGCGATCCTCGGGGTCGGTGGCCTGCCATGCGACGGCCAGCGCGGCCTGCTGTGCGTCGGCGTCCAGATCGTCGCTCCAGCGTGCCAGCGGCTCGTGCCGGCCGGCGCGGCGCAGGCACCATTCGCCTTCGTCCAGTTGCAGCAGGTGCCAGCCAGCGCCGTCGGCCAGCGCGGCGCGCCAGCGCAGCGGCAACAAGGCGGCCAGCTCGCCGCCCCACCACGCGAAGAATCCCGGCAACGGCGAACCGCGCCAGGCTTCGCGCAGGCGATCCAGCAGCGTCCGCAGCGGCGGCGTTGCAGCACTCATTCCCCTTCACCCTCCTGCCAGCGCAGCACCGTGTACGGCTGCGACCTCGAACTGCCGGGCTGCAGACGGATGGTGGCGCGGATCACCGCGCGCGTGCCGTCGGCCAGCTCGGCCTGCGAACGAATACTATGCGTGATCCCGCCGCCGATAGGGAGTGCGCCGGCATTGGCGTTTTGGTTTCGTGCGGCTTGCAGGCTCTGCAGCTGCTGCGGAGTCATCCCGGGAATCGCGGCCAGCGCCAGCGGCGGTGCGGTCTCGGGGTTGGGTATGGCGCGGCCGGACCAGATCGTGATGGCCGGCTCCACCTTCTGATACAGCTCCGGCGTCATGCCCAGCACCTGCTGCACTTCCTCCAGCGTGGCGAACGGGCCGTGGCGCGGGCCGTAGGCACGGCCGGCGGCGGTGTACTCGGCGCGCAGGCTATCCGCCTGCGTGGAGTTGGCCGTGAAGCTGCGCCAGTCCACGATGTTGGCGGCAAGCTTGTCGGCTGCCGTCGCGTCCAGCCCGGCGGCGCGGAACAAGGCCTGCAATACCTGCGGCGAGGCGGCATTGAGATCGACCTTGCCGTCCTCGTCGACGATCGACACCTGCACCTTGGCATCGTCGAACGCGAAGGGATACATGCGCCCGTCGCCCGACCAGTGCTGCTTGGGGTCGGTCTGCAACAGGGCGTAGATCGCGCGCATCACTCCCGCCTCGGCGGCGTAGTGCGCGCGCGTGCGCTCGAACTGGTAGCGCGTCTGCAGCGCCGCCGTGCGCGCGAGCGTGGCGTAGCCGCCCAGCACGATCGCCAGCAAGGTGCACGCCCACAGCACCAGCAGCAGGGCCACGCCGCGTTGCCGCCTCATCGCGCGCCTCACGGCAGGCTGCCCGGCAGCAGGCCGATGCGCCCGACCACGGCGGCGGCGTCCACGCGCAGCGGGATGTCCAGCTCGGGCCAGTCGTCGCCGCCCTGCAGCTTCAGCCTGATGCGCACCAGCTGCGGCAGGCGCGCTCCGTCGGGCCAGTCGCCGCCCCACGGCAGCAACTGGTTGGTCGCGTCGCGGCCGCGGTAGCTGAAGCCGCCCTTGGCGATGTGGTCCAGCAATACCTGCGGCTCGCCCAGCGGCTTCGGCGGCTGGCCGTCCGGCGGCAGCAGCGACAGTTGCAGTTCCAGCCGCAGCCCGTCCTTGCCGTCGTCCACCAGCCGCAGCACCTGCAGCTGCGGCCCCAGCTTGCCGAGGTAGCCGGGCAACGGCGCCACGTAGCGCATCTCGTGCTCGCTGCCGATGAAGTAGATCGGCGTGCCGCGGTCGTCGCGCTTGATCGGCTGCGCCAGCGCCTGCGACAACTCGCTGCGCAGGAAGCGCTGCGCCGAGCCGATTTCGTCGACGCGCGCGATCGCCGCGCTGCCCGAGCGCGCACCGTGGATCGCGCTGCGCACGCCGCCGTACACCGCCACCAGCAGCAACGCGAGCAGGATCAGCGCACCCAGCACTTCCAGCAGGGTGAAGCCGCGTTGCCGGCTCATGGCGAACCGCCCGGCGGCGCCGGCGGCTTGCCGAGGCGCAGGGTGTCGAAATGCGCGACCTGCGGATGCGCTTCGCCGCCCCATCGCACCGTCAAGTCCAGCCGGTACAGCTGCGCCGTCCCGCCGGGCGGCACGCCGGGAACCTGCCACGGCGTCACCGCCAGGGTCCAGCGATAGCGCTTGTCGAAAGCCCCGCTGAGGGTGCCCGGCACCAGCGGCTCGGTGACGAAGGCGCTGTCGAGCAGGCTGCGCGCATGCAGGGCCGCCTCGTCGTGCGCCGCCGCGTTGCGCGACAGCTCGATCGCGCCGCCCGCCACCTTCATCAGCGCGGCGAAGGCGATCGCCAGCAGCAGCATCGCGGCGATCACCTCGAGCAGGCTGAAACCATGCTGGCGGGACGCGCGCGTCACTTCTGCGCCACCCGGTCCACCACCGCCACTTCGCCGGTGAGCCACGACACGTTGATGCGCCATTGGCGGCTGCCGCTGGTGAGCACGATGTGGCCGCCGGTGGAACTGCCGTCGGGAAAGAAACGGATGCGTCCGGTGTGTTCGTTCGGGCGGTCTTCCAGCGCGCTGGTAATGGCGATCTTGAGGCCCGCGGGCAGCCTGACGCCCGTGCGCTTGGGGTCGCTCCAGGTGCCGTTGCGGATGTCCACGTCGAACACCTGCTGCTTGCCCTGCACGATGGCCTGCGCGCGGGTGGCGCGCAGCGCGGCGGCGATCTCGCCGCTGGCCGCGTTGATGCGCGCGCTGGCCAGGCCTTGCGTCACCGAGAACGACACCGCCGCCGCCGCGATGCCGATCAGCAGGATCACCACCAGCATCTCCAGCAGGGTGAAGCCGCGCGGACCGCAACGCATGCCCGCCCTTGCACGCAAGGGCGCAGGCGACCGGGCGTGGCGCGTCGCGCGACCCATGACTGCGCCGTTACTGCCAGTTGCCCACGTCCTTGTCGTAGCCGTCGCCGCCGGGCTTGCCGTCGCGGCCGTAGAAGATCAGGTCGAAGTTGCCGTGCTCGCCGGGGTACTTGTAGCCGAACGCATGGCCCCACGGATCCTTGAGTTCGGATTCCTTCGCATACGGCCCCTGCCAGTTCGCGGCATTGGCCGGCTTGGTGACCAGGTCTTCCAGCTGCTGCGGCGGCGTGCCGTTGTCGAGCGCGTAGTTCTCGATCTTCTGGCTCAGCGTCACCAGCTGCGCCTTGCCCGCGCCGTATTTGCCCTTGTCCATGTTCTTGCCGACCTGGGTCACCACCACTGCGCCGACCACGCCGATCAGCACGATCACCGCGAGCATTTCCAGCAGGGTGAAGCCGGCGGCGCGCCGGATGGAACGAATGCGTTTGTGTTGCATGCAAGACCTCGTCATGTCGAATTCCGTAACGGTGCGATGGCTACTGGATGTTGCTGGTCAAACTGAGCAGCGGCAGCAGGATCGCCGCCATGATCAGGCCCACCAGCACGGTCATCACCACGGTGAGCGCGGGGACCAGGGCGGCCAGCAGGCGGTCGATGGAGCGGCGGCTTTCCAGCTCGAAGGTGTCGGCCACCTTGAGCAGCATGCCGTCGAGTTCGCCGGCTTCCTCGCCCACCTGCACCATCTGCAGGGCGAGCCGCGGGAACAGCTTGGTCTGGCCCAGCGCGAAGCCGAGACCGGAGCCTTCCTTCACCTGGTCGTGCGCCTGCGCCAGCGCCGCGTCGAGCGCGCGGTTGGCGGTGACCTGCCGCGCGATGGCCAGCGCGCCCAGCAGCGGCACGCCGTTCTTGAGCAGGGTGCCCAGCGTGCGCGCGATACGCGCGGTCTGCACCTTGAGCAGCAGCGGGCCGGCCACCCGCAGGCGCAGCAGGCGCGCATCCCAGGCCAGCCGCACGGCCGGCTCGCGCAGGCGCAGGCGCAGGAAGAAAGCGCCGCCGGCCAACAGCAGCACGATCAGCCACCACCACGACTGCAGGGTCTGCCCCAGCACCAGCACCGCCTGGGTGATCCACGGCAGCGGCACCTGCATGTCCGAAAAGATCGGCACGAACTGCGGCACCACGTAGGCCAGCAGCAGCACCAGCGACCCCAGCACGCCCACCAGCAGGAAGGCCGGGTAGATCAGCGAGTTGATGATGCTGCCGCGCAATTCCTGCGAGCGCTCGAGGTAATCCGCGAGCCGGCGCAGCGTCTCCTCCAGCGAACCGCCGGCCTCGCCCGCGCGCACCAGCGCGATGTACAGCCGGGGAAACGCGCCGTGCTCCTCGTCCAGCGCCTGCGACAGCGTCATGCCGCCGCGCACGCGGTCGCGCACGCGCTCGATCAGCTTCTTCGCACGCTCGCCCTCGGGCAGGTCGAGCAGGATGCCCAGCGCGCGGTCCAGCGGCTGGCCGGCACCGAGCAGGGTCGCCAGCTGATGGGTGAACTGCGCCAGCTGGTCGCCGCTGAACGGCCCGCGCTTGAACAGCGCGGCCAGGCCCGAACCGCCGCCCATCGCATCCGCCGGCTTCGCCTCCAGCGGCGTGTGGCCCTGGTCCTGCAGGTGCGCCACCACCTCGTCGACGCTGGCGGCTTCCATCTGGCCCTGCAGCACTTCGCCCGTGTGGCTGATGGCCTTGTACTGGAACTGGCTCACGGTTGGCGCCTCGCCAACCGTACATAGGCAATAGGCTCTCTGAAATGGCCGAAACTCGCCCCATAAACCTGCGGGAATCTGCCCTGCCTGATTTCGCACCCCGTATTCAGGGCGTCAACCCTCCTGCGTGACACGCAGCACCTCCTCCAGCGTGGTGACACCGGCGAGGGATTTGGCGATGCCGTCCTCGTACATGGTGCGCATGCCTTCGGCGCGCGCCTGCTTCTCGATCTCGCCGGCGTCGGCCTTCTGCATCACCAGGCGGCGCAGCGGCTCGCTCATCACCAGGAATTCCATGATCGCCTGGCGGCCGCGGTAGCCGCTGGGGTTGGCCGCGCTGGTGCCGGGCTTCCACAAGCGGATCGGCTTGCCGTCGGCGTATTTCTCCAGCTCGAACTGCGCGATCACCTCGGGCGAGGGCTGGTAGGGCACCGCCGTCTCCGGGTCGAGCCGGCGCACCAGCCGCTGCGCGAGGATGCCGTTGACGGTGGAGCCGAGCAGGTAGTCCTCCACGCCCATGTCGAGCAGGCGGGTGACGCCGCCGGCCGCGCTGTTGGTGTGCAGCGTGGACAGCACCAGGTGGCCGGTGAGCGCGGACTGGATCGCGATGCGGCAGGTCTCCAGATCGCGCATCTCGCCGATCATGATGACGTCCGGGTCCTGGCGCACGATGGAGCGCAGCGCAGCGGCGAAGTCCAGCCCGATCTGCGGTTTGGCCTGGATCTGGTTGATGCCTTCGATCTGGTACTCGACCGGGTCCTCGACGGTGATGATCTTCACGTCGGGCGTATTGATCTTCGACAGCGCGGTGTACAGCGTGGTGGTCTTGCCCGAGCCGGTGGGGCCGGTGACCAGCAGGATGCCGTGCGGCCGTTCCAGCACCTCGACGAAGCGCGACTGGAAGCTGTCGGTGAAACCCAGCGTGGCGAAGTCGAACACCACCGACTCGCGGTCGAGGATGCGCATCACCACCGATTCGCCGAAGCTGGTCGGCACGGTGGACACGCGCAGGTCCAGTTCCTTGCCCTGCACGCGCAGCTGGATGCGGCCGTCCTGCGGCAGGCGGCGCTCGGCGATGTTGAGCTTGGCCATGATCTTCACGCGCGAGATCACCGCGGCGGTGGAACTGGACGGCGGCGCCTCCACCTCGTGCAGCACGCCGTCGATGCGGTAGCGCACCTTGAGCCGGTTCTCGAACGGCTCGATGTGCACGTCGGAGGCGCGCTGCTCCACCGCACGCTGCAGGATCAGGTTGACCAGCCGGATCACCGGCGCCTCGCTGGCGAGGTCGCGCAGGTGCTCGACGTCGTCCACTTCGGTGGCACCGCCGTCGATGTTCTCCACGATGGTGCCCATCGCGGAACGGCCGCTGCCGTAGTAGCGCTCGATCAGGTCGTCGATCTCCGAGCGCAGGCCGATGCGCAGCGCCACCGGCCTGCCCGCCGCCAGCGTCACCGCCTGCAGCGGGTAGGGGTCGGCCGGGTCGGCCATCACCAGCGCCAGGCCTTGCGCACCGTCGCTCACCGGCACCACGTGCTGCTGCTTGAGGAAGCGCAGCGAGAGTTCGAGATCCGGCGGCGCCAGCTCGGGCGCCTCGCGCGCGGCGAGCAGCGGCACGTCGAGCAGTTCGCTCCACGCCTCGGCCAGCTCGCGTTCGTTGACCAGGCCGAGTCGCGCCAGCAGCGCCGTGAGCGTGCCTTCGGTGGCCTCCTCGTGCAGGCGCCGCGCCCGCGCCAGGTCGCCGTCCTTCAGGCGGCCGCGGGCTACCAGCAGCGCGCACACCGCCGTCTCGCGTCCGTCCACCGTCGCCGCTCCCGCATGCCCCGCCGGCTGCACTACTGCCGACATATGTCACCCCGCCAGTGAATCGCGACTGCCAAAGTAAACCGCCTTTCGACTGTGCCCTCCCCCCCGAGACCGCACGACGAACTTACATAGTTAACACATCGACGGAGCGGCTGGCGAGCGCGGCATCGCAGGCCCGCGCCAGCGCACGGTTTGCCGTCCCGCACCAGTCTGGGACAATGCGGCTTTTCATCGGGTTCCCCATGCAGCTCGTCGACATCGGCGCCAACCTCGGCCACGAATCCTTCCGTCACGACTTCGATGCCCTGCTGCGACGCGCGCAGGAACATGGCGTCGGCCGGATGATCGTCACCGGCGCCTCGCGCGAAGGCAGCGAGCACGCGCTGGCGCTGGCGCACGCGCATCCCGGCGTGCTGTGGGCCACCGCCGGCGTGCATCCGCACCACGCCGTCGACTACGACGACGCCACCGACGCGCGGCTGCGCGAACTCGCGCAGGATCCTGCGGTGCGCGCGGCGGGCGAGACCGGGCTGGACTACCACCGCAACTATTCGCCGCGCGACGTGCAGCTCGCCGCGTTCGAACGGCAACTGCGCATCGCCGCCGACCTCGGCAAGCCGCTGTTCCTGCACCAGCGCGACGCGCACGGCGATTTCGTCGCCCTGCTGAAGCGTTACCGCGACCGCGTGCCCGCCGCCGTGGTGCACTGCTTCACCGACACCCGCGAGGCGCTGCGCGACTACCTCGCGCTGGACTGCCACATCGGCATCACCGGCTGGATCTGCGACGAGCGCCGCGGCACCCACCTGCGCGAATTGGTGAAGGAAATCCCCGCCCACCGGCTGATGATCGAGACCGACGCGCCCTACCTGCTGCCGCGCACCGTGCGTCCGCAACCCGCGCACCGCCGCAACGAGCCGATGTACCTCAAGCACATCTGCGAGGAGATCGCGCGCGACCGCGGCGAAAGCGCCGAGACGGTGGCGGCGAACAGCACGGCGGCGGCGGCGGCGTTCTTCGGCTTGGGCTGAGCCTGCGCAGCCGGCCGCATCAAGGCGACAACACCCGCGTCTCGCCCGGCGCCAAGCCGTCCAGCGCATGCCCGCCGATGCGCACGCGGATCAGCCGCAGCGTGGGAAAGCCCACCGCGGCGGTCATCCGCCGTACCTGGCGGTTGCGGCCCTCGCGCAGGGTGATGCTGAGCCAGCTGGTGGGGATGGCCTTGCGGAAGCGCACGGGCGGATCGCGCGGCCACAGCCAGTCCGGCTCCGCCGCGTGCCCAGCATCCGCCGGCAAGGTGGGCCCGTCGTTCAAGGCCACGCCACGGCGCAGGGCGGCGATCGCCGCGTCGTCGATGGCGCCGTCCACCTGCACCAGATAGGTCTTGGGCTGCTTGTGGCGCGGATCGGTGAGGCGATGCGCGAGGCCACCGTCGTCGGTGAGCAGCAGCAGGCCCTCGCTGTCGTGGTCCAACCGGCCGGCCGCGTAGACGCCTTTCTGCGTCACGTGGTCGGCCAGCGTGGGCCGGCCGCGGTCGTCGGTGAACTGGCAGAGCACGCCGTAGGGCTTGTTGAGCGCGATCAACACGAAAGCATGCCTCACTCTATCCGCAGGAAACGCAGGCCATGCACGGCCTGCCGTCCAACAAGCGTTTCGCCTGATGGACGGCGCTTCAGAACGGCCTCGGGCAGACCGACTGCAACCCGTCGATGTGCTCGTGCAGGTCCGGCGCGATGCCCTGCCACATCGGGTCGAGGATAAAATCGATGCCTTCGCGGCGTGCCAGCTTCGCGGCGGGGATGAAATCCGCGTCGCCGGCCACCAGCACGATCTGGTCCACCAGCTGCTTGTAGGCCAGCGCGGCGATGTCGATGCCGATCTTCATGTCCACCTGGGTCTGGCGCATCTCCGGCTCGAAGTGTTCGTCGCCGATGTCGTCCCAGTGCAGGCTGCCGTCGCGCAGCTGCTGCAGCGCCTGGTACTTCAGCTTCCACTCGCCGCGCTCGGCGAGCCGCCCCAGCCGCAGCGCCATCTTGCGCTGGCGGCGCAGCTGCTCGTGCAGGTCGCGGCGGAACGCGGCGGCGCCGCTGCGGCCGAAGTCCACCGTGTCGCCGCTGACCGGCCGCACGAAGGCCTTGTCCAGCGGCGGGCAGTCGTAGAAGAAGATGCGGTACAGCGATTCGCGCGGGCGATCCAGCGCCTTGAGATGTTCCAGCGTCATGCCGAACAGGGTCTTGGCCACGGTGCGCGCGTCGTTGGCGTCACGCTCGCCCCACACCTTGCGGTAGCGGGCAAGGAAGAAGGCGCCGTCGACGAGGATGGCGGTGCGTTGCATAGGAAATCCTTATAAAGGGTCGCATCGGATCAGGCCGGCCCATAGCGGCCGGCCGCGGCGATTTTAAACGATGCGCGGCGACTCAATCTTCCAGCACGGCGGCGTGCGCCTGCATCGGCAGGTGCCTGCAGTAGTCGTCCGCCTCGGCCAATAGCCACGCGCGGAAAGCCTGCAGGCCGCGGTGTTCCTGCGAGCGTGGCGGATAGACCAGCCAATAGGCGTCGCTCACCGGCAGGTAGCGGTCGCCCAGCACCACCAGCCGGCCGGCGTCGATCAGCGACCGCGACATCACCATGCGCCCCATCGCCACACCCAGCCCTTCCAGCGCCGCGTGCCGCAGCGCTTCGAGGTTGTCGAAATTCGCCACGTAGCGGCGCGGCGGCTCGCCGCCGAAATGCTCGAACCATTTGCGCCAGCGGTTCGGCGGATCGGGGTCGCCCAGCAGCGGCCATTGCGCGAGGTCGCGCGGGTCGGCATCGCCCATCCGCGCCAGCAGCTCGGGCGCGGCGACCGGCGCCACCCATTCGCCGAACAGGCGTTCGCTGCGCAGGCCCGGCCATTCGCCGCGGCCGTAACGCAGCGCGCAATCCACCGGCTCGCGGTCGAACTGCACCAGCGACGAACTCGACTGCAGGTTGAGCTCCAGCTCCGGATGCGCCGCCACCAGGCGCGGCAGCCGCGGCACCAGCCAGCTGGAGATGATGCCGGGACTGGCGCTGAGCGTGAGCGCATCGTGGCGGCGCTCGCTGTAGCGCGACAGCGCGTGTTCGATGCCGTCGAAATGCCCGCCCACCGCGTCGAGCAGGCTGCAGCCTTCCGCGGTCAGCGTCACGCCGCGCGGGCCGCGCTCCAGCAGGCGCCGGCCCAGCCGTTCCTCCAGCTGGCGCATCTGGTGGCTGAGCGCACTGACGGTGAGGTGCGCCTGTTCGGCGGCGCGCGACAGCTTGCCGTGGCGGGCGACCAGCACGAACTGCTGCAGCAGGTCCAGCGAGAGCCGCGTCATCTTGAATCGTCCTCAAGGCAGGCTTGCGAAGATATCGCTTTTTTGGCTCGCCACCACGCCTTACCTTGCTCCTGCCCCACACCTCACTTGCAAGGAATTCGACATGCGCTCGCCCCTAGTCGGCCTGCTGCTGCAGCACGGCCATGTGCATTCGCCCGACGTCGTCCGCCGCCTGGACCGCGAAGACCAGCGCCCGCTGGGACTGCGCGCCGCGCTGCGCCGGCTGACCGCGATCAACACTGCACGCGACAACTGGCGCGGCATGCACGACCGTGCGCGCCGGCTGTTCCCGATCAATTCGCCTTGATCGCGCGGGACGGCGCGTCCATGCTGGCGAACCTCCCCACCGCCGGAACGCGCCCATGTCCCTCCGTCCGCTCGGCCGCTCGCCGCTGGCCATCGCCCCGCTGGCATTCGGCGCCAACGTGTTCGGCTGGAGCGTCGACGAGGCGCGCGCCTTCGAACTGCTCGACGCCTTCGTCGCGGGCGGCGGCAACCTGATCGACACCGCCGACGTCTATCCGGCCTGGGTGCCGGGCAACCGCGGCGGCGAATCGGAAACCATCATCGGCCGCTGGCTGAAGCAAAGCGGCAAGCGCGACCGCGTGCTGATCGCCACCAAGGTGGCGAAGTGGGCCGAGCATCCCGGCCTGTCGCCGGTCAACATCCGCACGGCGGTGGAAGGCTCGCTGCAACGCCTGCAGACCGACCGCATCGACCTCTACTTCGCGCACGAGGACGACGCCGGCGTGCCGATGCACGAAACGCTGGGTGCGTTCGCCCGGCTGATCGAGGAAGGCAAGGTGCGCGCGATCGGCGCCTCCAACTTCAGCGCCGCGCGCGTCGCGGATGCGCTGGCCCTGTCGCAGCAGCATGGCCTGCCGCGTTACGAATGCCTGCAACCGGAATACAACCTCGTGTCACGCGCCGCTTACGAGGCGGAACTCGAACCGCTGGTGCGCGAACAGGGCCTGGGCGTGGTGTGCTACTACGCACTGGCCAGCGGTTTCCTCACCGGCAAGTACCGCAGCGAAGCCGACCTCGCCAAGAGCATCGCGCGCAGCCGCGCCGCGCAACGCTTCCTCAACCCGCAGGGCCTGCGCGTGCTGGACGCGCTGGACGCGGTGGCCGCCGCGCACCACGGCGCCACGCCCGCACAGGTGGCGCTGGCCTGGCTGATCGCCCGCCCCGGCGTCACCGCGCCCATCGCCAGCGCCACCAGCGTGGCGCAACTCGTGGAGATCATGGGCGCGCTGTCGCTTGTGCTGCGTGCGGACGAGATCGCCGCGCTGGATCAGGTCAGCGCGACCTGAGTCCACCCCTGCATCGGCGCGGCCATCAATGCGCCGTGTTGACGGATGGCACCGCCGCGCTGCCGGCGGCGGCTGGCGCATCGTCCAGCCCCGGCGGCGGCTCCACGGTGTAGCCCTCGGCCTTGAGCCTGGCGAGGTAACCGTCCGGCGCGAGCAGCTCGTCCATCGGCAGCATGGCGAAGCTGGTGCCGTCCTTCGCCAGCGCGTCGCGCGCGGCGGCCAGCCAGGCGGCCTCCAGTTGCGCGGGCACGTCGGCCAGGCCCAACTGCTTGGCGAAACCGGCGCTGGTGATCGCGGTGACACAGGCGTCGCGGCGATGGCTGTCGGGCTGCGCGCGCAGCGCGTCGAGGTCGCCGGTGGCCCAGTCGTTGGCGCGCGCGGTCATCGCGGGCAAGTCCCGTTCGATGGCATCCAGCGTGCGGTTGAAGCACTCCATGTCGCTGGGCGCGGCGGCCTTGAAAGCCTTGAGCGCATCGCGCGGATGCTCGATCTCCACGCGGTATTGCACCGGCGTTTCCGGCACGCCGTCGTTCTTCGCCAGTTGGGCCACCGCGCCGGGCACGCCGCCGTCCCTGCTCAGGCCGTTTGCCTTCAGCGCCTTGCGGTACAGCTCCTCCGCCGCGAACAGCGGGCGCCAGCGCTCGATGCCGTTGTCGTGGCCGATGTACTTCTGCTTCAGCGCCAGCCAGCGCGCATAGGTCGGCGCGTCCATCACCTGGTCCAGCGACTTGCCGTCGGGATTCTTGCGCGCGCTGTACGCGCTGGGCAGCAGGAACAGCTTGCCGAAGAAACCGATATCGGCCTTCAACTCCAGCTTCGGCTGCAGCAACACCTGCTTCGACTGCGCCAGCACCTGCTGCACCTGATGCGACTCCCATTGCATGTGCCCCGGCAACGGCGACAAGGTGCCCAACACCCACAGCACATGGCCGTCCCTGCTCACCTTCCACAACCCCGGCCCCGAGACCAGGCCGCTGACCACCACGGGTGTCAGCAAGGGCACGTTGGCGGGTACCGGTGGCGGCGCGGCGGTCGTGGCGGCCGAGGGCGCAACCTGCGCAGGCGCGGCAAGCACGGCCGGCGAAGCCAGCGCGAAACACAACAGCACGGTCCATGGGCGCATCGGGCTCATCCTCATTGCTCGTTCTCGGTGCGAGGAGCGGCCCATCGCCGGCCCCGGGTCAGCCTTGTGACCACTGCCAGTGCGGGATGTTCGCTGGAATCGGGCAACGGCGCTTGAACAGGACAGGGGTGACGCTTGGTGTTGGCCAAGATGAACCGCCTGACCCAGCCAATGCCGATACTCTCGACGCGCAAGCAGTAGCGTTTGACGCGCATGTGCCTGCAAACTTCGTCAAACAGGAGTGGAGCAGATCGGCCGAAAGGGTCCAGATATCCCCACGGATGGTGGTGGATAAGACATATCGCCCCGGATAAAAAGGTTTGCGAGGCAACGTAACGTTGAGGTCGGCGCCAAGGTATCGGGTAAAGGCTTGATTTCGTGTAGGATTCAGGCGAACAAGGGGCGCGGGTAAGCTGAACATCCCGCGCATATTATCTAATCGTGGTACTACTGAAGCGTTAGGCATATGAGCGCATCTGCAAAGTACATTCCTATCACTGCAGCTCTCCTGCTCTTCGCTTGGTCAGCAGCCGGCACTAGTAGCGTCGAGTCTTCGTGGCTCGGCCTCATCAAGAAAAGCTTTGTGCCTTCCTGCTCGGTTACGCTCATCAAGGTTGGCAACACCGTGTCAGGCAACAACGGGCTTCGGAGCGAGCAATGGTTCTTGCAAACGTGTCAGGGTAAATTCGAATATTGGGTTTCCTACTATCCACCCGCAGCCTTCCCAAATCGTGCGAGCCCTTACGAGGTCAAGCAAGTTCCCAAGTCTAGTGGGTGAGCAGCTAGGCCTAACATTTCGTTCAAGGCGGACGCCTTCGGCGCCGCTTAACTCCAGCGTTAGACACCAGGAAGTGGGGGCTTGGTATGATGCGTATTTTGCTTAGGAGCGCGGCGGTGTCGTTCTTGGCAACACTTGTCGTTCTGGTTATCCAGCTCTTTTTCCTCGGCAGCTACACGTTTGTTCCTACCGCCGCTGCGGCAAGTCTAAAAGCCGTCCCTGTCGCGCAACAGGCTGCATGGATCACTGCCAACACCAAGGTTGTCAGTGGCGTTGGCTACGCAAGCTTTGTAGCTACCGATTCCGCATTTCGTTCGGCCACAATAACTGGCGCTGCTATCTTGTTCGTCTTCGGCATGACGTGTGCATTCGCAGGCGCGTTTCTTGAGCGTCGCCGTGCAGGTGTCTAACATCTCATTCGAGGCGGACGGCTGCGCCGCCGCTCAACTCAAGCGTTAGAGCCCATGAACATCTTCGCCCTACTCTTCGGAGCATCCATCGGTTTTTTGGGCTGGTCATTTCTTTCGCGCTTCTCCTATGCTGTTCACGACGGCATAAGCCAAACCAATTTGGCTACCAAGCTCGGCGACCCAAACTCTGGGGCGCTCCGCAAAATGTTGTGGTGGGTCGTAGTAGCGTCCTCTATCTGGCTCCTGCTTTTCGGGAGTGCCTGCTTGCACTTTGCAGGCTCTGATTCGTCAAAGCAATTCCTGGCATGGTTCTTTGGCGGCCTGGCAATCACACCAGTTTTTATCGCGTTCACCATCGCTAGAGGCCTGCGTCGTTTCAAGCAGCGCCGTGCCAAGCGCGCGGGGCTCTAACATCTCGTTCAAGGCGGACGGCTTCGCCGCCGCTTAACTCAAGCGTTAGGAGTCCCAATGCTGTGCCTATGTTTGACAAGCCTTCTAGCAATTGTAACGGCCAACGCTCCGCTCGGCGCATCATCGCCAAGTCAATCGGAGGATATGAAAGAGCTAGCTGCCGAACTCAATCGCGAAACAGAGAAGCTTCATCCTGGACAACCGCGCCCTTTGTTTTCAACCGGAATAAGTGGAGACTTCACGGACTACGTTAATGATTGTCTAAATCGAATTATACTTGCGAGTAAAGGTCCGGCGCTCACCCCGAAGGATGTCACCGATGGCAGTAGGATCTTGTTCACTCTATCCCTTGGTCCCGCAGGGAATGTCGAATCAATTAAAATCATCCAGAATGATGGCGGCCCTGACCTTGAAAACTTTCTTCGAAACACAATTAGACGCTCTACGCCCTTCCCTCCACTCCCATCCGCTATGGCAAAGAAATACAACAAAGTTGTAATAACTCGCACTATCACTTTTAGGAACTAACAAGCAATTGATCAATTGCGGTTATTGCCAAATGGCCGCAAGCCCGCGTTATGTTCTAACAACTCCGTAAGAGACTTCCGATCGACCCCGGGCGCGTGATGCTTTTGCCCCAGGCGTTCGGGCCGCTGCCAATCATCATGTTGCCCTCTGGTGGTGCGTGAAACATGTCGATGCGGCACGGTGTAAACGGACGCCAGACTGCATTTCCGTAAACGGTCTTGTGGAGTCGATGCTACCGACCCGGACCAGGGTATAAACCGCACCCGGCGACCTCATTCGTTCATCGGACTGACCGGCGCACGGGGATCGGCCGCAACGCGGGATGGACGTCCAACTAGTTAGCCAGGTTCTCGCCGGCTCGGCCTGACCCGTTGACTCCAACAGCGCAAAGCTAAAGCGGGGCGCCATGGCGCCCCGCTTTGGGTCAGGCCAACGAGTGCGCCAGCTTTACTTCAACCCGGCCAGCGCCGCATTGAACGTGGCGCTGGGCCGCATGGCCTTGCTCACCAGTGCCATGTCGGGGTGGTAGTAGCCCTTGATGTCCACCGGCTTGCCCTGGGCGCCGTTCAACTCGCCGACGATGGCGGCCTCGTTGTCGGCCAGCGCCTTGGCCAGCGGGGCGAACGTCGCCTTGAGCGCGGCATCGTCGTCCTGCGCGGCCAGCGCCTGCGCCCAGTACAGGGCGAGGTAGAAGTGGCTGCCGCGGTTGTCGAGCTCGCCCACCTTGCGGGCGGGCGACTTGTTGTGGTCGAGGATCTTGCCGTTGGCCTGGTCCAGCGTCTTCGCCAGCACCTTCACGCGTGCGTCGCCGGTCTTGTCGCCCACGAACTCCAGCGAGGCCTGCAGGGCCAGGAACTCGCCCAGCGAATCCCAGCGCAGGTAGTCCTCTTCGAGGAACTGCTGCACGTGCTTGGGCGCGGAGCCGCCGGCGCCGGTCTCGAACAGGCCGCCGCCGGCCATCAGCGGCACGATGGAAAGCATCTTGGCGCTGGTGCCCAGCTCCATGATCGGGAACAGGTCGGTGAGGTAGTCGCGCAGCACGTTGCCGGTGACCGAGATGGTGTCCTGGCCCTGGCGGATGCGCTCCAGCGAGAACCTGGTCGCCGCCACCGGATCGAGGATGCGGAGGTCGAGGCCGCGGGTGTCGTGATCCTTGAGGTAGCGCTCCACCTTCTTGATGATCTCGCGGTCGTGCGCGCGGGCGGCGTCGAGCCAGAACACCGCCGGCGTGTTGCTGAGGCGCGCGCGCGACACGGCGAGCTTCACCCAGTCCTGCACCGGGGCGTCCTTGGTCTGGCAGGCGCGCCAGATGTCGCCGGCTTCCACGGCGTGCTCATGCAGCACCTTGCCGGCTTCGTCGGTGACCTTGACCACGCCGTCGGCGGCGATCTGGAAGGTCTTGTCGTGCGAGCCGTATTCCTCGGCGGCCTGCGCCATCAGGCCCACGTTGGGCACGCTGCCCATGGTGGCCGGGTCGAACGCGCCGTGCGCCTTGCAGTCGGCGATGGTGGCGGCGTACACGCCGGCGTAGCTGCGGTCGGGGATGACGGCCTTGCAGTCCTGCAGCTTGCCTTCGGCGTTCCACATCTTGCCGGAGTCGCGGATCATCGCCGGCATCGAGGCGTCGATGATGACGTCGCTGGGTACGTGCAGGTTGGTGATGCCCTTGTCGGAATTCACCATCGCGAGTTGGGGGCGCTTGGCGTACTCGGCCGCGATGTCGGCCTTGATCGCCGCCTGGGTTTCCGCCGGCAGGTTGCCGAGGCGGGCGTACAGGTCGCCGATGCCGTTGTTGGCGTCGAAGCCGGCCTGCTTGAGCGCGTCGGCGTGCTTGGCGATCACGTCCTTGTAGAACTCGTTCACCACCACGCCGAACAGGATCGGGTCGGACACCTTCATCATGGTGGCCTTGAGGTGCACCGAGAACAGCACGCCCTGCGCCTTGGCGTCGGCGACCTGCGCGTCGATGAAGGCGGCCAGCGCCTTGCGGTTCATCACCGCGGCATCGAGGATTTCGCCGGCCTTCAGCGCGATCTTCTCCTTCAGCACCTTGCTGGAGCCGTCCTTGCCGAACCACTCGATCTTCACCGACGTCGGCGCGTCCACCACCACGGATTTTTCGCTGCCGTAGAAATCGCCGCCGTCCATGTGCGCCACGTGGGTCTGCGAGTCCTTGCTCCAGGCACCCATCTTGTGCGGATGCTTGCGTGCGTAGTTCTTCACCGAGAGCGGCGCGCGACGGTCGGAATTGCCTTCGCGCAGCACCGGGTTCACCGCGCTGCCCTTGACCTTGTCGTAGCGCGCCTTGGCGTCCTTCTCGGCGTCGTTCTGCGGCACATCCGGGTAATCCGGCAGCGCGTAGCCCTGCGTCTGCAGCTCCTTGATCGCGGCCTTGAGCTGCGGCACCGAGGCGCTGATGTTCGGCAACTTGATGATGTTGGCTTCCGGCGTGGTGGCCAGCTTGCCCAGCTCGGCGAGGTGGTCGCCGATCTTCTGGCCGTCCTGCAGGCGATCCGGGAACTGCGCGAGGATGCGCCCGGCCAGCGAGATGTCGCGCGTCTCCACCGCGATGCCGGCAGTGGCGGCGAACGCCTCCACGATGGGCAGCAGCGACGCCGTGGCGAGGAACGGCGCTTCGTCGGTGAGGGTGTAGATGATCTTCGGCGTGTCGGACATGTCGGCGGACTCTTTGACGGCGAGGGGAATGGCGCGGGGCCAGCGGACCATTGTCGCGATTTCCCGCGCGGGCGGCAAAGCGCCCGGCGCGACGCGGAACATGGCGAAGAACGCGGCAGCGCAGCGGTTTGCGTCCGCCACGCGGCTTCGCCACATGCGCGGTCGCCCTGCGGTTATGCGAATTCCCCATGACCCGCGCCCGCGAACCGGCGGCAGGCGGACCGGCGGCGCTCAGCGCGAGGAGATGTATTTCTCGCGGCGGATCTGCGGCACCGGCAGGCCGCATTCCTTCAGCGCGTTGAACGCCGCGTCGACCATGTTGGGGTTGCCGCAGAGGTAGGCGATGTCGCGCTCGGCGCTGGGCGCCAGTTCGGCCAGCACGCTCTGCACGTGGCCGCTGCGGTCCGACGCGCGCGGCACCGCGCGCGGCTGTCGGCTGAGGCAACCGTGGAAGGCGAAGCCGGGGTGGGCCTGCGCGAAGGCCTCGAACTCCTCGCCATAGAGCAGCTCGGTCTCGTTGCGCGCGCCATAGAGCAGCACCACTTCGCGGCCGCCCTGGGCCAGAAGCTTTTCGATCTGCGGCAGCATGGCGCGGTACGGCGTGACGCCGGTGCCGGTGGCGAGCAGCAGGTAGCGCGGATGCACGTCGCCGGCCTGCAGGCAGAAGCGGCCGTAGGGGCCGCTGGCGTCGACGGTACCGCCGACCGGCAGTTCGCCCAGCAGCTTGGTGGCCGCGCCGCCTTCCACGTAGCTCACCGCGATCTCGATGCGCTGCACCGGGGAGCTGCCGTCGCCCACGGTGCCTACCGAGTAGCTGCGCTTGGTGGGCGTGCCGTCGTCGTAGTGGAAGTGGATCTGCAGGAACTGCCCCGGCACGAAGGCCAACGGCTGGCCGTCCACGCGTTCGAACGCGAGGTGGCGCACGGTGGGCGCCAGCATGCGGCTGTCGGCGAGGCGTAGCTGGAAATGGTCGGCCATGAATCGGATTCCGGAAACGGTGCGTGCACCCGGCGGCACCGGGCGGCGAAGGTTGGCCCGCTATAATAGGAGGCTCGCCCATTCCGGTGCAGCCCATGAGCTCCGTCCCCGCACTCGTCGTCGACAACCTGCGCAAGACCTACGGCAACGGCGTGGAGGCCCTCAAGGGCGTCTCGCTGACCGTGCAGCCCGGCGACTTCTTCGCCTTGCTCGGCCCCAACGGCGCCGGCAAGTCCACCCTGATCGGCATCCTCTCCTCGCTGGTGAATTCCAGCGGCGGCGACGCGCAGGTGTTCGGCTTCTCGGTGACCCGGCAGCGCAGCGATGCGATGCGCCTGATCGGCCTGGTGCCGCAGGAGATCAACTTCAACCAGTTCGAGAAGCCGTTCGACATCTGCGTGAACGAGGCGGGCTTCTACGGCATCCCGCGGCGGATCGCCGCCGAGCGCGCGGAGAAGTACCTGAAGGAGCTGCGCCTGTGGGACAAGGCGCAGCACCAGGCGCGCATGCTCTCCGGCGGCATGAAACGCCGCCTGATGATCGCCCGCGCGATGATGAACGAGCCGAAGCTCTTGATCCTCGACGAGCCCACCGCCGGCGTGGACATCGAGATCCGCCGCTCGATGTGGCAGTTCGTCAGCGGCATCAACGCCGCCGGCACCACGGTGATCCTCACCACGCACTATCTGGAGGAAGCCGAGCAGCTGTGCCGCAACATCGCCATCATCGACCACGGCACCATCGTGGAGAACACCACGATGAAGCAGCTGCTGTCCAAGCTCGACGTGGAAACCTTCGTGCTCGACGTGGCGCACGCGCCGGACGGCCTGCCCGCGCTGCCCGGCGTGGCGCTGCGCCGCGCGGACGAGCACACGCTCGAAGCGGAAATGGCCCGCACCCACGACCTCAACTCGCTGTTCGCGGCGCTGAGCGCGCACGGCATCACGGTGACCTCGATGCGCAACAAGACCAACCGGCTGGAGGAACTGTTCGTGCGCCTGGTGGAAGGCGGCCGCAACGGCCAACCCGCTGCCGCCGGGGAGGCCGCCGCATGAGCAGCAACCTCGCCGCCAACCTCGTTGCGTTCCGCACCATCGCCCGACGCGAGATCGTGCGCATCCTGCGCATCTGGACGCAGACGCTGATCCCGCCGGTCATCACCATCACGCTGTACTACGTGATCTTCGGCAAGCTGATCGGCGGGCGCATCGGCACCATCGAGGGCTACCCCTACATGCAGTACCTCGTGCCCGGCATGGTGATGATGAGCGTGATCAACAACAGCTACATGAACATCTCCAGCTCGTTCTTCGGCGCGAAATTCCAGCGTTCGGTGGAGGAGATGCTGGTGGCGCCGATGTCGAACTGGGCGATCCTGCTCGGCTACGTCGTCGGCGCGGTGGCGCGCGGCCTCGCGGTGGGCGCGCTGGTGCTGGTGGTGGCGCTGTTCTTCACCCATCTGCAAGTCGCGCACCTGCTGGTGGCGCTGGTGTCGGTGCTGCTGGGCGCCACCATCTTCGCGCTGGCCGGCTTCATCAATGCGATCTACGCGAAAAAGTTCGACGACATCGCACTGGTGCCCACCTTCGTGATCACCCCGCTCACCTACCTGGGCGGCGTGTTCTATTCGATCAAGATGCTGGGCGAACCGTGGCAGGCGATCTCGCGCGCCAACCCGATCCTGTACATGGTCAACACCTTCCGCTTCGGCGTGCTCGGCATCAGCGACGTGAACGTCGGTACCGCGCTGCTGGTGATGGTGGCCTTCGTGGTGGGGCTGGCCCTGATCGCGATGCAGCTGCTGAAGCGCGGCGTGGGCCTGCGTTCGTAAAGAGCCCGCCCCGATGCGCGTCAACAAGTACATCAGCGAAGCCGGCCTGTGCTCGCGCCGCGAGGCGGACGAGTGGCTGGCGGCCGGCCGCGTCACCATCAACGGCGAAGTCGTCGGCACCGGCGCCAAGGCGCTGGAGGGCGACGAGGTGCGCGTGGACGGCGAGCTGGTCAAAGCGCGCATCCTCGCCGCCACGCCGGCCGCGAAGAAGGCGGTCTACATCGCGCTGAACAAGCCGGTGGGCATCACCTGCACCACCGACCAGGGCGTGGACGGCAACATCGTCGACTTCGTCGACCACCCGCAGCGCATCTTCCCGATCGGCCGGCTGGACAAGGATTCGGAAGGGCTGATCCTGCTCACCAGCAACGGCGACATCGTCAACGAGATCCTGCGCGCGGAGAACCGCCACGAGAAGGAATACCTGGTGGCGGTGAACAAGCCGGTCACCGACGAGTTCCTCGCCGGCATGGCGCGCGGCGTGCGCGTGCACGGCCAGATGACCCAGCCCTGCCGCACGCGCAAGATCGCCAGGTTCGGCTTCGGCATCGTGCTCACCCAGGGCCTGAACCGGCAGATCCGCCTGATGGCGGCCGCGTTCGGCTACCGCGTCACCCAGCTGCGCCGCGTGCGCATCGTCAACGTGAAGCTCGGCCATCTCAAGCCCGGCCAATGGCGCAACCTCACCGACGCCGAGCTGAAGGGCCTGCTGCCCGGCCGCACGCAGTGGTGAAATCCCGTTGAGAAGTGCGGCCACGGATGGCCGCCCTGCGGGCCATCGCTGGTGCGATGCCCCGGGCGATTTTTAGCGGTCAGGAATGACCGCAAAGGCCACTCACGCCGCCGGCAGGTCTTCCAGGTTCCAGCGCGGGCGCACCTCGACCGCCTCGCCCTGGTGCTGGCCGCTGGCCAGGCGGATTGCGCCGGCCAGCGCGATCATCGCGCCGTTGTCGGTGCAGAACGCGAGCCGCGGGAAATAGGTGCGGAAGCCGTCCTTCTCGCCGGCTGCGGCCAACTCGGCGCGCAGGCGCCGGTTGGCGCCCACGCCGCCGGCGATCACCAGCCGCGCGGCGCCGACGGCCTGCAGCGCGCGCCGACACTTGATGACCAGGGTGTCGACGATGGCCTCCTCGAACGCTCTGGCGATGTCGGCGCGGGTCTGCTCGCCCTGGTCGGACTGCTGCCAGGCCAGCAGCACCTGGGTCTTCAGGCCGGAGAAACTGAAGTCCAGCCCCGGCCGGTCGGTCATCGGCCGCGAGAAGCGGAACGCGCCGGGCCGGCCCTGCTCGGCGAGCTTGGCCAGCGCCGGGCCGCCGGGGTAGGGCAAGCCCATCAGCTTGGCGGTCTTGTCGAAGGCTTCGCCGGCGGCGTCGTCCAGCGTGTCGCCGAGGATGGTGTACTCGCCGATGGCCTTGACCTCGACCAGCAGCGAATGCCCGCCGGAGACCAGCAGGGCGACGAACGGCGGTTCGGGCGGGTCTTCCTCCAGCAAGGGCGCCAGCAGGTGGCCCTCCATGTGGTGCACGCCGATGGCCGGCACGCCCAGCGCCCAGGCCAGCGCGCGGCCGGCGGCAGCGCCCACCAGCAGGGCGCCGACCAGGCCGGGACCGGCGGTGTAGGCCACGCCGCCGAGGTCGGCCGGGGTCAGCCCGGCCTCGGCCAGCGCCTCGCGCACCAGCGGCAGCAGCTTGCGCACGTGGTCGCGGCTGGCCAGCTCCGGCACCACGCCGCCGTAGTCGGCATGCAGCTTGACCTGGCTGTACAGCGCGTGCGCCAGCAGGCCGCGGCCGGGCGCGGCCGGCTCCCAGCGCAGGATCGCCACGCCGGTCTCGTCGCAGGAGGATTCGATGCCCAGCACCGGCTTGCCCGCCACGGGCAGGCGGGATTCGGTCGCTGGCTGGGGCTTTGAAAAATTCTCGTCAGGCACGGTATACTTCGCGGCTCGCCGTATTCACAGTCCCGGATTCGGGACAGATTAACACCCGGAGTATCCATGCCCAACGTCAAAGTCCGCGAGAACGAGCCGTTCGAGGTCGCGCTGCGTCGTTTCAAGCGTACCTGCGAGAAGGCCGGCGTCCTGGCCGAAACCCGCAAGCGCGAGTTCTACGAAAAGCCGACCCAGGAGCGCAAGCGCAAGCGCGCTGCCGCGGTGAAGCGTCACCTGCGCCGTCTGTCGCGCGACGTCTCGCGCAAGACCCGGCTGTACTGAGTCTGCCGCGGCGCTCCGCGCCGCCCTGGCAAGACACGCGGCTGGCGCGTCCTTCCGCTGCCGCCGCCCGCATCCGGATTCGACTGGCCGGCGTTGCCGCAAGGCAACGCCGGTTTCGTCGTTTCCGTAAAATCGCCCATCCACCCACCGGAACGCCCGCCATGACGCTCAAGCAGCAACTCACTGACGACATGAAGGCCGCCATGCGCGGCGGCGACAAGCATCGCCTCGGCGTGATCCGGCTGATCCTCGCCGCGGTCAAGCAGCGCGAGGTGGACGAGCGCATCGAACTCGACGACGCGCAGACCCTGGCCGTGCTGGAAAAGATGCTCAAGCAGCGCAAGGATTCGGTGAGCCAGTACGTCGCCGGCCATCGCGAAGACCTCGCCGAGGTCGAACGCGCCGAGATGGCGGTGATCGAAACCTACCTGCCCGCCCAGCTCGACGACGCCGAACTGGACGCGCTGATCGCCGAAGCCATCGCCGCCACCGGCGCCGGCTCGCCGCGCGACATGGGCAAGGTCGTCGCCGCGGTGAAGGAAAAGGCCGCCGGCCGCGCCGACATTGGCAAGGTCTCGGCGCTGATCAAGGCGAAGCTGGCGGGTTGAGGTTTCACCGCCGGTGATCCGGTGCCGCGCCCGGCGCCTCGGTCAGCACGGAGCGCTGCCCTCGGTCGCGCGTGACCATTGCGTGGCCGTTTCGCCCCCATGGCCTAAACTACGAGGCCTATGCGCGGCTTGATCCCCGACAGCTTCATCGACGAACTGCTCGCCCGCGTCGACATCGTCGACGTGATCGAGCGGCGCGTGCCGCTGAAGAAGGCCGGGCGCGAGTGGACGGCCTGCTGCCCGTTCCACGACGAACGCACGCCCTCGTTCTACGTCAGCCCCGCCAAGCAGTTCTTCCACTGCTTCGGCTGCGGCGCGCACGGCAGTGCGATCAAGTTCCTGATGGACTACGAGCGGCTGGAGTTCCCCGACGCGGTGGAGGAACTGGCGCAGTCGGTAGGCCTCACCGTGCCGCGCGAAGGCGGCCGCGACGACCGCCCGCGCGAGGACAAGACCGACCTCTACGACCTGCTCGACGCCTGCGCCGGCTGGTACCAGGAGCAACTGCCGCGCAACGCCGAGGCGCAGGCGTACTGCAAGAAGCGCGGCCTCGATGCCGACACCGTGGCGCGCTTCCGCCTCGGCTGGGCGCCGGCCGGCTACGACGGCGTCACCAAGGCGCTGGGCAACAGCCCGCGGCGGATGGAGCTGCTCGCCGAAGCCGGCATGGTCTCCACCGGCGAGCGCGGCAGCAAGTACGACCGCTTCCGCGAGCGGCTGATGTTCCCCATCCTCGACCGTCGCGGCCGCGTTATCGCATTTGGTGGCCGGGTACTGAGCTCGGAGCAATCCCCGAAATACCTCAACTCGCCCGAGACCCCGCTGTTCCACAAGGGCCGCGAGCTGTTCGCGCTGTGGCAGGTGAAGCAGGCCAACGCGAACCTGCAGCGCATCGTGGTGGTGGAGGGCTACATGGACGTGATCGCGCTGCACCAGGCCGGCCTGCAGATCGCGGTGGCCACGCTGGGCACCGCCACCACGCCCGAGCACACCGAGCTGCTGTTCCGCGCCGCGCCCGACGTGGTGTTCTGCTTCGACGGCGACCGCGCCGGCCGTGCCGCCGCGTGGAAGGCGCTGGACGCCGCGCTGCCGCGCCTGCGCGACGGTCGGCAGGCGTACTTCCTGTTCCTGCCCGAGGGCGAGGATCCGGACACGCTGGTGCGCAAGGAGGGCAAGGACGGCTTCGAGCAACGCCTGAAGCACGCCACGCCGCTGTCCGACTACTTCTTCGACGAGCTGTCGCGCGATGTGGACATGGCCAGCCTCGACGGCCGCGCGCGCCTCGCCGAACGCGCGCGGCCGCTGATCGCGCGGCTGCCCGACGGCGCGTTCCGCGACCTGATGGCGCAGGAACTGGAGCGGCGCAGCGGCGCCAGCGCGCGCCTCGCGGCCGACCCTTCCGCGCAGCGCGCGGTGCAGCGGCCGGTCGCGGCGCAACGCTCGCTGGTGCGCAGCGCGATCGCCCTGCTGCTGGCCCAGCCCGGCATGGCCGACCAGGTGGAGAAGCCCTACCGCTTCCTGCGGCTGGACAAGCCCGGCGTGCCCCTGCTCGCGGAACTGCTCGATATCGCACGCAGCCGTCCCGGCATCAATCCGGCGATGCTGGTGGAACACTTCGCCGAGCGCGCGGAATATCCGGCCTTGCAGAAACTGATGGCCGCCGCCGTGGTGGGCGAGCCGGAGGCGCAACGCAACGAGTTCGCCGACGCGCTGCGCCGGATGGACGAGCAGGCCGTGGCGCTGCGCCGCGAAGCGCTGCACGCGAAGATGCGCAGCGGCCCGCTCGACGACGCCGAGAAGGCCGAGCTGCGCGAACTGCTGGCCGCGCGTGCGCGCCCGAGCGTCGTGTCGGAGTGAGCACGCATGTCGATCGAACGCCGCATTGCGGAAAGCTTGTCGCGCATGGGTGTGGGATCATGCCGCGACACACGCTGCGCGCTCCGCAGGGACGCTGATGGATTTGCTTGAACGACTGATCACGATCTTCGCCGAGAACGGCTACGTCGCAGTGTGGATCGCGTTGATGATCTGCGGACTCGGCCTGCCGCTGCCGGAGGACGTCACCCTGGTCGCCGGCGGCGTGATCGCCGGGCTGGGCTACGCCAACGTGCACGCGATGTTCGCGCTGTGCATGGCCGGGGTGCTGCTGGGCGACGCCACCGTGTTCCTGCTGGGCCACCACTACGGCGCGCGCATGCTCAAGTGGCGCTGGGTGGCGCGCGTGCTGACGCCGCAGCGCTACGAAATGGTGCAGCACAAGTTCGCGCGCTACGGCAACCGCGTGCTGTTCGTCGCGCGCTTCCTGCCCGGCATGCGCACCACCATCTATGCCACGGCCGGCGCCACGCGGCAGGTGTCGCTGCTGCGCTTCCTGTTGATCGACACCCTGGCCGCGCTGATCAGCGTGCCGGTGTGGGTCTATCTGGGCTATTTCGGCGCCGACAACCACGCATGGCTGATGAAGTGGATGCAGCGCGGCCAGAACAGCCTGTGGCTACTGGTCGGGCTGGCGCTGCTGTTCGTCGCCTGGCTGTGGTGGCGCCACCGTCGCCAGAGCATCGCCCGCGACGACTAATCCGCGCGTTCGCCGGCCGGCTGCGGCGCTGCGCAGTCGGCCGGCCTTGCGGGGCGCCTCCGGCTAGAGCCAGCGCCCGTAGCGGCGCATGTAGACCAGCTTCGCCAGCTGGGTCAGTGCGCAATAGGCGACGACGGTGGCGGCCAGCCAGCCGAAGTAGGCGTCCGGCAGGTGCACCATGCCGAGCTTGGCGCCGACGGCGGAGAACGGGATGACCATGCCGATGGCGATGATCGCGGTGGTCAGGCCCAGCACCGGCGCCGCCGCCACGCTCTGCAGGAACGGAATCTTGCGCGTGCGGATCATGTGCACCACCAGGGTCTGGGTCAGCAGACTCTCGATGAACCAACCGGACTGGAACAGGTCCTGGTGCGCCGGCCCGTTCGCGCCGAACACGTACCACAGCAGCGCGAACGTGGTCATGTCGAAGATCGAGCTGGTCGGGCCGATCCAGAACATGAAGCGGCCGATGTCGCTGGCGTCCCACTTGCGCGGCTTGCGCAGGTATTCCTCGTCCATGCGGTCGAACGGAATCGACAGCTGCGAGATGTCGTACAGCAGGTTGAGCACCAGGATCTGCAGCGGCAGCAGCGGCACGAACGGCAGGAACACGCTGGCCACCATCATGCTCAGCACGTTGCCGAAGTTCGAGCTGGCGGTCATCTTGATGTACTTGATGATGTTGCCGAAGGTGATGCGGCCTTCGAGCACGCCCTCCTCCAGCACCATCAGGTTCTTTTCCAGCAGGATGATGTCGGCCGACTCCTTGGCGATGTCGGTGGCGGTGTCCACCGAGATGCCCACGTCCGCCTCGCGCAGCGCCGGCGCGTCGTTGATGCCGTCGCCGAGGAAGCCCACGGTGTGGCCCTGGCGCTGCAGCGACTTCACCACGCGCGCCTTCTGCAGCGGCGACATCTTGGCGAACACGGTGGTGCGCTTCACCAGCGCGTCGAGCGCGTCGTCGTCCAGCGGCTCGACGTCGCGGCCCTGCGCGGAATGCTCCACGTCCAGGCCCACTTCGCGGCAGATCTTGCGCGTCACCGCCTCGTTGTCGCCGGTGATCACCTTCACCTCGACGCCGTGGTGGTGCAGCGCGGCGATCGCGGTGGCCGCAGTGTCCTTGGGCGGATCGAGGAAGGCGAGGCAGCCCACCGCGGTGAGGCCGGCCTCATCGGCCACGCCGTAGGGACGGTTGTGCGGGTCCTCCTGCTTGATCGCCACCACCAGCACGCGCAGGCCGTCCTCGTTGAGATGGTGGGTCAGTGCCTTGATTTCCTGGCGGCGCGCGTCGGTCATGGGTATGACTTCGTCGCCGCGGCGCTCGGTGGAACAGATGGACAGCATTTCTTCCACCGCGCCCTTGCACACCAGCAGGTGCCGGCCGTCGCTGCCTTGCGCCAGCACCACCGACATGCGGCGGCGCTGGAAGTCGAACGGGATCTCGTCCACCACGCGGTAGCGCGCGACGATCGGCTCCAGGTCGCGGTGCGACAGCACGGCCTTGTCCATCAGGTTCTTCAGGCCGGTCTGGAAGTGGCTGTTGAGGTAGCCGTATTCCAGCGCGTCCTCGGACTCCTCGCCGTCGAGGTCGAGGTGGCGCTCCAGCACGATCTTGTCCAGCGTGAGCGTGCCGGTCTTGTCGGTGCACAGCACGTCCATCGCGCCGAAGTTCTGGATCGCGTTGAGACGCTTCACCACCACCTTGCGCTTGGACATCGCGATCGCGCCCTTGGCGAGGTTCGCGGTGACGATCAGCGGCAGCATCTCCGGCGTCAGGCCCACCGCCACCGACAGCGCGAAGGTCAGCGCGTCGAGGAAGCCCTGCTTGTACCACTGGATGCCCAGCACCACCGGCACCATCACCAGCATGAAGCGGATCAGCAGCCAGCTCACGCTGCGCACGCCACGGTCGAAGCTGGTCTGCACGCGCTGGCCGGTCATGCTGTGCGCCAGCGAGCCGAGGAAGCTGCGCGCGCCGGTCGCCACCACCACCGCGGTGGCGGTGCCGGAGATCACGTTGGTGCCCATGTAGCCGATGGTCGGCAGGTCGAGCGGATTGCCCTGCTGCGCATCGCCTTCCACCGCATGCGCCTGCGCCGGCGCGGCCTTTTCCACCGGCAGGGATTCGCCGGTGAGGATGGCCTGGCTGATGAACAGGTCCTTCGCGGACAGCAGGCGCAGGTCTGCCGGCACCATGTCGCCGGCGGCGAGATGCACGATGTCGCCCACCACCAGCTCGCCCACCGGCACCTCGATGCGCTCGCTGTGCCCGTCGGAGGCGCGGCGGGTGACGGTAGCGGTGTTGCGCACCATCGCCTTGAGCTTCTCGGCGGCGCGCGAGGAGCGGTATTCCTGCGTGAAGCTGAGCACCACGCTGATCGCCACCATCACGCCGATGATGATCGGGCCGGAGGGATCGTCCGGCGAGGTGACCAGCTCCACCACCGCCAGGATCAGCAGCACCACGATGAACGGGTTCTTCAACGCGCGCAGCAGCTGCACCGACCAGTGCGGCGGCTTTTCGTGCGACACCTCGTTGGCGCCGTCGCGGTGCAGCCGCTCGGTGATGCTCGCTTCGTCCAGGCCGTGGACGGACGTCTCCAACGCGGCCAGCAGGGCTTCGTTGTCGCGGAACGCTTCCTGCGCCGCGGGCACGTGCGCCGGTGCCGGCGCCGTCGCCTTGGCGGCCTGACGGGAGAAGGGCTTGCTCATGGGTCGCTACCGTTCTTTCGTGATGATCCGCACCGCGGCAGCGTATCGGCGCAGGGGCCGGGCTAGCTGGACGGAACGCCGGGTGGATGGCTCGCGGCGGCCGCAGCGGCCGCCGGGCACGAACTGCGCCGCCGCCGCACTGGCGGAGGCCAGCACTTGCGGGGCACGAACGCGTGCATCAGTGACTAGATGCCAGTTGCAGATGACGCGGCGACGACAACGGCGCGGCAACGCGCGCCTCGGCCTTGCGTTGCGGATCGGCGGCCAGCGGCGCCGGCACGGTCACCACGTAGACGCGACGCGCATCGCGGCGTGCCACGGACAGGCTGCGGCGGGGAGTCCGCAGGCGGAAAAAATCGCGAAGGAGCTTCATGGGCCCATCTCCTCGGTTGCGGCGTGCGACGCCGTCGAGGATGGGCCGGCGTTTCCTAGTCGAGGAAAGAACCGGCCGACCGCTGGCGGCTGCCGCAGGCGTTCAGCTTGTTATGCATTGCCGGCACCCGATGCGAGCGGATGTCGACGTTGCGACTAGGGTAAACGTCCATATGCCTTGGTTAGTCAGGACAGGGTGCCGCTCGGCGGCTGTTGCGTGCCGTACCGGCCCGCGCATTCTGGTGCTGCAACGCGCAAGTGTCAATGCCCGGAGACAGTGGCTGCGACCGGCGCGATCCAAGCGCGCCGAACGCGCGGCATCCATGGCCGCACGATCCAAGCGGCGCCGCCTGCAGCTTTTCGGCGGCATTCGCGCAAGACTGGCGCATCCATTTCCCTGGTTGCCACGCCATGTCCCCGCATCGCACTGCTTCGTCGATCTTCGCTGCCGCCCTGCTCACCGCCGGCTCGCTGCTGCCGCTGCAGGCGTCGACCCTGCCCGACGGCACCCGCGCTACGGTGGCGCTGCTGGAAACCACCGACATCCACTCCAACATCCTCGGCTACGACTACTACAAGCAGAAAGCCGACCCCACGCTGGGCTTCGACCGCACCGCCACGCTGATCGGCGCGGCGCGCAGGCAGTTCCCGAACAGTTTCCTGTTCGATGACGGCGACACCATCCAGGGCAGCGTGCTGGCCGATTGGCAGGCGCAGGTGCAGAAGATGCCCTGCGACCGGGAGCTGGCGATCTACCGCGCGATGGACGCGATCGGCTACGACGGCGGCACCATCGGCAACCACGAGTTCAACTACGGGCTGCCGTTCCTGTCGCAGGTCACCGGCACGCCGATGGACGTGGACGGCGGCACGCGCACCCGCTGCGACGGCCCGCATTTCCCGCTGGTGCTGGCCAACGTGGACAGCGTGCGCAACGGCCAGCCGATCTTCAAGCCGTGGACGATGGTGCGCAAGGACATCACGGTGACGCTGCCGGACGGCAAGACCGAACGCGTGCCGCTGCGCGTGGCGGTCATCGGCTTCACGCCGCCGCCGATCATGGACTGGGACAAGCGCAACCTCGACGGCAAGGTCGTGGCGGACGGCGTGGTGGAGGCCGCGAAGAAGTACCTGCCGCAGATCGCGGCGCAGCATCCCGATCTTGTCGTGGCGCTGGTGCACGGCGGCCTCGACACCGCGCCGTACTCGCCCACGCTGGAGAACGCCGGCTGGTACCTGGCCGGCGTGCCCGGCATCGACGTGCTGCTGCTCGGCCACATGCACACCGACTTCCCCGGCCCGCGCTTCGCGCACATGAAGGACGTGGATGCCGTGCGCGGCTTCGTGCGCGGCAAGCCCGCGGTGATGGGCGGCTTCTTCGGCAAGGACCTCGGCGTGGTCGAGCTGGCGCTGGATTACCGGGGCGGCCGCTGGAAGATCGACGACAACCGGACGCACAGCGAGGTGCGGCCGATCTGCGCCAAGCCCGGCGACGACGCCAGCTGCGTGGCGCCCGATCCGGCCATCGCGCCGCTGGTGGCCAAGGTGCAGCAGGCCGCGGTGGCTTACGTGAATACGCCGATCGGCCGCAGCGACGTGCGGCTCTCCAGCTACTTCGCCGACGAGGGCGACATGAGCGCGCTGGCCGTGGTCAACGCCGCGCAGCGCGACTACGTGCGCACCGAGCTGCCGCGCCTGCATCCCGAGCTGGCCAAGCTGCCGGTGCTGTCCGCCGCCGCCGCGTTCCGCACCGGCTTCGGCAGCCCCGACGACTACACCGACGTGGCGCCCGGCCCGCTCACCCTGCGCAGCGCCGCCGACCTCTACTTCTATCCCAACACGCTCGCCGCGGTGAAGACCGACGGCGCCGGCGTGAAGGCCTGGCTGGAGCAGTCCGCCGAACGCTTCAACCGGATCGACCCGGCGAAGACCGCCGC
Source organism: Rhodanobacter sp. (assembly GCA_040371205.1). Classification (NCBI taxonomy): domain Bacteria; kingdom Pseudomonadati; phylum Pseudomonadota; class Gammaproteobacteria; order Lysobacterales; family Rhodanobacteraceae; genus Rhodanobacter; species Rhodanobacter sp. The sequence goes on from AP031382.1 coordinate 3,307,989, forward strand.
GCAGCCGCTGATCGACAGCCGCTACGCCGGCTTCAATTTCGACCAGCTGCAGGGCGGCCTGCACTATGTGATCGACCTGTCGAAGCCGGTCGGCCAGCGCATCGTCTCGCTCACCTACGACGGCCAGCCGGTGCGGCCCGGCCAGCCCTTCATCGTGGCGACCAACAACTACCGCGCCAGCGGCGGCGGCCGCTTCCCCGGCCTGGACGGCAGCAACATCGTGCTGGCCGCGCCGGACGGCACGCGCGAGATCGTGGCGCAGTGGATCCGGCGACACCGCGACATCGCCGCGCGCGACCTGCCCGCCCGCTCCTGGCGCTTCGCCCCGCTCAAGGTCGCCGGCCCGGTCACCTTCACCTCCGCCGCCGGCAAGCAGGGCGTGGCGCAGGCGGACGGGCTGGACGGCATCCGCCAGATCAAGGACAACGGCGACGGCACGGCCGTGTACGCGATCGACCTTTCGCGATGATGCGGGTGGACGGACGTCTGGACGTCCAGACGTCCGATTCGCACGGGACGGCGCATATTCCAAAAAACCTGTTGACATCCGCGCAATCGCCGATCTAGGCTCGGAACCATGTCGCCATCCTTCGCGCCAGCACGCATGTTCCCGACCCCGGCCATCGCCGGGCGGACGCTGCCGGCCGCGGGCGGCATCGCCGTCATCGCCACGATCATTACCACCGGTACCGGTACCATCGGCCACCGGTGGGCGTCCGTGCGCGAGTAACCCTTTACGCAACGGCCCCGCCCTCGATGAGGCGGGCCGGCGCGACCGACACCGCCAAGCGAGACGGGGCCTCCACCGGAGGTCAACGTGAACACCTGCGCCTTGCCGATCGCCAAGCACCCGAACCCCTCCCCGCGCGCCTTTGCGCTGCCGGCGCGAACCGCGCGCACGCGCACGCTGGCGGTGGGCCTGATCGGTCCGGGCCGGGTCGGCGGCGCCCTGCTCGACCAGCTGCGCACGGCGCAATCGCGGCTGGCGCACGAACGCGGACTGGAGCTCAAGCTCTGCGGCGTGGTGGCCCGCCAGCGCATGTGGCTGGACTGCGACGACGCCGAGCTCAACGGCCGCCATGCCGGCGCACAGACCTGGCGGCCCAGCGACCTCGACGCCTTCGCCGCCCACGTGCACGGCATGGGCGACCGCCACGCGCTGCTGATCGACTGCAGCGCCAGCGAGGCCGTGGCCGCGCACTATCCGCAATGGCTGGCGGCCGGCCTGCACGTGGTGACGCCGAACAAGCTGGCCGGCAGCGGCCCGCTGGAGCGCTGGCACGCGATCCGCGCCGCCTGCGCGAACGGCGCGCGCTTCCGCTACGAGGCCACCGTCTGCGCCGGCCTGCCGGTGGTGCAGACCCTGCGCGACCTGCTCGACACCGGCGACGAGCTGCTGGCCGTGGACGGCATGTTCTCCGGCACGCTGGCCTGGCTGTGCAACCGCCACGACGGCCAGCAGCCGTTCTCCGCGCTGGTGCGCGAGGCGCACGCGCTGGGCTATACCGAACCCGACCCGCGCGAGGATCTTTCCGGCCTCGACGTGGCGCGCAAACTGGTGATCCTCGCGCGCGAGGCCGGCTGGCCGCTGTCGCTGGATCAGGTGGCGGTGGAAAGCCTGGTGCCGCCCGCGCTGGCCGCGTTGCCGGTGGACGAATGCATGCAGCGCCTGCACGAACTCGACGCGCCGCTGGCCGCGCGGCTTGCCGAAGCGCACACCCGCGGCGGCGTGCTGCGCCACGTGGCCAGCCTCGACCGCCACGGCCGCGCCAGCGTGCGCCTGGCCGTGCTGCCCGCCGCGCATCCGTTCGCGCACACCCGGCTCACCGACAACGTGGTGCAGTTCCGCACCCGCCGTTACTGCGACAATCCCCTGCTCGTGCAAGGCCCCGGCGCCGGGCCGGAGGTGACCGCGGCCGGCGTGTTCGCCGACCTGCTGCGCATCGCCGAATCGCTGGAGGCGCAGGCATGAACGCATCCACCCTGCTGCTGGAACCCATGAACGTGCCGTCGTCCCGCCCTGCCACCCGCCGCGCCCGCGCCACCGCCTTCGCACCCGCCTGTGTCGGCAACGTCGGCGTGGGCTTCGACATCCTCGGCCACAGCATGGCCGGCGCCGGCGACCGCGCCGAAGTGCGCCGCATCGACGAACCCACCGTGCGCATCGCGGCGATCCACGGCACCACGCACGCGCTGCCGCTGGACGCGCAGCACAACACCGCCGGCGCCGCCCTGCTCGCGCTGCGCAAGGCGCTGGGCCTGCGCCACGGTTTCGAAATCGAACTGCACAAGGGCATCGCGCTGGGCTCCGGCATGGCCGGTTCGGCGGCCTCCTGCGTGGCCGCGCTGGTGGCGGCGAACGCGCTGCTGGAGCAGCCCTTGCCGCGCGAAGCACTGTACGGCTTCGCGATGGACGGCGAGGCGGTGGCCAGCGGCGGCCGCCACGGCGACAACGTCGGGCCGCAGCTGGTCGGCGGCCTGGCCTTGTCCACGCACGACCGCCTGCTGCGCATCCCGGTGCCCGCCGGCTGGCACTGCACCCTGGTGCATCCGCACTTCGTGCTGGAGACGCGCAAGGCGCGCGCCGCGCTGGCCGGCGACTACGCGCTGGGCGAGTTCGTGGCGCAGAGCGCCAACCTCGCGCTGCTGCTGGCCGGCTGCTTCCGCGGCGACGCCGCGCTGGTGCGCGACGGCCTCAAGGACGTGCTGGTGGAGCCGCGTCGCGCGCCACTGGTGCCCAACTTCGCCCGCGTGAAACAGGCCGCGCTCGACCATCGCGCGCTGGGCGCCAGCATTTCCGGCGGCGGGCCCAGCGTGTTCGGTTGGTTCGAGCATCGCGCCGAAGCGGAAGATGCCGCCGTCGCCATGCGCGCGGCATTTGCCGAGGCCGGGCTGGACAGTGATGCGTTCGTCGCGCCGATCGACGGGCCGGCGGCGGCGTTGCTCGATGATGGGGTGGCGGCATGAGCCGCGCATTCCATCTCCCCTTCGGGGAGAGGGTTGGGGTGAGGGGCGGGTGCTCGCGACAGCCTTTTGGTTCCGCAGCTTGGCTCGCCTGCGGCGGGCTTTCGGACGCCTGCCGGCGCCCGAGCCACCTTTCTTTGCTGGCCCAAAGAAATGTGGCCCAAAGAAATGGCCTCGTTCAATCCGCCGGAACTACGAGCAGGCTGTGTCGAGGATTTTGGAACCACTCCCGCCTACACGATAGACGGTGCGGCCACGCCGCGCCGTATCTGGACACTGAGGGAAGCAGGCAATCGCGTGGGTGGAGTGTGGGCCATGAGTAATTCGTTGCGCTATCTCAGCACGCGCAGCCGTGCGCCAGCGGCAACCTTGAGCGAGGCCATCGCCGCGGGGCTAGCGCCGGACGGCGGCCTGTACGTGCCGGAGCGCTTGCCGACGCTCACGCCCGCGGAGTTCGATCCGCGCGGTTCGCTGGCCGACACCGCCCACACTTTGCTTGCGCCGTTCTTCACGGGCGATCCGCTGGCCGACGAACTTCCCGCGATCTGCGCGGAGGCGCTGGATTTCCCGGTGCCGCTGCGCGCGTTGCCGTATCGCGATGCGCGGGTGCTGGAGCTTTTCCACGGCCCGACCGCGGCCTTCAAGGACGTGGGCGCGCGCTTCCTCGCCGCCTGCCTGCGCCGGTTGCCGCGCGCGGACGAGCGGCCGCTCACCATCCTGGTCGCCACCTCGGGCGACACCGGCGCGGCGGTGGGTGCGGCGTTCCATCATCAGCCCGGTGTACGCGTGGCCATCCTGTATCCGGACGGCCTGGTCTCGCCGCGCCAGGCGCACCAGCTCGGCTGCTTCGGCGGCAACGTGCAGGCGCTGCGCGTGGCGGGCCGTTTCGACGATTGCCAGCGGATGGTGAAGGCCGCGCTGAACGACGCGGAGTTGCAGCGCGTCGTGCCGCTCAGCTCCGCCAACAGCATCAGCCTCGGCCGCCTGTTGCCGCAGATGAGCTACTACGCGCACGCCGCGCTGGCGTTCTGGCGCGAACGCGGCGAGCCGCTCAACTTCATCGTGCCCACCGGCAACCTCGGCAATGCGCTGGCCTGCCTGTGGGTGCGCGCGATGGGCCTGCCGCTGGGCGAGGTGCGCCTGGCCTGCAACGCCAACGCCACCTTGCCGGCGTTCTTCGCCGGCGGCGACTACGCGCCGCGCGAAGCGGTCGCCACGCTGGCCAATGCGATGGACGTGGGCGCACCCAGCAATTTTGAGCGCCTGCGTTGGAGCCTCGGCGACGATGCGGCCGTGCGCCGCGCGCTGCACGCCGAGAGCGTGGACGACGACGCCATCCGCCGCACCCTCGCCGCGCACGCCCGCGAGCACGGCCAGGTGTTTTGCCCGCATACCGCCACCGCCGTGCACCGGCTCGACCGCCTGCGCGAGCTGGGCGACGACCGGCCGTGGGCCGTGGTGGCGACCGCGCATCCCGCGAAGTTCGAGCAGGTGGTGGAACCGCTGGTCGGCCACGCCGTCGACGTGCCGCCGGCACTGGCGGCGATGCTGCAGCGCCCGGCCAGCGCGCAGCCGCTGGCCGCGGAGGACGCGGCATTGAAACGCTGGTTGCGCTGACGCCGGTCAGCCGTCCGCGCGCTCGAACACGGCCACGTTCACCTCGCAGCGCAGGCGGAAGCCCAGCTTCTCGTACAGGCGGATCGCCGCGGTATTGTTCTTCCACGCATGCAGGAAGGCGGTGTCGCCGCGCGCGGCGATGCCGGCGGCGACCTGGGTGGACAGCCGCCCCGCCAGTCCGCGTCCGCGGAAGTCGGGGTGGGTGCACACGCCGCTGACCTCGGTGTAGCCCGGGAAGCGGAAGCGCTCGCCTGCCATGGCCGCCAGCCGTCCGTCGATGCGGATGCCGACGAAGCGCCCCATGCGATGGGTCTGGCGCAGGAACGGCCCGGGCTGGGTGAGCGTGGCCAGCGCCAGCATCTCCGGCGCATCCGCCTCGCCCAGCACGAGCACTTCGTCCGGTCCGCCCTCCGCGGCGACCGGCCCGGCGGCGACCATCTGCACGCCCCTGGCCAGCTTGTCCGCGACGAGTCCGGGCGGGATGCGTATCTCCGGCACCTGCAGCACATACGCCGGCTCGCCCGGCTGCACCAGCTCGACCAGCGCGGCGAGCGCCGCATCGCTGTCGTCGCGCGCGGAAACGAAACGATTGACCTCGGGCAGGTAACGCTTCGCCAACGCGCCGCCCAGCGACAGCCCGTCATGCAGGCTGCTCAGGCTGGCCCAGACCGGACGGTCGAGCGGCTCCATGGCTGGCTCAGCGCACCTCGACCACCACCAGGCCCTGCGGCGGAATGTCGAGGGCGAGCTTGCCGTCGTGCAGCGCGACCTGCTCGGGCGCGGCCATGCCGCCCGCCTTGCGCAACTGCGCGATCTGCTCGCGCGAGGGGAAGGCCGGGCGCCCCATCTTGTCGAACGCGGCGATCACGTTGCCGTGCGTCTGGTCCAGGCGCCACAGCGTGGCCGCGGCATGGGCCGGCAGCGACGACAGGTCGAGCTCGAAATGCTTCACGTCGCCCTTCGGCTGGCCCACCGTGTAGCTGGCGGTATCGCCCACCGGCGGCGCGTAGTTCCACAGGGCCAGCACCAGGGTGCCGTCGGCGCGGCGGGTGGCCAGCGCGGAGTCGGAGGACACCGGCAGGCGCACGTCGCCCAGCTTGTGCAGCATCGCGAAGGCATTGAAGGACGGCTTGGGGATGCGGTCCTCCGCGATCAGGCCGAAGCCGCCGTAGAACGGCGAGCGCACCACGCCGCCTTCCTCGAACACGTCGGAGAACGACCAGTAGCTCATCGCGTCCACCTTGCCCGCGCAGGCGCGGATGGTGTTGGCCAGCCACGGGCCCATGTACACCGAGTCGGTGACGTTGGGCAGGTTGGCGTAGGAGGCGTTGAACTCGCTCATGATGAAGGGCAGCTTCGGGTACGGCGAAGCCAGCACCTCCTTGTGCACCTTGTCGACCGCGCGGCAGACCATGTCCTTGCGCGGGATGTTCTCGTTGGTGTGAAACACGTTGTCGGCGGTGTCGTCGCCGTAGACGTGGGTGCTGACGAAATCCACCGGCACGTGCGCGTCGTGCACGTGCTTGAGGAAGTCGGTGACTTCCGCCGCCTGCGCCGTGGCCGGGCCGCCCACGCGCAGGCGCGGGCTCACCGATTTCAGCGCGCGCGCGGTGTGGTCGTACAGGGTGAAGTAGGTGGCCATCTTGGGGTTGCCGGCCCAGAAGCCGATGTTCGGCTCGTTCCACACCTCGAAGTACCACTGCGACACTTCGTCGATGCCATAGCGCGCGATCAGGTGCTTCGCGAAGGCGCGGATCATGCCGTCCCACAGCGCGTAGTCCTTCGGCGGCGCCACGTTCGGGCGGTACCAGAAATCCTGGATGGCCTTGGGATCGGACGTCATCGCGTCCGGCATGAAGCCCAGCTCCACGAAGGGACGCACGCCGCGCTCCAGCAGGCCGTCGTAGATCTGGTCCACGTAGGAGAAGTTGTAGACGGGCTGGCCGTCGGCGCCTGACTTGTCGGCCGCGTTGTAGAACGGCTGGCCGTTCTTGCCCAGCTGGAACAGGCCCACCTCGCGGTCGAAGATGCCGTGGAAACGCACGTACTCGAAACCGGTGGCCTGCTTCACGGCAACCAGGTCCTTGCGGTAGTCGTCGCGCAGCGCCAGCACCGCGCGGCCGGAGCCGAACATCTGCTCCCAGTAGTGCGGGAACGGCGTACCCGGCGCCTTGGCGTCGAGCGTTATCCGCACGTCGTCGCCGGCGGCCGGTGCCGCCTGCGCCGCGCCCATCGCGAACAGGCCCGCGGCCAGCAGGTAAAACGCGGTACGTCGCAGCATCGTCTTGGTGTCCTTCATGTCATGTTCCTCGCGCGCTTGCGCATGGTGCGGGTTCTCAGGATTCGTCCAGCGCTTCGCCATGGCTGGCGATCACCTGCGCGTAGAGTTTCGCGGTGGCCTTGGGCTTGCGCTTCTGCGTGGCGAAGTCGACGTGGTACAGGCCGAAGCGCTTGGCATAGCCCAGCGACCACTCCAGGTTGTCCATCAGCGACCACGCGTAATAGCCGCGGAGATCCACGCCGGCCTCGATGGCGCGGTGCGCGGCCTGCAGGTGCTTGCGCAGGTAATCCGTGCGCAGGGGATCGTGCAGCAGCTCGCCGTCCACCGTGGGCGGGTCGTAGAAAGCGGAGCCGTTCTCGGTGATGTAGAGCGGGATCTTGCCGTAGCGCTGGCGGAAGCCGGTGAGCATGTCGACCAGGCCCTGTTCGTACACTTCCCAGCCGGTTTCGGTGCGCGTGTGCTGCGGCTGCGGCACCGGCGTGGCGCGCAGCGGAAAGGCGCTGGCGTCGTGCCGCACCACCGCGCGCGTGTAGTAGTTGAGGCCGACGAAATCGACCAGCTGCCTGGTCAGCAGGAAGTCGTCCGCCGGGAAATCCGGCCACGCCTCGCCGTACACCTCGGCCAGCTCGGCGGGATAGCTGCCGAGCAGCGCCGGGTCGGCGAACTGCTGGTTCATGTAGGCGTTGGCGCGGCGCGTGGCGGCGAGGTCTTCCGCACTGTCGGAGGCCGGATACTTGGGCTCGATGTTGAACACCACGCCGATCGCATTTTTGCCGTGCGCGCGATACGCCTGGATGCCCGCGCCGCTGGCGCGCATCAGGTTGTGCGCGGCGAGCGGCGCCTCGAACGGGCTGCGGTGGCCGGGCGCCAGCGTGCCGTTCAAGTAACCGCCGTCGACCACCACCCACGGTTCGTTGAGCGTGCTCCATTGCGGCACGCGGTCGTCCAGCGCCTTGAACATGATGGCGGCGTACTCGGCGAACCAGTGCGCGATGTCGCGGTTGAGCCAGCCGCCGCGGTCGTCCAGCGCCGCCGGCAGGTCCCAGTGGAACAGCGTGACGTTCGGCGCGATGCCGTTTTCCAGCAGCTCGTCGACCAGCCGCGAATAGAAGTCCAAACCTTTCGGATTGACGCGGCCGGTGCCCTCGGGCAGCACGCGCGCCCAGTTCACGCTGAAGCGGTAGCTCTGGAGGCCCAGCGCGCGCATCAGTTGCACGTCGTCCCGGTAGCGGCGGTAATGGTCGCAGGCCACGTCGCCGTGGTCGCCGTTCGCCATCATCCCCGGCGTGTGCGCAAAGCGCTGCCAGATGCTTGGGCCGGCACCGTCCGCCAGCGGCGAACCCTCGATCTGGTAGGCCGAAGTGGCCGCGCCCCAGAGGAAGCCGTCCGGAAAGCGGTAACGTTGCGTCATGGATTCCCAAACTCTCGAATGCCGCACTGCGGCTTGATGTAACCGTTTACATCCCGAGAATAGCCGAACGCCGTCCCGGGATGCACGCCCTTTCCTGCGGCAGCGACCGCCGCCGTACGATGACCACCCAGGAATACGCAACGCCGATGGCCACCGTCAGTCTCGACAACCTGCGCAAGGTCTATCCCAACGGGCACGTCGGCGTGGCCGGCGCCAGCTTCGACATCGCCGATGGCGAGCTGCTGGTGCTGGTCGGACCTTCCGGCTGCGGCAAGACCACCCTGCTGCGCATGATCGCGGGGTTGGAAACCATCAGCGCCGGCACGCTGCGCATCGACGGCCGCGTGGTGAACGAGGTGGCGCCGAAGGACCGCGACATCGCGATGGTGTTCCAGAACTACGCGCTCTACCCGCACATGACGGTGGCCGAGAACCTCGGCTTCGGCCTGCGCCTGCGCGGCATGCCGCGCACGGAGATCGCCCGGCGCGTGGCCGAGGTGGCGCAATTGCTGGAACTGGAGCAACGGCTGGACGCGCGCCCCGCCGCGCTGTCCGGCGGCCAGCGCCAGCGCGTGGCGCTGGGCCGCGCGATGGTGCGCCGGCCCGCGGTGTTCCTGCTCGACGAACCGCTGTCCAACCTCGACGCGCGGCTGCGCCTGTCGATGCGGGTGGAGATCGCGCGGCTGCATCGCCGCTTCGGCGCCACCACGGTCTACGTCACCCACGACCAGGTCGAGGCGATGACGCTGGGCCAGCGCATCGTGGTGTTCGACCAGGGCGCGGTCCAGCAGATCGACACCCCGATGAAGCTCTACGAGCGCCCGGCCAACCTGTTCGTGGCCGGCTTCCTCGGCAGTCCCGCCATGAACCTGCTGCGCGGCACGCTGCATGCCGGCGACGGCCTTGCGCTGGCCACCGCAGCCGGCACCATCCGGCTCGGCACGCCGCCGCAGATGGATGCGCTCGCCGGCTGGCGCGACCGCGAAGTGATCCTCGGCCTGCGCCCGGAAGACCTGCGCCCGCTCGCCGCCGATGCGCACGACGCTGCGCTGGAAGCGCAACTGGAAGTGCTGGAGCCGGTGGGCAATGAGGTCTTCCTCAACCTGCGCTACGGGGATCACGCGCTGGTCGCGCGCACGCCGCCAGGTGTGGCGTGCACGCCCTGCGAAAACGTGCGGCTCGGCATCGTCACGCAGCGCCTGCACTTCTTCGATCCGGGCGACGGCACACGCATCGGTTGAGGCCACGCCTCCTTGGGCGCGCTTGCGGAAGAAAACTCTGTCCGAGACATCGCAAGCAACAAAGCGGTTTCGTGTGCCTGCCGGCACCCGAGTTACTTTTCTCTCGCGTGGCCAAGAGAAAAGTAACCCAAAGAGAAGGCCACCCCGCGGCAGCGCTTGCCGGGCTTCCTGCCCGGCAGGTCCGTGAGGCGTGGCCGGGCTTTTCGGCCGGACTCCTGTCCGGTCGAAAAGGCGTTGCCCTCCCTGGCAACGCCCGCTGCGCGGCCTGATCGTCCGCGCCTCACCGCCACCGAGGGGCCCCGTGAAAAGCAGGCGCGCATCATGCGCGCCAGAAGCAAAAGCATAGAAAGCACAGCCAGGTAGTAATGCTTCGCTTTGTTGCTGTTGCTGTTGCTGTTGCGCGCCGGAAGCGCGCTGCTCTTCCGGGGCCCCTATGGCGCGGCGGGTGGGCGGAGGAAAGCCCGCAGGGTGGCCGGCAGGGATGCCGGCCAGTTTTTCGACGGCACAGGATGTGCCGCCGAAAAGCCCCTCAGCCCACCCGCGCACCCGGAAGGCAGGATGCCTGGAGGGCGCGCCATCGGGGTGCTCTTTCTCTTTGGCTACTTTCTCTTTGAGCACGCAAAGAGAAAGTAGCTCGGCCCACGGCAGTGGGACGAAACCGCTTTGTCGCTGGCGAATGAGCAGACAAAAAAAGCACGCCCCTTCCGGCTGCGGAGCGACGACTCGCCAACCCCGGCATGCGTCCATCCTCATCCCTTCACGCTCCCCAACAGCAACCCGTCGAGGTAATGCCGCTGCATGGCGAGGAACAACCCCAGCACCGGCAGCACGGTGAGTACCGACCCGGCCATCATCTGCTCGGTGCCTTCGGTGTGTTCGCGCGCCATCGAAGCCAGGCCCAGCGGCAGCGTGTAATGCCCCTGCCCGGTCAGCTCGATCAGCGGCCACATGAAATCGTTCCATGCAGTGAGAAAGGTGAGGATCGCCAGCGTCGCCACCACCGGCCGCAGCAGGGGCAGCACGATGCGCAGGAAGATGTGCAGTTCGCTGGCGCCGTCGATGCGCGCGGCCTCCAGCAGTTCGTCGGGCAGGCCGCGCGCGTACTGGCGCACCAGGAAGATGCCCAGCACCGAGGCCAGGCCCGGCAGCATCACGCCCGCGTAGGTGTCCACCAGGCCGGCGTACTTGAACAGCAGGAACAAGGGCAGCATCGCCACCTGCGCCGGCACCACCAGCAGGGCGAGCAGCAGGCGGAACCATCGTTCGCGCCCGGCGAAATGCAGCTTGGCGAAGGCATAGCCCGCCATCAGGTTGAACGCCAGCGACAACACGGTGATGCCGCCGGAGATCAGCAGGCTGTTGAGCAGGTAGCGGCCCATGCCGGCGTGCGCGAACAGCTGCCGGTAGTTGTCCAGCACCGGATGCGCCGGCCACAGCGGCGGCGGCAGCGTGTTGGACGTGCCCGGCGGCATGAACGACACCGCCAGCATCCACAGCAGCGGGAACAGCGCCACCGCCGCGCCGCCCAGCAGCAGGCCGTTGACCAGCGCCTTCGCCCACCGCGGATTCATGCCGCCGCCCTGCGCGACAGCCGCAGCATCGCCGCGGTCACTGCGAGCATCACCAGGAACAGCACGAAGGCCTCCGCGGTGGCGACGCCGAGGTTCCACCACTGGAAGCCGTCCTCGTACATCAGGTACAGCACGCTGGTGGTGCTTTGCAGCGGGCCGCCCTCGGTCATCACGTAGGGCTCGGCGAACAGCTGGAAATAGCCCGACACGGTGAGGATCGCCACCATCAGCAGGGTCGGCCCCAGCATCGGCAAGGTGATGTGGCGGAACTGCCGCCACGCCGAGGCGCCGTCGATGCGCGCCGCCTCGTACAGGTCCGCGGGCACCGCCTGCAGGCCGGCGAGCAGGATGATCATGTTGTAGCCGAAGTTCTTCCACACCGCGAACAGGATGATGGTGGGCATCGCCCAGTGCGGATTGCCCAGCCAGTCCACCGGATGGATGCCCAGCATGCCGAGCAAGTGGTTGGCCCAGCCGTACTTGGTGTTGAACAGGTAGCGCCACACCACCGCCGTCGCCACCGCCGTGGTCACCACCGGCGCGAACAGCGCGGTGCGGAAGAGCGCCCTGCAGCGCGCCAGCGGCGAGTGCAGCAGCAACGCCGCACCCAGCGAGGCGGCCAGCGACAGCGGCACGCCCACCGCGACGAAGTAGAAGGTGTGCCCCAGCGCGGCCCAGAACACCGGCCGGTGCAGCAGCATCCAGTAATTGCCCAGCGCCACGAAGCGCAGGTTGTGCAGGTCGGCCAGCGCGTAGAGGTCGTAGTCGGTAAAGCTCAACGCCAGCGCACCGAGCACCGGCAGCAGGAAGAACACCGCCAACACCAGCAGCGCCGGCGCGAGGAACAGCCAGGCCGCGCGCGACGTCTTCATCGCGGCGACTCCGCGCTATCGAGCAGCGAGCGCCGCTTGGCCAGGATGCGGTCGGCCTGGCGGTCCATCTCCGCCGCGGCCTGGTCCACCGTCAGTTGGCCGGCCACGGCGCGCGCGGCCACCTGCTGCATCATCACTGCGATGCGCTCCCACTCGGGCACCGCCGGCGTGGGCTTCACCCGTTCGAGCTGGTCGCGGAAGGCGTGCATGGCCGCGTCATTGCGCAGCAGCGGACTGTCCCAGCTGCTACGGCGTGGCGGCATGTCGCCGGTGAGTTGATAGAAACGCTGCTGCACCTGCGGCTGCGACAGGTATTCGATCAGCGCCCAGGCCTCACGCGGGTGCTTCGAGGCGCGGAACACCACCAGGCTGGCGCCACCGGCGAGGCCCGCTCCGGGCCCGTCCGGCCCCGGCAGCGGCGCGGTGGCCCAGTCGTACTGCTCGCGAGCCGGCAGGCGCTTGCGGAACTCGGCGACGTTCCACGGCCCCGAGAGGTAGAACGCATACACGCCGCGGCCGAACTCCTCCCACGGGTTGCTCACCTCGACGTTGGTGATGTCCGGCGCCTGGTGCAGGCGGAAGGTGTCCACGTAGAACGCCAGCGCGCGCTCGAAGCCGGGGCTTTCGAAATTGCCGCGGGTATCGTCGTCGCGCAGCAGCGGATCGGGCTGCTGCAGCGCCAGCGACAGCAGCTGCTCGTACTCGTTGGTCGGCAGCAGGATGCCGTAGACCTTGCGCGCGGGATGGCTGAGCGCAGCGAGCATACGGCGCCATTCGGCCCAGTCGCGCGGCGGCGCGTCGAAGCCAGCCTGCTGCAGCAGGTCGCGGCGATAGAACAGCAGGCGCGTGTCCACGTACCACGGGATGCCGTACAGCTGGCCGCCGATGACGTTGGTGGCCCAGATGCTGGCGAAATAGTCCGATGGCGACACCGCCGACGAGCCGGCGACCCGCTGTTGCAAGGGCGCCAGCGCATGCAGCGCCACCATCTCCGGCAGCCAGGTGTTGCCGAGCTGCGCCATGTCCGGCGCGGTGTCGCCGGCGATCGCGGTGAGCAGCTTCTGGTGCGCCGCGCTCAGCGGCAGTTGCTGCACCTCGACATGGATGCCGGGATGCGCGCGCTCGAACTCGGGCAGCAGCTTCGCGACCGCATCGCCCTCGGGGCCGAACGTCCAGAACACCAGCGCGTCATCGTGCTTGCGCGCGCAGCCGGCGAGGCACAGCGCGACGGCGACGGATGCCCACCGTCGCCATGCGCCATGCCGTGCCCGCGTACTCATCCGCATCGCCTCAATGGCGCTCCAGCCATCCGCCGGTGAACCCCGCACGCTCCAGGCCGCGCCGGATGTACGGGTTCTTCTTCATCACGTTCCAGACCAGGCCGCTGCGCCAGTTCTCGATCATCAGCAGGATGGGGCCCTGGTCGATGCCGAGCTGCTGGTTGTCGGCCCAGCCGAAGCCGGGATAGACGCGGCCGTCTTCCGCATGGCCGTGGAAACTGGGATTGAAGGCATCGACGAAACCGTAGCGGCTGTAGATGTACTGGCCGTAGCGCTGCTTCATCGCCATCAGCGCAGGCACCACGACGGACGGCGCGAACGCGATGGAGCCGCCGGCCGCGGTGGGCGCGATGGTGCCGTCGTCGGTGATGTCGTCCAGCCCGGCGCCGCGCGCCATGTAGCCGCTGAAGCGGCGCACGCCCTGCGGCGAGTTCTCGGTGATGTCGCCCGGACCGTCGCTGGCGGTGAGTCCCCACACGTCGGCGCCGTAGCCGGTCCAGCGGCCGGGATTGGCGATGGCGTAGGCGCGTTGCGCCAGCGTCGCCAGCCGGCCGTTCTGCGCGTAGTCCAGCTCGTGCGCGCGGCTCCACGCATCGCGGATGCCGCGGAAGTCCACCCACGACTCGGTGTACTGGTGGCCGAACAGCGGGCCGAAGTTGAGGAAGGTATAGCCCTCGAATTCACCCCACTGCTTCGGGTAGGTGGAGCACCACGCGGCCCATGCATCCGCACCCACCGGATGCGTGGGCGAGCCCAGCGCCAGGATGTAGACCAGCTTGCCCTCGTCGTAGCCCTGCCAGTCGGAGTCGATGAACTGGCCGCCCGGCGTCCAGCCCATGCTGATCAGCGGCTTGCGCACCTGCATCCACGGCCAGTCGACGGCGCGGTAGAGCCGGTCGGCCAGTTGGCGGATCTCCTTCTCCTGCGGCGTGTCGCGGTCGTAGTAGCTTTCGGCGAACAGCACGCCGCCCATCAGCAGCGTGGTGTCCACGCTGGACAGCTCCACCCAGCGCCCGTTGCGGCGCCCCGTCTGCATGTCGAGGAAGTGGTAGAAGAAGCCGTGGTAGCCGGTGGCGGCGTCCTCGCTGCCGTCCTGCGGCGCGTCGGCAAAGAAGCGCAAGGTGACCAGGGTGCGCTGCGCCGCCTGTTCGCGCGTGATGTAGCCGCGCTCGGCGCCGATGCCGTAGGCGGTCAGGCCGAAGCCCACCGCGGCGATGGAGGCGAAGGTGTGGTTGGGCCAGGAGTCCGGCACCAGGCCGGTGTACGGGTCCGCGCTCTGCCAGAACCAGTCGAAGGTGCGGCGTTCGAGATCGTCGACGAAGGCCTTCTGCGCGGGCGCCAGCTGGCGGTAGGTGAGCGTGTCGGGCTGCAGCGGCGCCGCCGGTTGCGCCGCGCGTGCCGGCGTGCCGGCGACAAGCGCCGTCAGGGCAACGGCCGCGAGGACCTGCAGGCAGCGCCATGGAAATGAAGACATCGCAAACCTCATGAGCATGGAACGGATCGGTGGCAATGCGGCGCACGCCGGCGCCGCGGCGGAACTCAGGCGGTTTCCATCGCCGGCGCCGGCGCCCGGCAAACCCTGTCGATGAAAGCCTGGTGCATCGGCATGGCGTCCACGCAGGAACTCACCACCTGGCGCACGCTGTCCATGAAACCGGCGAGGTCCTTCTCCGGCATCTGGTCCACCAGCGGATGGTAGCCGCGCGGCTCGATACGCTGGCCAAGCATCACCTGCACCCAGCTCGGCGTCGAGAACATCTCCTCGCCGTCGCGGTAGAAGCGCCCGCTGTCGCGGAACAGGCGGATGTATTCCTCGAGCTGCTCCGGCAGCGGCATCGTGCGGCAGTAGTTCCAGAACGGCGTGTCGTCGCGCTCGGTGGCGCGGTAATGCAGTATCAGGAAATCGCGGATGCGTTCGTACTCGAAGCGCGAGCGCGCGTTGTAGCGGTCGACCAGCACCGGGCTGAAATCGCGGCGCGGAAACATCTCCAGCAGGCGCGCGATGCCGGACTGGATCATGTAGATGCTGGTGGATTCCAGCGGCTCCAGGAAGCCGTTGGCCAGCCCAAGCGCCACCACGTTGCGGTTCCACGCCTGCTTGCGCGCGCCGGTGGTGAAGCGCAGCAGGCGCGGTTCGCCCAGCGGCTTGCCGTCCAGGTTCGCCAGCAGCAAGGCGGCGGCCTCGTCGTCGCTCATGTCCGCGCTGCAGTACACATGGCCGTTGCCGGTGCGGTGCTGCAGCGGGATGCGCCACTGCCAGCCGGCCGGACGCGCGGTGGCGCGCGTGTACGGCGTGAGCTGCGCCACCCGCTCGCAGCCCACCGCCACCGCGCGGTCGCAGGGCAGCCAGTGGGAGAAATCGTGGTAGCCGGTGTGCAAGGTCTGCTCGATCAGCAGCCCGCGGAAGCCGGTGCAGTCGATGAACAGATCGCCTTCGATGCGTTCGCCGCTCTCCATCAGCAGCGCCGAGACGAAGCCGTCGTCCGGCCGCTGTTCGACGCGGGCGATCTTGCCTTCGGTACGCCGTACCCCGCGCTGCTCGGCGTAGCGGCGCAGGAAGCGCGCGTACAGGCCGGCGTCGAAATGGTAGGCATAGGCGACGTTCGCCAGCGGCGACTGCGCGGGCACGTCGGTGGCGGATGGCATGAACTTTCCGCGCGGCGCGGCCACCGTGTTGAGCGAATAGGCGCCGATGTCCTCGGCCAGGCCCAGCTGCCGGGCCTTGATCCAGAACTGGTGGAACGGCAGCAGGCTGATGGCATGACCGATCTCGCCGAAGCCGTGGACGTAGCTGTCGCCCAGCCGCCCCCAGTCGTTGAACTGGATGCCGAGCTTGAAGGTGCCCTGGGTATTGCGGACGAACTCGACGTCGTCGATGCCGAGCAGGTCGTTGAACAGCTTGAGGTGCGGCACGGTGCCTTCGCCGACGCCGATGGTGCCGATTTCCTCGGATTCCACCAACCGGATCGCGCAATCGCCGCCCAGCACCTTGGAAAAGGCCGCGGCCGCCATCCAACCGGCGGTGCCGCCACCGGCGATCACGATACGCTTGATACGCATGTCAGCCACGAAACACCCCTGCGTCGCACGAACCGATGCGAAAGCCGGGGCGCACGCGGCGCCCCGGCTGCACCGTCAGAAGTTCAAGCCCATCGAGAGCTTGACCGTACGGGGATAACCCGTGATGTCGCCAGTGGGGTTGTAGGTCACGACCGGATTGTAGGTGCCGTTCGAGCCCCAGTTTTCCAGGTAGTTGGTGTAGTTGTTCCAGTTGAACGCGTTGATCAGGTCGAAGCGCACGTAGGCGTTGAGGTTGCCGTAGACCTTGAAGTTCTTCGTGGCCTGGAAGTCCAGATCGCGGTAACCGAAGATCTTGCCGCCGATCAGGAAGCGCCCGTTGCCCGGCGGCGCGACCGACGCCGAATGGCAGCCGCTGCCGGCCACGCCGCCGCTGTCCACGTTGGTGGCCGTCGCACCGAAGCAGGCGAGGTTGATGTCGGGAACCGGCGTGGACAGGGTCAGCTTGGCGCCCAGGGTGAATCCCCACGGGCCGTCCAGCGTGCCGGTCATCACCAGGCGGTGCTTGGCCACGCCGGACGAGGTGAACGGGTAGTTGCCGATCCACTCGTAATCGAACGCGTACTGGTCGGTGGGATCCCCGTTGTCGTTGTTCTGCCGCGTGTGCGAGTACGTGTAGGCGATCGTCGCGCCCCAGTGCGATTCCGGCGTATACGGCTTGTCGGCCGACAGCAGCAATTGACGGGTGCGCGTCTCCAGCCCGTTGTTGCCGATGATCAGGCTGCCGAAACCGGGGATGCCGTTGCCCCAGGGCTGGCTGCCGTTCTGCCAGAACGAGCCGTCGGGATAACGGTTGCCGAGGGTGTAGACCAGCCCGTTGTGGCTGTCGATGTAGGCCAGCGCCGCACTGGTGTTCCAGTCGCCCACCTGGTTGCGTATGCCGATGCTGAACTGGTCGGAATACGGCGCCTTGAGGTTGTTGGTGACCAGGTCGACTTCCTTGCCGGCATTGCTGCCGGACACCAGGCCCTGCAAGGTCGCGATGTTGAGGTAGGCCGGATCCCATGCGTAGCAGTTGTTCACGCCCACCGCGCATGGCACATCGGGCGTATTGAAGAACAGGGTGGGCTGCGACAGCGACTGCTTGGTCTGCTCCACCTGCAGCGACTCGTACAGGTCGCGGTCGTAGGAGCGGCCGATGCCGCCGAAGATCACGTGCTTCTGGTCGCCGTTGATGTCGTAGGAGAAACCGAAGCGCGGCTGCCACTCGTTGGTCTTGGGATGACGGTTGTGGCCGGTGCTGATGTAGTCGTTGATGTTCACGCCGCCCTTCGCCAGCGTCTCGGCGTAGGTCTGCCCGGCCGGCGCATTCGGGTCCTGCTGCTGGAAGGCCGCCACCACGCTCGCCGGGGTCACGTAGTTCAGGTAGGACGGCGTCTTCTCGTAGTCCCAGCGCACGCCGATGTTCAGGGTCAGGTGGTCGTCCACGGTCCAGTCGTCCTGGATGTAGACGCCGAACTGCTTGTCCGAGCTGTTGGCCACCGGGCTGATGCCGGGCGTGGGCGAGCCGAACTGCACCTGGTACGGGATCGATTCCGTGCCGGCGCTAGTCACCGCGTAGTTGAACAGCGCGTTGGAATCGCCCGCATCCTGCGCGGTGAGCTTCACCGCCTTGTACTTGAAGCCGGTCTTGATGACGTGGTCGCCGTTCCACTCCAGGTCGTTGAAGGTCAGGTCGTCCTGGATCGCCGGGCCCTTCTGGCCCTTGTTCTGCTGCGCCAGCGGCGAGTTGCCGGTCTGCAGGATGGTGGTGTTCAACTGCGCACCGGTAAGCGTGTAGCTGTTGCCCGCGCCGAGGACGATGGGCGTGGGCGCGTAGAACGCGTCCTCGTAGGTCAGCTGCAGGCGGTTGAACCAGCTGTAGGCGCTATGGTCCCAGCGCAGGTCGGCGCGCTTGTCGGTGTTGATGGTGTTGAGGCCTGCCGAGCTGGTGAGCGTGCCGCCCAAGCCGCTGATCGAGGTCTCGTCGCGGTACTTGCCGCTCAACTCGAAGCGGTCGCGATCGGTGGGTTCGAAATCCAGCTTGCCGAACCAGTCGTTCTCTTTGAAGGGCAGGCTGGCCGGCCCCAGCTGCGACTGCACGCTGGCAGGCAGATTGCTGGTATAGCCGGTGACGCCGGGCACCACGGTGGTCGGGCTGTCGAACTCCTTGCCCTCGTAGGCCACGTAGAAGTGCGCCATGTCCTTCACGATGGGTCCGCCGAAGTCGAAGCCGTAGTCCTTCTCGTGCGACTGGGTCTTGTCGTGCGAGGCTTCCTCCGAAGGAGTCATCGCACGCAGTCGCGTGTTGGTGAAGCTGCCGAACACGTCGCCGTGGTACTCGTTGGTGCCGGACTTGGTCTCGGCGGTGATCGCGGCCGAGGAGATCTGGTCGTACTCCGCCTTGTAGTTGGAGGTAATGACCTTGTACGAGCCGATCGCCAGCTGCGGGAACGGGTTGCCCGCGCTCGCGTTCTGGCCGGTGATGCCGCCCGACAGCACGTAGTTCTTCTGGCCGACGCCGTCGATGTACACGTTGATGTTGCTGCTGGCCTGGGCGCCGGAGCGCAGGCTGGTGTTGCCGTTGGCGTCGCGCGTGAACACCATGCCGGGCACGATGTCCGCGAACTCCAGGAAGTTGCGCGAAGCCTCCGGCAATACCGCGATGTCGTGCAGCGAGACGATGTTGCCGACCTCGGACGTGGTCATCTCCGGCAGTTCCACCGCCGTTGCGGACACCGACACGCCGCCCAGCGTCTTGGCGTTGGCTGCGGCCGGTGCGCCTGGGGTCAGATCCACCGTGCTGATCGAGGCCACCGCCAGTTGCACGGTCTTCTCGACGCCGGCACCGGTCTGCACCTGGTAGGTGCCCGACGGCAGGCCGACGATGGCGAAGCTGCCGTCCTTGCTCGACTGGGTGACGCGCACCAGCCCGGTGGCCACGTTCTTGACGGTGACCGTGGTGCCGGGCGCGGCGTTGCCGCGCAAGGTGGCGTCGGACGTTTGCGCCATCACGGCGACGGGCGCCGCGGCGAGCATCGCCGCAACGACGGCCGCCGGAAGCAGGCGCTGCTTGAATGACTTGAGACTGCTCATGAACTCCCCTCCGAATTTCATTTAACGATTCGACGCATGGCGAATCTTCTTGGTTGTGGTAATGGCGCCCCCGCCCCGATGTGCCCCGCAGGATTCGCGCACGACGATGTCGCAGCCGAGCGTGTGCACCGAGGCGGCCGACAGCCCGGGGCGTTCCATCATGTCGGCCAGCAGCTCCATGGCGTGTTTGCCCAGTTCCGCAATGCGCACGCGCACCGTGCTGAGCGGCGGCGTGACGTAACGCGCAATCGGGATGTCGTCGAAACCGGCCAGGGCGATGTCGCCCGGTACGTCGAGGCCGGCCTCCTTGAAGGCCTGCAGGCAGCCCACCGCCATCATGTCGTTGGCGGCGAACACGGCCTGCGGAATCGTTTTCATGGCCAGCAGCTCGCGCGCGGCCACGTAGCCGGACGACTCGCCGAAGTCGCCCGCCACCACGCGCGGCGACTCGTCCGGCGCGAACCTGGCCATCGCCGCGCGGAAGCCCGCCTCGCGCTGCCGCGCGTCGTAGTTGTCCTTCGGGCCGCCGATGAAGGCGATGCGCTTGTGGTCGGTGTCGACCAGGTGGCGCACCATGGCGTAGGTGCCGGCGAAGTTGTCGATGTTCAGCACGGCATCGGCGCCGCTCTTCACCTCGCTGTTGAGCAGCACGATCGGCAGGCCGTCCGGCAGGTTGGCCTTCAGGAAGGCGGCGTCCACGTGCGGCGAGGACAGCAGCACCACGCCGTCCACCCGCCCCTGCATCGCGCGCAAGGCCGCCGCCGCGTCGCCCTCGCCGTCGTGCGAGCTGGACACCAGCAGGTGCAGGCCGTGCGAGCGGGCCTCCAGGTCGATGCCGCGGATCAGCTCCGAGAAGAATTCGCCGTGCAGGTCCGGCAACAGCGCGCCGATGGTGTGCGTGCGCCGCGTGATCAGGCTGCGCGCGGCGCCATGCGGCACATAGCGCAGGCGCGCCGCGGCCTCGCGGACGCGCTGCGCGGTGGCGGGCGTCACGCCGCTACCGCCGTTCAGGGCACGCGACACCGAGGCCACGGAAACCTTGGCCTCGCGCGCTACATCCTTGATGGTCGCCGTCACGTCCGCCGTCCTCCCCAATGGGTCTATGCCCAGGCTGAGGCTGGGATATATAGAACGTAAACGTTTTCATGAGAAGTTGTAAAGTGCCCCAAGGCAACGTACAAGCCTGCCCACGCCGTTCAGGCGGGCAATGGGTAAAGGGTCGGTATCGCTTTCCGAAGGTCGGCGGCTAAGAGCCTGACAGCATCCTGCAGGATGCCGAACTGTTCTGTGCCGCCACCAGCTTTTCCAACACGGCGACATCGGTGCGGGCGGACGGACTGTCCATGCCCTGGGTCAAGCGGCTGTGCCGGGCCTGGTTGATCTGGGCCATCAGCAGGCTGCTCAGTTCGGCCCGCGTCAAATGCAGGTGCAGCAGGATTATTGCGTCGTCCATTGCAGGCATTCCCCACGCCACAGTCAATGCCTCTCCAGCAGGGACAGTCATCGAAACCTGCCGGAAATGGCTTGCCGATAATCGCAATTCAAATTTGTAGCTGTCAACCATATAGAATTGGATATCCGGCGCACTGCAGATGCAACACTGGCGGTGCCCATGAGTCCTAGAGCCTCCGCACCCCGTCATTTCGGGCAACGCCTCCAGCAAGCCCTTGATCGCACGGCGATTCCTCCGGGCCGCCAACGCACCACCGCGCTGGCCAACCATTACGCCATCGCCCGCGAAACCGCACGCCTGTGGCTGGCAGGAAAGGCCATGCCCGACGTCCGCCGCCTGGTCGAAATCGCCGACGACTGCCGCGTCAGCTTGGATTGGCTTGCCACCGGCCGCGGCCCGATGGTGGCGCCGCCCGGAGTGGGCGAGCAGGCACATAGCTACGACGTGCTGAGCGCCGACGAAAAGGCCTTGCTGCAAGCCGCGCGCAAGCTCTCGCCGCGACGCCGCCAGGGCCTGCTGGCACTGCTCGACATCCACGACTGACAGCTTACGCACACCGGCGACACATCTGGCATTCGGACGCATAGCCGTCCAAACGTCCATATCGGCGGCTTAGAAGCTCTTTTCATGAAAAAGCGGTTGACAGGCTGCGCAAGCATGCCTTAGGGTCGAACCCATGTCGCACCGCAACAGCCACCGCCGCACTGCCGCGCTGAACCGTCCACCGACGGTCGCCGGCCTGCTGCGGCTTCGCGGCAACCTCCTTCTTGCCCTTGTACTCGTACTCCTTATTACCAACGGAGGTGCGGGCTGAGGGCATGTGTCCAGGTAGCTAGAAAAACCTGAAAACACCCGAAGAACCCCGCACCAGAAATGGAGCGGGGTTTTTTGTTGCCCCCGGCGCCGCGCCCACACAGCGGAGCGAAGCGATGGAAACCCAGCAAAACGACGCGCAGAGCGAGATCGGCGACGTATCCGCCGAACACGTGCGCATCTTCGACACCACCTTGCGCGACGGCGAGCAGACGCCCGGCTTCTCGATGGACCGGCGCGCCAAGCTGCGCATGGCGCAGATGCTCGAATCGCTGGGCGTGGACGTGCTCGAAGCGGGTTTCCCGCAGGCTTCGCCGGACGACTTCGCCGCGGTCGCGCAGATCGCCGGCACGCTCTTCCGCACCACCGCCTGCGCGCTGGCGCGCTGCGTGCCGGGCGACATCGACAGCGCGGGTCGCGCGCTGGAACGTGCGAAGCGCTCGCGCATCCACGTGTTCCTCTCCACCAGCCCGCTGCACCGCGAGCACAAGCTCAACATGAGCAAGCAGCAGGTGCTGGACAACGCCGTGGCCGGGGTCGAACGCGCCATGCAACTCGCGCACGAGGTGGAATTCTCCGCCGAGGACGCGATGCGCACCGAGCCGGAGTTCCTGGTCGAGGTGTTCGATGCCGCCGCCGCCGCGGGCGCCACTACGCTGAACGCGCCGGACACCGTGGGCTACATGACGCCCACGGAAATCGCCGAACGCTTCGCCTACCTGATCGCCAACGTCAAGCGCGGCAAGCACGTGGTGTTCTCCAGCCATTGCCACAACGACCTGGGTCTGGGCGTGGCCAACAGCCTGGCCGCCGTGAGCGCCGGCGCGCGCCAGGTGGAGTGCACCATCAACGGCATCGGCGAACGCGCGGGCAACGCGGCGCTGGAGGAGATCGTGATGGCGATGAAGGTGCGCGGCGCCTGGTTCGGCACCGACACGCGCATCGACACCCGCAAGCTCTACCCCGCCTCGCGCCTGCTCAGCGAGCTGACCGGACAGAACGTGCAGCGCAACAAGGCCATCGTGGGCGCCAACGCCTTTGCGCACGAGTCGGGCATCCACCAGCACGGCATGCTCAAGCACCGCGGCACCTACGAAATCATGCGGCCGCAGGACGTGGGCATCGCCGAAACGAAACTGGTACTGGGCAAGCACTCGGGCCGCGCCGCACTGCGCCAGCGCCTGCAGACGCTGGGCCACGCACCGGACGAGGCCGCGATGGACACGATCTTTGCGCGCTTCAAGACGCTGGCCGACAAGAAGCGCGAGATCCACGACGAAGACCTGGAAGCCATCGCGCTGGGCCACGACCCGGAGGCGCAAGGCCCGTGGCGGCTGGTGCAGCTGAGCACCAGTACGCACCTGGGCGGCAGCGCCTCGGCCTCGGTGAAGCTGCGCCACGACGACGGCCACGAGGCCGGCGAAGCGGCGATCGGCGACGGCCCGGTGGACGCCGTGCTGCGCGCCATCGAACGCGCCACCCACAGCACGCTGGACCTCACCGAATTCCAGGTGCGCGCGGTGAGCGCTGGCGGCGACGCGCAGGGCCACGCCAGCCTCACCGCGCGCCACGCGGAGCGCGAATGGCGCGGCCACGGCATGAGCACCGACATCGTCGAAGCCACCGCGCAGGCCGCACTGGCCATCGTCAACCGCATCGAAAGGCAGTCGCCCGTTCCGGCGCCTGCCGTCGTCGCCCACCTGTAAGCACGGGAAACCTTCATGAGCAACACCGCCTTCCTCTGGCACAACGGACGCATCAAGCCCTGGGCCGAAGCCAACGTCCACGTCAGCACGCACGCGCTGCATTACGGCTCCTCGGTGTTCGAGGGCGAACGCGTGTACGCCACGCCGAACGGCCCGGCCTACTTCCGCCTGGCCGACCACACGCGCCGCCTGTTCGAGTCGGCCAAGGTGTACGAGATCGACATCGGCTACAGCGAGGCCGAGATCGACGCCGCCTGCCACGAAGTGATCCGCGCCAACGGCATGCAGTCCGCCTACGTGCGGCCCATCGTGTTCCGCGGCGCCGGCGGCCTGGGCGTGCTGCCGAAGGACGGCGCGCCGGTGGAGGTGGCGATCATGGCGATGGCCTGGGGCGCCTACCTCGGCGATGCCGCCGAGCGCGGCGCGGACGTGTGTGTGTCCTCGTGGAACCGCCCCGCGCCGAACACCATCCCGAGCTGGGCCAAGGCCGGCGGCAACTACCTCAGCAGCCAGCTGATCGGGCTGGAAGCGCGCCGCGGCGGCTACGACGAGGGCATCGCACTGGGCCACAACGGCCTGCTCAGCGAAGGCGCCGGCGAGAACCTTTTCCTGGTCAAGCGCGGCAAGCTGGTCACGCCGCCGTCCAGCGCCGGCATCCTCGCCGGCATCACCCGCGACAGCGTGCTCACCCTGGCCGCCGAACTGGGCATCGATGCGGAAGAACGCGAACTGCCGCGCGAGGCGCTGTACACCGCCGACGAGATGTTCATGACCGGCACCGCCGCCGAGATCACGCCGGTGCGTTCGGTGGATCGCAAGCCGGTCGGCAACGGCCAGCCCGGCCCGGTGACGCGCGCGCTGCGCGAGGCGTTCTTCGGTCTGTTCGACGGCCGCACCCACGACAAGTGGGGCTGGCTGGAAGTGGTGGAAAAGCAGGAGGCCGCGGCATGAGTGCAAAGACTCTCTTCGAAAAAATCTGGTACGCCCACGTGGTCGCGCCCGAGACCGCCGACACCCCGGCGATCCTCTATGTCGACCTGCACCTGGTGCACGAGGTCACCTCGCCGCAGGCCTTCGACGAGCTGCGCTCGCGCGGCCTCAAGCTGCGCCGCACCGACCGCACGCTGGCCACGCTGGATCATTCCACGCCCACCCTGCCTGCCGGCGCGGACGGCGAGCGCCCCTACGCGAATGCCGAGGCCAAGGCGCAGGTCGCGCAACTGGAAACCAACTGCCGCGAGTTCGGCGTGGAGCTGCACGGCTGGGACAGCGCCGAGCGCGGCATCGTGCACGTGATCGGCCCCGAGCTGGGCGCCACCCAGCCGGGCAACACCATCGTGTGCGGCGACAGCCACACCTCCACGCACGGCGCGTTCGGTGCACTGGCCTTCGGCATCGGCACCACCGAGGTCGGCCACGTGATGGCCACGCAGTGCCTGCTGCAGCGCAAGCCGAAGACGCTGGCGATCCACGTCGACGGCGCACTGCCCAAGGGCGTGGGCGCGAAGGATCTGATCCTGCACATCATCGGCACCATCGGCGTGGACGGCGGCACTGGCCACGTCATCGAATACCGCGGCGCGGCCATCGAGAAGCTCACGATGGAAGAGCGCATGACCGTGTGCAACATGTCGATCGAGGCCGGCGCGCGCGCGGGCCTGATCGCACCGGACGAAACCACCTTCGCGTGGCTGAAGGGCCGCCCGCGCGTGCCGCAGGGCGAGGCGTGGGAGCGCGCGGTGGCGCACTGGCGCACGCTGAAGACCGACGACGGCGCGCAATACGACCGCGAAGTGCGCATCGACGCCGGCGCGATCACGCCCACCGTCACCTACGGCACCCACCCCGGCATGGCCATCGCGATGGACGCGCCGGTGCCCGCCGCGCGCAATGCGGTGGAGCAGCGCGCGCTGGACTACATGCAGAGCCGCGCCGGCCAGCCCATGCAGGGTTCCAAGGTCGACGTGGTGTTCGTCGGCAGCTGCACCAACTCGCGGCTGTCCGACCTGCGCGAAGCGGCCGGCGTGCTGCGCGGCCGACGCGTCGCCGACGGCGTGCGCATGCTGGTGGTGCCGGGCTCCGAAGCCGTGCGTCGCGATGCCGAGGCGGAAGGCCTGCACGAGGTGTTCCGCGCCGCCGGCGCCGAGTGGCGCATCCCCGGCTGCTCGATGTGCATCGCGATGAACGGCGACCTGGCGCAACCGGGCCAACTGGTCGTCTCCACCTCCAACCGCAATTTCGAAGGCCGCCAGGGCAAGGGCGCGCGCACCGTGCTGGCCAGCCCCGCCACCGCCGCGGCCTCCGCCGTGGCCGGCACGATTGCCGATCCGCGCGACTACATGAACCAGGAGCAGGCCGCATGAAGCCCGTCACCCGCATCCACTCGCGTACCGCCGTGCTGGCGGACGAGAACATCGACACCGACCGCATCATCCCCGCGCGCTTCCTCACCACCACCACGCGCGCCGGCCTGGGCAAGCTGTGCTTCAACGACTGGCGCTACCTGCCGGACGGCGGCGACAACCCCGACTTCCCGCTCAACAAGCCGGAGGCGCAGGGCTGCGCCATCGTGGTCGCCGGGCGCAACTTCGGCTGCGGTTCCTCGCGCGAGCACGCGCCGTGGGCGCTGCTGGACTACGGCATCCAGGCGGTGCTGTGCAGCGAGATCGCGGACATCTTCCGCAACAACGCGCTGAAGAACGGCCTGCTCGCCATCGTGATCTCGGCCGCCGAACACCAGTGGCTGCTGGCGAATCCCGGCATCGAGCTGAGCATCGACGTGCAGGGCCAGACCATCGCGCTGCCCGACGGCGGCCACATCACCTTCGCGCTGGAGCCGTTCGCGCGCCATTGCCTGCTCAACGGCGTGGACCAGCTGGGCTACCTGCTGCAGAACGTGAAGTTGATCGCCCACTACGAACAACAGGAGAAGGCTGCATGAAGGCACGCATCGTCACCCTGCCCGGCGACGGCGTCGGCCCCGAGGTCACCGCCGCGGCGGTCGCCGTGCTGGAAGCCGTGGCCACGCACTTCGAGCACGCGTTCGCGTTCGAGGAACAGCTGATCGGCGGCGCCGCCATCGACGCTACCGGCGAACCGCTGCCTGCCGCTGCGCTGCAGGCCTGCCAGTCCGCCGACGCGGTGCTGCTGGGCGCGGTGGGCGGCCCGAAGTGGTCGGACCCGAACGCGCCGGTGCGCCCCGAACAAGGCTTGCTGGCCCTGCGCGCGGCGCTGGGCGTGTACGCCAACCTGCGCCCGCTCACCGTGCATCCCGCATTGGCCGACCTGTCGCCGCTGAAGAACGAGAAGCTCAAGAACGTGGACGTGCTGTTCGTGCGCGAGCTGACCGGCGGCGCGTACTTCGGCGCGAAGACCAAGGGCGCCGACTACGCCACCGACGAATGCAAGTACACCGAGGCCGAGATCGAGCGCGTCACGCGCCGCGCCTTCGAACTGGCGCGCGCGCGCCGCAGGCACGTCACCTCGGTGGACAAGGCCAACGTGCTGGAGACCTCGCGGCTGTGGCGCCGCACCGTCACCCGCGTCGCCGCCGAATACCCCGATGTGACGCTGGAGCACCAGCTGGTCGACTCGATGGCCATGCTGCTGCTGACGCGTCCCGGCAGCTACGACGTGGTGGTCACCGAGAACCTGTTCGGCGACATCCTCACCGACGAGGCCGCCGCGCTGGCCGGTTCGCTGGGCCTGCTGCCGTCGGCCTCGCTGGGCGAAGGCCCTTCGACTCCGGCTGCGCCTACGCTCAGGACAGGCGCGGTGGGCTTGTACGAACCCATCCACGGCTCCGCGCCCGACATCGCCGGCCAGGGCGTGGCCAATCCGGTCGGCACCATCCTCTCCACCGCGCTGCTGCTGCGCCATTCGCTGCAGCTGGAAGCGGAGGCGCAGGCGGTGGAGGCCGCGGTCGACCACGTACTGCAGCACGGCCCGCGCAGCCGCGACCTCGGCGGCAGCGCGGGCACTGCCGAAGTACGCGACGCCGTGCTCGCGGCGCTGGCCGACCACGCCGCCACCCACCGCGACTATTTCAGCGGATCGCGCGCATGCGGTTGAACCTGCGCGCCACCGTTTCCCTTGCCCTCCCCTGTGCGCCGCACCCGGCGCCCTCGGCGACGCATGCCCACTCCCCGGCCATGTCCCGTCGCCACCCCCGATCCCGCGCCGCTGCGCGCACAGGGGAGGCAACCGCCAATCGCTTCGCTCCAACCACACACGCACGCATCGCCATCAACGAAGGAGTCAACGCATGAGCACCACCTCGACCCACGACACGCTGGCCAAGGCCCGCATCGCCGTCCTCGGCTACGGCAGCCAGGGCCGCGCCCACGCCCTCAACCTGCGCGATTCCGGCCTCGACGTCGTGGTCGGCGTGCGCAAGGGCGGCCCCTCGTGGCAGAAGGCCAGCGCCGAAGGCTTCAACGTCGCCGAACCGGGCGAGGCGGTGAAGGGCGCCGACCTGGTCGCCGTGCTGACGCCCGACATGGTGCAGGCCGACCTGTACACGCAGAGCATCGAGCCGAACATCAAGCCCGGCGCCGCGCTGCTGTTCGCGCACGGCTTCAACGTGCACTTCAAGCGCATCGAGCCGCGCAAGGACATCGACGTGATCCTGGTCGCGCCCAAGGGCCCCGGGGCGCTGGTGCGCACCGAGTACGAGCGCGGCCGCGGCGTGCCCTGCATCTGGGCGGTGTACCAGGACGTGTCGGGCCAGGCCGAGGCGAAGGCGCACGCCTATGCCGACGGCATCGGCGGCGGCCGCGCCATGCTGATCAAGACCGACTTCAAGGAAGAGACCGAGACCGACCTGTTCGGCGAGCAGGCCGTGCTGTGCGGCGGCGCCTCGTCGCTGGTGCAGGCCGGCTTCGAGACCCTGGTGGAAGCCGGCTACCAGCCGGAAATCGCCTACTACGAAGTGCTGCACGAACTGAAGCTGATCGTCGACCTGTTCTACGAGGGCGGCATCACCAAGATGCTGGAGTTCGTCTCCGAGACCGCGCAGTACGGCGACTACGTCAGCGGCCCGCGCGTGATCGACGCCGGCGTGAAGCAACGCATGCAGGGCGTGCTGAAGGACATCCAGGACGGCACCTTCGCGCGCAACTGGATCGCCGAGTACGAAGCCGGCCTGCCGAACTACAAGAAGTTCAAGCAGGCCGACCTCGACCACCCGGTCGAGCAGGTGGGCCACAAGCTGCGCGCGCGCATGCCGTGGCTGCAGCCCAACGCCGCCAAGCCGGCCGAGCCGCTGAAGAAGGCCGGCTGACGCCACCGCGGGCCGTGCGCGATGCGCGGCCCGTCTTCCACGCAAGAGCCAACGAACACGAGGTCCGCCATGAAACGCTTTCACATTGCCCTGGCCGTCGCCGACCTGGACGCCTCCATCGCCGACTACAGCAAGCGCCTCGGCCAGCCGCCGCAGGCCCTGGTGTACGGCATCTACGCGATGTGGCGCACCGACAACCTCAACTTCTCGATCCGCCAGCAGCCGGAGAACGCCGGCCGGATCTGCCAGCTCGGTTTCGAGGACGACAGCGCGCCGGGCTTCAGCAGCAGCACCGACGTGAACGGCATCGCGTGGGAACGCTTCTCCACGCTGGAGCAGGACCTGCAGATCATCGCCACCTTCGGCGTGCCGGTGCATCCCGCCGTCGAGCGCGACCTGATCCGCAACTGACGCCTGCCCCTCTACGCCAACGGAAACCCATCGTGACCTCCACGCAGACCGCCCATGCGACCCCCGCCCTCGACCAGCGCCCGCTCGCCGGCCGCGCCATGACCGGCGCCGAGGCGATCGTGCAGGTATTGGCCGACGAAGGCGCGGGCGTGCTGTTCGGCTATTCCGGCGGCGCCATCCTGCCGGTGTACGACGCGGTGTTCCGCTACAACGCCGAGCACGCCACGGCCGACGGCCGCGAACCGATGCCGCTGATCGTGCCGGCCAACGAACAGGGCGCCGGCTTCATGGCGGCCGGCTACGCACGCGCCTCCGGCAAGGTGGGCGTGGCCATCGTCACCTCCGGCCCCGGCGCCACCAACACGGTGACGCCGGTGCGCGACGCGATGGCCGACTCCACGCCGATGGTGGTGGTCTGCGGCCAGGTGGCCACGCCCGCGCTGGGCACCGACGCGTTCCAGGAGGCGCCGGTGAGCAACATCATGGGCGCCTGTGCCAAGCACGTGTTCCTGGTCACCGACATCGCGCAACTGGAAGCCACCCTGCGCACCGCGTTCGAGATCGCGCGCAGCGGCCGGCCCGGCCCGGTCGTGGTGGACATTCCCAAGGACGTGCAGAACGCTCCGCTGCGCTTCGACGGCGCCTGCCGCCTGCCGATACCCGGCTACCGCGCGCGCCTGCGCGCCGTCGAGAACGCGCGGCTGGACGATGCCGCCTGCGCCGCCTTCTTCGACGCGCTGATGCGTGCGAAACGCCCGCTGATCTATGCCGGCGGCGGCGTGATCGCGGCCGAGGCCTCGGCCGCACTGCGCGACTTCGCCGACGCCTTCGGCCTGCCGGTCACCACCACCTTGATGGGCCTGGGCGCGTGCGACAGCACCGCGCCGCTGGCGCTGCACATGCTGGGCATGCACGGCACCGCGTTCGCCAACTACGCGGTGGAGGACTGCGACTTCGTGTTCGCGCTGGGCGCGCGCTTCGACGACCGCGTGGCGGGCGTGCCCGACCGGTTCGCGCCGCGCGCCAAGTTCATCGCGCAGATCGACATCGACCCCGCCGAGATCGCCAAGGTGAAGGCCGTTGACTGGCAGCACCTTGGCCAGCTGGTGCCCGCGCTGGAACGGCTCACGGCGTATGGCCGCGCGCGCGGCCTGCAGCCGCAGCTCGCGGAGTGGCACGCGCACGTCGCCGCGCTGAAGCGCGACCACGCGATGGACTACGACCGCGACAGCGCGCTGATCCAGCCTTACGCGGTGATCGAGGCGATCAACCGCATCGCGCAGGGCCGCGCCATCGTCAGCACCGGCGTGGGCCAGCACCAGATGTGGGCCGCGCAGTACTTCGACTTCAAGCATCCGCGCCACTGGCTCACCTCCGGCTCGATGGGCACCATGGGCTTCGGCCTGCCCGCGGCGATCGGCGCGCAGTTCGCGCGGCCCGACGCGCTGGTGATCGACATCGACGGCGACGCCAGCATCCGCATGAACCTCGGCGAGCTGGAAACCGTCACCACCTACGGCCTGCCGCTGAAGGTGGTGGTGCTCAACAACAGCGGCGACGGCATGGTGCGGCAATGGCAGAAGCTGTTCTTCAAGGGCCGCTTCTCCGCTTCCGACAAGAGCCTGCACAAGAAGAACTTCGTGCTCGCCGCGCGGGCCGACGGCTTCGAATGGGCGCAGCGCCTCGACGACAAGGTGCAGCTCGAAGCCACCATCGCCGATTTCCTCGCGTTCGACGGGCCGGCCTTCCTGGAAGTGGTGATCGACCCCGACGCCGGCGTGTACCCGATGGTGGGGCCGGGCGCGACCTACGCGCAGATGATCACCGGGGATTTCATTGCTTCGCGCGGGGCGGCGCCGGTCGAAGCGAACGAGGTTCCGTCGACGGCGATGTTCTGAGGCTTTATCCCTTCTCCCTCCGGGAGACAAATCGGCAGGACTGCCGATTTGCACGGCACAGCCGCCCGTAGGGTGAGGCACATGGATGTGCCGAATGTAGCTGGCCCGCAGGGCCGGATGAGGGTTCGGCCAGGGCGAGGCACCTCGCTCCGCCCGAACCCTCACCCGCCTGCCGGCACCCTCTCCCAAAGGGAGAGGGGCTTCAACACTTCAAGGTTGCGGAGCAAGACCATGAAACACACCCTATCCATCCTGCTGCAGAACGAATCCGGTGCATTGGTGCGCGTGGCGGGGCTGTTCGCCGCGCGCCACGTCAACATCGACACGCTCACCGTGGCCGCCACGCACGATCCCGCGGTATCGCAGCTCACCCTGGTGCTGCACGGCGACGAGGGCACGCTGCAGCAGATCCTGCGCCAGGTGCGCAAACTGGTTGACGTGCTCGACGCCAGCAGCCTGTCGCTGGTCGGCAGCCACGACGGCAGCCGGCTCGCCGCCACGCCGGCATGAGCGTGCCGCTCGCCACGCGCGAACTCTCATCCGACGACGCGCCCGCCAACCTCGACCTGCTGCGCCGCACGCTGGCCGCGCGGGTGTACGAGGTGGCGCGCGAGACGCCGCTGGAAACCGCCGCGCTGCTGTCCGCGCGCCTCGGCAACCGCGTATTGCTGAAGCGCGAAGATCTGCAGCCGGTGTTCTCCTTCAAGCTGCGCGGCGCGTACAACAAGATGGCCGCACTGGGGGCTGCCGAACGCGCCAACGGCGTGATCGCCGCCTCCGCCGGCAACCACGCGCAGGGCGTGGCGCTGGCCGCGGCCGGGCTCGGCATCCGTGCGGTGATCGTGATGCCGGTGACCGCGCCGCAGGTGAAGGTGGACGCGGTGCGCCGCTTCGGCGGCGACTTCGTGGAAGTGCTGCTGACCGGCGATTCCTACAGCGACGCGCAGGCTGCCGCCGCACGCATCGAGGCCGAACGCGGCCTGGTGTTCGTGCATCCCTTCGACGACCTCGACGTGATCGCCGGCCAGGCCACCGTGGGCATGGAATTGCTGCAGCAGCTGCCCGCGCCGCCGGATGCCGTGTTCGTGCCGGTGGGCGGCGGCGGCCTGCTCGCCGGCGTGGCCGGCTACCTCAAGGCGCTGTCGCCGCAGACCAGGGTGATCGGCGTGCAGGCCGCCGACTCCGACGCGATGGCGCGCTCGCTGGAAGCCGGCGCGCGCGTGGTGCTGCCCGAGGTGGGCCTGTTCGCCGACGGCACCGCGGTGAAGCAGGTCGGCGCGCTCACTTTCGATCTCTGCCGCCGTCACGTCGACGCAATGCTGCGCGTGGACGGCGACGCGCTGTGTGCCGCGATGCGCGACGTCTACCAGGAAACCCGCAGCGTGCCGGAACCTTCCGGCGCGCTGGCGCTGGCCGGGCTCAAGCAATACGTCGCTGCGCAGGGGCTGCAGGACGCCACGCTGGTCGCCATCGTCTCGGGCGCGAACATGAATTTCGAGCGGCTGCGCTTCGTCGCCGAGCGCGCCGAGGCCGGCGAGCAGCGCGAGGCGCTGTTCGCGGTGACCATCCCCGAAGAGCGTGGCAGTTTCCGCCGTTTCTGCGCCGCACTGGGCCGGCGCAGCATCACCGAGTTCAACTACCGCATCGGCGACGCGCGCCAGGCGCACATCTTCGTGGGCGTGCAGACCGCCAGCCGCGACGAGCGCGCCGCGCTGGCCGCCGCGTTCCGTGCGCAGGGTTTCGACGTGCTCGACCTCAGCGACGACGAACTGGCCAAGCTGCACCTGCGCCACATGGTGGGCGGCCGCTCGCCGCTGGCGCAGGATGAGCGGCTGTACCGCTTCGACTTCCCCGAG
Organism: Rhodanobacter sp.; assembly: GCA_040371205.1. NCBI lineage: Bacteria > Pseudomonadati > Pseudomonadota > Gammaproteobacteria > Lysobacterales > Rhodanobacteraceae > Rhodanobacter > Rhodanobacter sp. The sequence continues at coordinate 3,340,797 of AP031382.1, forward strand.
CGCCCCGGTGCGCTGCCCGATTTCCTCGCGCAGCTGCATCCGGACTGGAACATCAGCCTGTTCCACTACCGCAACCACGGCGCCGACCAGGGCCGCATCCTGGTCGGCATCCAGGCGCCGGCCGACGAACAGGCCGCGCTGCAGCGCTTCCTCGCCACGCTGGACTACCCGCACTGCGACGAAAGCGACAACGCCGCCTACCGCCTGCTGCTGCGCAGCTGACGCCACCGACATCCACATCGCATCACGGAGCACGAACCGCATGCCCGCCTACCGTTCCCGCACCACCACCCACGGCCGCAACATGGCGGGCGCGCGCAGCCTGTGGCGCGCCACCGGCATGAAGGACGGCGATTTCGGCAAGCCCATCATCGCGGTCGCCAACAGCTTCACCCAGTTCGTGCCGGGCCACGTGCACCTGAAGGACCTCGGCCAGCTGGTGGCGCGCGAGATCGAGGCCGCCGGCGGCGTGGCCAAGGAGTTCAACACCATCGCGGTGGACGACGGCATCGCGATGGGCCACGGCGGCATGCTGTATTCGCTGCCCTCGCGCGAGCTGATCGCCGACAGCGTGGAGTACATGGCCAACGCGCACTGCGCCGACGCGCTGGTGTGCATCTCCAACTGCGACAAGATCACCCCCGGCATGCTGATGGCGGCGATGCGCCTCAACATCCCCGCGGTATTCGTCTCCGGCGGCCCGATGGAATCCGGCAAGGCGGTGGTGAAGGGCACGAAGAAGGCGCTGGACCTGATCGACGCCATGGTGGCCGCCGCCGACGACAGCTACAGCGACGCCGAGGTGGCGACGATGGAGCGCTCGGCCTGCCCTACCTGCGGCTCGTGCTCGGGCATGTTCACCGCCAACTCGATGAACTGCCTCACCGAGGCGCTGGGCCTGGCCCTGCCCGGCAACGGCTCGGTGCTCGCCACGCACGCCGACCGCGAGCAGCTGTTCCGCCGCGCCGGCCATCTCATCGTCGACCTCGCGCGCCGCTGGTACGAACAGGACGACGCCAGCGCCCTGCCGCGCGGCATCGCCGACCGCGCCGCGTTCGAGAATGCGATGAGCCTGGACATCGCGATGGGCGGCTCCACCAACACCGTGCTGCACCTGCTGGCCGCGGCACGCGAGGGCGGCGTGGAATTCACCATGGCCGACATCGACCGCCTCTCGCGCCGCGTGCCCTGCCTGTGCAAGGTGGCGCCGTCCAAGGCCGACGTGCACATGGAAGACGTGCACCGCGCCGGCGGCATCATGGGCATCCTCGGCGAGTTGGACCGCGCCGGCCTGATCGACGCCAGCCGCCCCACCGTGCACGCGCCCACGCTGGGCGACGCGCTGGCGCAATGGGACATCCGGCGCAGCCACGACGAGGCCACGCAGCACTTCTACCGCGCCGCCCCCGGCAACGTGCCCACCCAGGTCGCCTTCAGCCAGGCGGCGCGCTGGGAATCGCTGGACACCGACCGCGAGCGCGGCGTGATCCGCTCCGCCGAACATCCCTTCAGCCAGGACGGCGGCCTCGCCGTGCTGTTCGGCAACCTCGCGCCGGAAGGCTGCATCGTGAAGACCGCGGGCGTGGACGAATCCATCCTCGTCTTCCACGGCAGCGCCAAGGTGTACGAGAGCCAGGAGGCCGCGGTGAGCGGCATCCTCGGCAACAAGGTCAAGTCCGGCGACGTGGTGGTGATCCGCTACGAAGGCCCGCGCGGCGGACCCGGCATGCAGGAGATGCTCTACCCCACCAGCTATCTGAAGTCGAAGGGGCTGGGCAAGGCCTGTGCGCTAATCACCGACGGCCGCTTCTCCGGCGGCACGGCGGGCCTTTCCATCGGCCACGTTTCGCCGGAAGCCGCCGAAGGCGGCCTGATCGCCCTGGTCGAGGACGGCGACCCGATCGTCATCGACATCCCCCATCGCAGCATCCGGCTCGACCTGCCGGAGGAAACCCTCGCCGCGCGCCGCACCGCGATGGAAGCGCGCGGCCGTGCGGCATGGAAGCCGGCAGACCGCGTGCGGCAGGTCTCGCCCGCGCTGCAGGCCTACGCCGCGATGACCTCGAACGCGGCGAACGGCGCGGTGCGCGACCTCGGACGGCTGGGCATCACGGTCGAGGCGACCGCACGCAAAGATGCCTAGGCCGAGCGAGACATCCGGCGTGCCGTAGACGGGCCGCTGTGCCCGCGCATTCCCCAAGCGCCGCCCGCATGCCTTGCGCGACTGCGGCGACTTGAGTCCGATGCATCGGCCGTGGCCGCAGCCGGTCAGTCGCTGTGGTCCGCGATGTAGATCAGGCGTCCGTCGTGTTGGCGGAATTCGCTGCGCCCATCCAGCGCGATGGGCTGGCCGGCGCGCACGCCGTTGGGCAGGTCGACGGCGAAGACGCCCTCGAATTGGATGCTGGCGTAGCCGCGGCCGTCCATTTCGCGCCACGCGGTGACGGTCTGCCGGCGCATCGAGAACAGGTGGCGCGAGCTTTCCGCGAGATGGCGCAACTCGGCGACGCCGAGGGTGCGCAGGCTCAGCACGCCGGCGGTGTAGTTCTCGAACACCACGTCGTCCTGCATCGTGGCCAGCATCGCCTCCACGTCCATGCGGTTGTAGGCATCGAGGTAGCGGTCGACCAGGGAGCGCATCAGGTGAATCCGGTTCGGCGGGGCGTGCATTTCAGCACGCGCCCGCCGCGGCCGCCATGCCGGCTCAGTGCTTCACGTTGTCCGTGCTGTCGATGAAGCGCGCCACGTTGTCGTGCAGCAGCTTCAGCGAGGGCACGTGCGCGTACACCATGTGGCCCGAGGGGTACCACGCGTAGGAGATGTTCTTCTGCAGCGCGTCGGGAATCGGCAGGTGGTGCATCTCGTATTCGGCCGCGTAGAACGGCGTGGCGAGATCGTAGTAGCCGCCATTGAGGAAGACCTTGAGGTCCGGATCGGTCTTCATCGCCATCGCCAGGTCGGGCATCACGTTGGTGGACTGCTGCAGCGCCTCCTGGCTGCCCGGCACCTTGTGCGACATGTCCCAGCGGGGGATGTCGGCGTATTCGCGGTAGCGCCGGCCGTCGCCGAACTTGAGGTCCTTGCGCACGTAGTCGTTGAAGGCCGCGATGTAGGCCGAGCTGATCGCCGCGGACTGCGGGTCGTACTCGGACTCCTTGCTCAGCGGATCCAGCGACGGGCCGGAGAAGCGGCTGTCGAGACGGCCGGTGGTTTCGTCGTCGTTCGCCTGCAGTTCGTGCTCGAACATGCCGCCGGAGACGCGCAGGTCGGCCTTCACCCAATAAGCCGCCGGCAGGCCGGTGTACTGGTACAACTTGTCGGCGATGGCCTGCTTGCGCGCGGCGTCGAGCTGCGAACCGGCCATCAGCGCCTGGGCGTATTCGCCGGTGGCGAACGACTCCACCTCGCCCAGCAGGGTCGCCAGGTCGGCCGGCGGCGACGGCAGCCGGTGGTGGTAATACGCGGTGGCGGCATAGGTGGGCAGCGCCAGCTCGTAGGGCTGATCCACGCCGGGGTTGGTCTGCGGGCCGTCGATGCTGTTGTCGAAGCTGAGGATCTGCGACAGCAGGATCACGCCGTTGAGATCCACGCTGTCCTCGTTGGTGAGGATGTTCGCCACCACCGCCGAGCGCGTGGTGCCGTAGCTCTCGCCGAACAGGTACTTCGGCGAATTCCAGCGGCCGTACTTCGACAAGAACCCGGTGATGAACTGGGCGAAGGCGTGGCCGTCGCCGTCCACGCCGTAGATCGCCTTCTCACGCTCCTTCATCTGTTCGGCGCGCTTGGCCGGGTCCTTGTCGTCGGCGATCAGCCGGCTGAATCCCGCGCCCGGCGCATCGATGAACACCAGGTCGGAGGCATCCAGCAGGCTGTAGTCGTTGTTGACCAGTTGGTAGGGCGCGGCCGGCGTGTGGCTGTCGTCGGCGGTCACCACGCGCTTCGGACCGAAGGCGCCCATGTGCAGCCATACCGTGGCCGAGCCGGGGCCGCCGTTGTAGATGAAGGTGACGGGACGTTCGCTGGCCTTGGCGCCCTTCTTGAAATAGGCGGTGTAGAACATGCTCACCGTGGGCTCGTGCTCCTTGTCGCCCGAGCCGTGCAATACCAGGGTGCCGGCCACCGCCTGATAGTTGATGGTCTTGCCTTCCACGCTCACCGAGCCCTCGCTGGTCGAGGATTGCGGCCGGGTCAGCGCGGCGTCGGGCGAGTCGGCCGGCGTGCCCTTGTCCGGCTTCTTGCCGGTATCGGCGGCCACGGCGGTGCTGAGCAACAGGGCCGCGATGGCCGCGGCGACGGGAAGTTTGCGCATGGGGCGTGTCCACGGGAGGGTCGTCCCAGCATAGGCACGGCTTTCGTGCCGCCGCATGCCCTGAAAGTCACGGCCTCATGCGTGGACCAGCAGCACGATCGCCAGCAGCGCGAGCAGCAGCGCGGCAAGGTTGAGGCGGCTCAGGCGTTCGCGGAAGGCCAGCACGCCGGTCAACGCGCCCAGCACCACCACGCCCAGGTTCATGCTGGCGAACACCAGCGCCGGATGCTGCGGCAGCGCGCGGTGCGCACGCAGGTAGAACAGGATGTTGCCGAAATTGCACAGGCCCAGCAGCAACCCGCCCAGCAGGCTGCGCAGGGTGAAGCGCGCAGCGCCGCGCAGGCGCCGCCAGGCCGCCAGCGCAAACGCCACCGGCAACGCCAGCGCGAACATCGCCAGCAACAAGGCGGGCAGCGGCACGCCGGACGCCGCCACCCGCTTGAACAGCACGTCGATGGCGCCGAAGCCGGCGAACACCAGCACAGGCCAGCCCCAGCCCGCCGCGCCGCCGGCATCGCGGCCGCGCTCCTTGCGCCACACCATGCCGAGCAGGGCGAGCAGGCCCAGGCCGCAACCCGCGGCCTTCATCGCATCGAGCGGCTCGCCGAACAGCGCGAAGGCCGCCAGCAAGGACAGCAGCAGCGACAGGCGCTGCGCCGTATCCGAACGCACGATGCCGGCATGGCGCACCGATGCGCCCAGTGCCACGAAGATGGCGGGCAGCAGCAGGCCCAGTCCGATCAAGGCCGCCCACGGCGTGGCCGGCGCGCGCAACGGCGCCCAGGCCGCTTGCATCAGCAAGACGGCAAGCGCGGCCGCCATGGCGTAGTTCCACGCCACCATCTGACCCACGTCCAGGCCGAAGCGCCGCGCCAGCTTCAGCAGCACCGACACCAGCACGCTGCAGATGGCGCTCGCCAGCACGTAGATCATCAAGGCGTGTCCGCATCGGAAGGTTCGTGAGCTTAGCCCATCGGTCGACGCAGACGACGCCGCGTAAAGCGTGGCCGGAGCCAGCGCAAAAGCGGTCGCTATCGAAATCCAGTTGCTCGATCGTCACAATGCTCCTACCTGCCAGGCATTGCGGCTGCAGGCGTCAACGCGACGACTGCCGCGGCCGACGCGTTGCGCGGACCCGCAGGCTGCGCGAGTTGCGGCGCGCAGCCACCGGCGCTGCCGTCGACGGCGTGTCTTACGGCGAGAGGCACCAGCGGCTGGGCTGTGACGCTGCGGACTGGCAGCGGACATCTCACTAATTTGATCCGGGCGTTATTGACAACCTATTTAATCCGGGTAAATATGCGCGCCACCTTGCCTCGCGGATCGCGTCATGTCATCGCACGAAAGCTCCAGTTGCACGGCTTTTGACAGCCACGCGCTCGTCGCCTCCGGTGCGCTCACCGAGGTGGCGCTGGCGGTGAAACACCTGCTCGACAGGAACCCGGCGCGCATGCCGGTGATCCTGGACGACGCCACCGGTCAGCCGGTAGAAATCGATTTTCGCGGCAGCGCGGACGAGGTACTGGCGCGGCTGCAGCCTGCGGCGGCGGCCGGTGCGCCGCGCGCCGCGGGACGTCCGCGGCTTGGCGTGGTGGCACGCGAGGTGACGCTGTTGCCGCGCCACTGGTACTGGCTGAACAGCCAGCCCGGCGGCGCTTCGGTCACGCTGCGCAGGCTAGTGGAAGAAGCGCGGCGCAACGTCGGCGCCAAGGACCGCGCGCGTCTCGCCGGCGAGGCCGCCGACCGCTTCATGCGCGTTGTCGCCGGCGATCTGGCCGGCTACGAGGAGGCCTCACGCGCGCTGTGGCGCGGTGACCGCGACGCCTTCAACCGACACACCCGCGGCTGGCCGAAGGACGTGCGCGAGCATGCACGGCGCCTCGCCGCGATAGCACGCGATGCACAGGCCGAAGCGGGTTGATCGCCCCCGCCTTCCACTGACACGCTTGATGGAATCATCCATGTCCCTTGCTACGGCTCCTAAGGCCTCGCCGCTCGCCCATCGCGACTTCCGCCTGCTTTTTGGCGGCAGTTCGATCTCCGCACTCGGCGACCAGTTCACCCTCGTGGCGCTGCCGTGGCTGGTGCTCAAGCTCACCGGCAGTCCGGCCGCGCTGGGCCTGGTGCTGGCGACAATGGCATTACCGCGCGCTACCTTCATGCTGATCGGCGGAGCGGTGGTGGACCGGCTTTCGCCGCGCCGCGTGTTGCTGTGGGCGCGCGCGATCAACGCGCTGCTGATCGGTGCGCTGACGCTGCTGGTATTTAGTGGCGCGATCCGCATGCCCTTGGTCTATGCCTTGGCGCTGGGCATCGGCCTGTGCACCGCGTTTGCCTATCCTGCCGGCTCCGCGCTGCTGCCGCGCCTGCTGTCGCCACAGGAGCTGCAGCCGGCGAATGCGCTGATGATGGGCATGCGCCAATTGAGCCTGTTCGTGGGTCCGGCGCTGGCGGGCCTGGTGATCGGCACCGGCGCGGCACCGGCCACGGCCACACATGGCGTGGTCGATGCCCGTGGCCTAGGTACTGCGTTCGCCGTCGACAGCGTGAGCTTCGTCTGCTCGCTGGTTGCATTGATGCTGATTCGCACGCGCGACGACGTGCACGCCCGTGCGCAGGAAGGCCACGTGCTGGCGAACGTGCTCGGCGGCCTGCGCGCGATCTGGGCCGATCTGCCGCTGCGCGCCTTCATGCTCTACGTGGCGGTGGTGTCGGTGTTCGTGGGCGGCCCGCTGCAGGTGGGTCTGCCGGTATTGGCCGACACGCGGCTGGACCACGGCGCGGCCTCGCTCGGCATCCTGATGACTGCGAACGGCGGCGGTATGCTGGTCGGCGGGTTTCTGTCGGGCTGGGCCAGCAGGCTCGTGCGAGGACGCCTCGGTCTGATGGTGCTGTGCATCGACGGTCTCGCCGGCCTGGCGCTGGCCTCGCTCGCCTTCGATCACTCCACCGTGGTGGGTGCGGCGTTGCTGGCCTGCACAGGCGTGTTTGCCGGCATTGCGCAAATCGCCGTCGTCAGCTGGATCCAGCGCCGCGTGCCGCCGGCGATGATGGGCCGCACGATGAGCGTGCTGATGTTCACCTTCATGGGCCTGGGACCGCTGTCCGCCGCCGTGGCCGGCAGCCTGTTGAAACTGATCTCGCTGCCGGCGTTGTTCGTGGCGGCCGGACTCGCACTGACCGCCATCGCATTGGCGTGCATGGGCAGCCCGGCGCTGCGCAGTATCGGCACGCCGAAGCCCGTTACAGGATGAATGGACGATACCGGCAGGCTCGCATGGCGGGCCTGCCGGCGCTGGCTTACCAGCCGACCGTGATGGTGGCCACCGTGGGATTGGTGCCGATCAGCGAGGAGCTGAAACCACGCACGTCGTCATACGGAAAGCCGTAGGTGAGTCCGTTGATGCTGTGCGCATGCCAGAACGCGGAATAGGCATTGGTCGGGCTGCTGCCGTAGAAATCGCCTGCCGTGCTCCACTCGGCCGCGTTCTCGGCCACGTGGCGGTTCAGCGCGGCGTCCACCTGGGCCTGGATCTGCAGCTGCTTGGCGGTCGCGACGCCCGCCGCCGCATTGCTGGCGTCGTTGAACACGCCGTTGCCGAGCAGCACCTCCTGCGTGGTGGGCACGTTGTTGATGTAGTACGTGCCCTGGCCGTCGGTGAACACGAACTGGTTGCCGACCACATGGCCGGTGAAGGTGCCCTGCGCATCGGTGAACACCAGCGACTGGCTGCGGTACTGGTTCCACACGGACTGGATGTAGCTGTCCAGATAGGTGGACTCGGCGCCGCCGGCGCCGAAGCCGCCGTGCGCCGGTGCCACGATGCGGTAGGGCGCCTGCACCTGGGCCAACGCCTGGAAGGGCTGCGGCACCTGCGCCAGGAATTCCTGGAACAGCGCGGCGCGCGTTTCGGTTTCGCCCACGGTCTGGTTGTAGCCGCTGGGATCCTGCAGCTGCAGCCGTATCGGCATGCCGAACTGGTCGACCCGCGTGGTGTTGCCGTAGAAGTTGGTGGCGTTGATGTTCACTTCGACGAAATCGAAGGTCACGTCGATGTTGGGATCGCTCGGGTTGTCGATGTTCGGGCCGGTATAGCCGTACACCGGGTTGCCCACCGCCTGGATGTACATCGGGCTGCCCACGCTGAGATAGATCCGCGCGGAAAGGATCTGCGGCACGGTGAACGACTTGCACTGCGAGAACGGGATCGAGTAATCGGCGTAGCTCTGGCCGCCCTTGCTCAACGCGCCGTCGTCGCCCGGCGCCATCGGGATGAGATCGCCGGCGCAATCGACATGCACGTAGGTGCCCGGCTTGGCGGGATCCTGGCCGACCATCGTCCAGTAGATCTGGCTGTCGGGATAGGCGCCGTTGGTGCCGTTGACCAGGTTGAAGGTGGTGCCGGCCGCCGGGAACGTGGGATTCGACGGCGAGGGCGCCGGGGCAGGGGCGGGCGCGGGTGCCGCATAGGTCAACGTCTGCGCGGGCGTGTCCACCGCCGAGCCGTCGCTTTGGCCGATGGTGAACCAGTAGCTCACCTGCTCGCCGCTGGTGAGGCCGGAGACCTGGTAGCTGTTGTCGGTGCCGCTGTTGCTCATGCGCACGTTGAGCTGGCCGCCGCCGGCCAGGCTGTAGTGGATGTCGGCCCAGGTGCCGCCATCGGCATAGAACTGCACCACGCCGCCTGCTTCGGCGGTGGCGCCGTAGCTTGCCGCAGGAGGTGGCGGCGCGGGAGCGGGAGCCGGTGCCGGCGCGGGAGCCGGCGAACTGCCGCAGCTGCCCTGCGAGGTCCACGGCTGGCCGCTGCCGGCACCGCCGTTGTTGGTGGCCGGGTCGTTGCCCTGCGTCCACCAGTTGGCCACGTAATCGACGCCGTTCTCGCTGGCGACCTGGCCCTGCGTATAGATAGCCGAAGCGCTCCAGGCTGCAGCGCAGGCCGTTTGCGCATGCGCCGCCTGCAGCGGCATGAGTGTCAGCACGGTCGTGGAAAGCCCCGCGCATACCGCGGTGCCCAGCGAACTCAATGCCAGCGTGGGCCAAGCCGTCGTTCCCTTGTTCTTTTGCATGGACTGTCTCCTCCGCTCTGGGTGAAATCACTGCCAAACGTTGGGTGTCGGCGATCTCGCGGCCGCATCTCGACGCAGCCGCGCTGGGGACAGTCGCCTTCGGAGTTTCTGGTTGTTATGGCGCCGCACGCTAATCAGATATACAAGCGCTGTCAACATGAAAATACCAGCGCTGGTATTTTCTGTGATGGACGTCCATACGGCGAAGTCCGAAATGCGCCACCACAGCCTGCGGCCGCGTTGCCGACGCTCGTGCGCCCGAGGCGTCGCACGCCGCGCAGGCATGCGATACCGGAATGGCTGACCGCAGTTCCCGAAACCGTTTGGATTACCCGCGGGGCGCAGGCATAGCGCGCCGTGCGACAGGCGCGCTGGAAATCCCCATCGACTCAGGCCGTGCTTCGCCGCCACGCGCCGTGGCGTGACGGCTCGGCGCAAGAGGTCGCTTCAACGGTTACGCGCGGCCCCTGCGCATGCGGTGAAGACCACCGGACTCCGGTCCGCGCCGAGATGACGAATGAAAAGCCGGCCGCTCAGGCCAACGCCGCATCCACCACCGACTGCGCTTCCTGCAGCAGGCTGTCGAGATGCGCTTCGTCGCGGAAACTCTCCGCATAGATCTTGTAGATCGCCTCGGTGCCGGACGGACGCGCGGCGAACCAGCCGTTCTCGGTGACGATCTTGATGCCGCCGATGGCGGCGTCGTTGCCGGGTGCCTTGTCGAGCACGGCGATGACCTTGTCGCCGGCGATGCGTTCGGCCTTGAGCTGGTCGGGCGAGAGTTTCGACAGCTTGGCCTTCTGCGCCGGCATGGCGGCGGCGTCGATACGGCGGCCGTATGGACGGCCGAGTTCCTCGGCGATGCGTGCGTAGACCTCGCCGGGATCGCGGCCTTCGCGCGCAGTGATCTCGGCGGCGAGCAGGCCGGGCACCAGGCCGTCCTTGTCGGTGCTCCACGCGCCGCCGTCCATGCGCAGCAGCGAGGCGCCCGCGCTTTCCTCGCAGCCGAAGCCCAGCGTGCCGTCGTGCAGGCCGGGCGCGAACCACTTGAAGCCCACCGGCACTTCGTGGAGCCGGCGGCCCAAGCGCTGCGCCACGCGGTCGATCAGCGCGGTGCTCACCACGGTCTTGCCCACCGCGGCCTGCGCGCTCCATTGCGGGCGGTGGCGGTAGAGGTAGTCCACCAGCACGGTGAGGTAGTGGTTGGCGGGCAGCAGGCCGGCCGAGCGCGTCACCACGCCGTGGCGGTCGTGGTCGGTGTCGCAGGCGCAGGCCACGTCGTATCGGTCGCGCAGGCCGATCAGGCGCTGCATCGCGTAGCCGGACGAGGGATCCATGCGGATCTTGCCGTCCCAGTCCACGCTCATGAAGGCGAACTGCGGATCGACCGTTTCGCTCAGCACATCGAGCTGGATGCGGTGGCGCTCGGCGATCGCCGCCCAGTAATGCACGCCCGCGCCGCCCAGCGGATCGACGGCCAGGCGCACGCCGCTCGCGCGGATCGCGTCGAAGTCCACCACGTTGGCGAGGTCGGCGGCGTAGCTGCCGAGGTAGTCGTGTTCGTGCGTGGTCGCGGCGCGGCGTGCCTGCGCATAGGGCATGCGGCGCACTTCGCGCAGGCCGCTTTCCAGCAGCGCGTTGGCGCGGTTCTCCACCCACTTGGTAATGTCGGTGTCGGCGGGGCCGCCGTTGGGCGGGTTGTATTTGAAGCCGCCGTCGGCCGGCGGATTGTGCGATGGCGTGATGACGATGCCGTCGGCCAGGCCCGTTGTGCGACCACGGTTGTACACGAGGATGGCGTGCGACACCGCGGGCGTTGGCGTGAACTCGCCGCCCGCGGAAACCATGGTTTCCACGCCGTTCGCGGCCAGCACTTCCAGTGCGCTCTCGAACGCGGGCTGCGACAGCGCATGGGTGTCGGCACCGATGAACAGCGGGCCGGCTATGCCTTTCGCTTTGCGGTACTCGCAGATCGCCTGGCTCACGGCGAGAATGTGGTCCTCGTTGAAGCTGCGCTCGAACGACGAGCCGCGATGGCCCGAGGTGCCGAACGCCACGCGCTGCGCCGGCACGGACGGATCGGGCTTCAACTCGCCGTAGGCCGCGAGCAGCCGCGGCACGTCGACGAGGATGGAGGCCGGTGCCGGCTTGCCGGCGAGCGGGCTGATTTGCTGGGTCATGGAGATACCGACTGTCTTGCCGTGTCTTGGTGGGCGCCCATGCTCAGGCATGTTCTTGCCGTTCGCCCTGAGCGTAGGCCCGCGGGGCCGAAGTCGAAGGGCAGCATGCAGTGGGCGCTTCGACTCCGCTTGCCATCGCAAGCTACGCTCAGCGCGAACGGAGCATTGCGAAATTCGGTCACGCGGATTTGCCGTCGCGCAACGCGCGATAGCGCCGGATCAGCGCATTGGTCGAGCTGTCGTGCGTGAGTTTCGGTTCGTCCTTCGCCACCAGTTCGGCGATGGTGGTCCTGGCGAGCTGCTTGCCCAGTTCCACGCCCCACTGGTCGAAGGAGTCGATGTCCCAGATCACGCCCTGCACGAACACGCTGTGCTCGTAGAGCGCGATCAGGCTGCCCAGCGCGAACGGCGTGAGGCGCCCGGCGAGGATGGTGCTGCTGGGCCGGTTGCCCTCGAAGCTGCGGTGCGGCACCAGCGCTTCCGGCGTGCCTTCGGCGCGCACTTCCTCGGCGGTCTTGCCGAAGGCCAGCGCTTCGCCCTGCGCGATCAGGTTGGCGATCAAGAGGTCGTGCTGGTCGCCGCCGCCCTGCGCGGGCACCGGCTGCAGGGTCTGGCCGAAGCCGATGAAGTCGCACGGCACCAGCCGCGTGCCCTGGTGGATCAGCTGGTAGAACGAATGCTGGCCGTTGGTGCCCGGCTCGCCCCAGTAGATCGGCCCGGTGGCGTAGTCCACGTGCGCGCCGTCCAGCGTGACGTGCTTGCCGTTGCTCTCCATCGTCAATTGCTGGAGGTAGGCCGGGAAGCGCTTGAGGTACTGCTCGTAGGGCAGCACTGCCACCGTGGCGGCGTCCAGGAAGTTGGTGTTCCACAGGCCGATCAGGCCCATCAGCACCGGCAGGTTGGCTTCGAACGGCGCGCTGCGGAAGTGCTCGTCCATCGCGTGGAAACCGGCGAGCATGCCGCGGAAGTTGTCCGGGCCGACGGCGATCATGGTGGACAGGCCGATCGCCGAGTCCATCGAGTAGCGACCGCCCACCCAGTCCCAGAAGCCGAACATCTGCTGCGTGTCGATGCCGAACTTGGCCACTTCCTTGGCGGCGGTGGATACCGCCACGAAATGCTTCGCCACCGCCTGCTCGTCGCCCAGCGCGGTGACGCACCACGCGCGCGCGGCGTGCGCGTTGGTGAGCGTCTCCAGCGTGGTGAAGGTCTTGGAGCAGACGATGAACAGCGTCTCGGCGGCGTCCAGGCCGTGCACCGCTTCGGCGAAATCCACGCCATCGACGTTGGAGACGAAGCGGAACGTCATCTCGCGGCGGCTGTAGTCGCGCAGCGCCTCGTAGGCCATCACCGGGCCGAGGTCGGAGCCGCCGATGCCGACGCTCACCACGTTGCGGATGGTCTTGCCGGTGTGGCCCGTCCACGCGCCGCTGCGCACCTGGTCGGCGAACGCGGCCATGCGGTCCAGCATCGCGTGCACGTCCGGCACCACGTTGTGGCCGTCCACTTCGATATGCGCCTCGCGCGGCGCGCGCAGCGCCACATGCAGCACGGCGCGGTCCTCGGTGGTGTTGATGCGGTCGCCGCGGAACATCGCCGCGATGCGGCCCTTGAGGCCGCGCGCCTCGGCCAGTGCGCGCAGCAGGCGCAGGGTCTCGTCGTCCACGCGCTGCTTGGAGTAGTCGAAATACAGGCCCACCGCCTCGGCGACGAGGCGCTCGCCGCGCTTCGGATCGGCGGCGAACAGCTCGCGCAGATGGAGCGTTTCGACATGGTTGCAGTGTTGCTGCAGGGCTTGCCACTCGGGCAGCAGGGTGAGGCTGGCGCGGTTCATCGGTGGTGGGCTCCTCAATCCTTGGCCGACAGCGCGGCCTGCTTGTCGGCGATGCGTTGCAGGAGCTGCTTCCACGACTTCACGAAGGCCTCGGCGCCGTCGTGCTGCAGCTTGGCGGCCAGCGCGTCCAGGTCCACGCCGGCGGCGGTGACGGAAGCCAGCACGGCGTCGGCATCGCCGCCGTCCACCGGCATCGCCGGGCCGGGCTTGCCGTGGTCGCCCACCGCGAGCAGGGTCTTCTCGGGGATGGTGTCCACCGTGTCGGGTGCGCCCAGCGCGTCGACGTAGAGCGTGTCGGAGGCGTTCGGGTCCTTGCTGCCGGTGCTGGCCCACAGCACGCGCTGCGGCCATGCGCCGGCGGCGGCGAGCGCCTGCCAGCGCGGCGCGGCCAGCAGTTCGCGGTAGGCGCGATAGGTCTGCTTCGCCACGGCGATGCCGAGCCGGTTGTGCCGGTCGGCCGGCAGCTGCGCGTTGGCGGCCACGTCCCAGCGGCTGATGAACACCGAGGCCACCGAGGCCACGCGCGGGTCCTTGCCCGCGGCGATGCGGCGCTCGATGCCGCGCAGGTAGGCCTCCGCCGCAGCCAGGTATTGCGCGCAGGAGAACAGCAGGGTCACGTTGACCGGGATGCCGCGGAAGATCGCCTCTTCGATGGCGGGAATGCCCTCGGGCGTGCCGGGGATCTTCACGAACAGGTTCGGCCGATCCGCCTGCGTGTGGATCGCCTCGGCGGCGGCGATGGTGCCGGCGGTGTCGGCGGCCAGCAGCGGGGAAACCTCCATCGACACCCAGCCGTCCACCTGGTGGGTGGCGTCGAACACCGGCTTGAACAGGTCGGCGGCGCGGCGCAGGTCTTCCAGCGCCAGCTCCATGAACAGCGGCTCGCCCGACAGCCCGGCCAGCGACTTGGCGTGGATGCCGGCGTCGTAGGCGTCGCCGTCGCCGATGGCGGCGTCGAAGATGCTGGGGTTCGAGGTGAGGCCGGTGACCGAGAGTTCCGCGATGTAGCGCGCCAGCGTGCCGTTGTCGAGCAGGGTGCGGGTGATGTTGTCCAGCCACAGGCTCTGGCCGAGGTCGTGGAGTTGCTGGGTCGCTTTCATGAGGGCTCCGGGGATGGGAGGTGGGGTCTGGTCGCCGCGGCCGAAACCGCAGCGCATGATGCTTCAGGCTGGCGGGAAGTCCCCAAGCTTACGCCCGCGCAGTTCCGCGATGCACGCGATCTGCATGTCGGGCGCGGGTTCGATGCGCTGGCCGGCCGCGGCGGCGGCGTAGTGGCCCTGCTTCACCCACACCGTGGTGAGGCGGCCGCCCATCCGGCGCTTCATGTCGGCGAGGATCTGCGGCTTGTCGTCCACCATCACGTAGTGCGCGGCGGGGTAGCGTTGCTGCATGGCCTCGAGCATCTGCTGCTTGTGCAGGTAGATCAGCACGTCGCCGCCCAGCGCGTCCCACAGGCCGGCGCGGTGCACCTTGCGCGGCTGGAACACCACGTCGCCGTCGGAGAGGATCACCGGACGACCCAGCGTGCGCAGGTGGGCGAGGGTTTCCAGCACTTCTGGGAACAGCCGCTGCTCGAACGGGTAATCGAGCACGAAGCCGGACATCTCCAGCAGCGCGGGATGGCTCTCCAGCCCGCTGCGGAAGCGCTGCAGGCTGCCGAGGTAGTCGGCGTAGCCCAGTTCGTCGCGCAGCGCGGCGTAGATGGCCCAGTAGCGTTCGCGCTCGGCGGTGCCGAAGTGGCGCTCCAGCTCGTCGCCGAGGTCGGCGGCGAAGCGGTCGTTGTCGAGCAGGGTGTCGTCGACGTCGAGCAGGATGACCAGCGGCTCCGCGCCCGGCGTCACGGCGCGGCCTCCGGCTGCGGATCGTGCCAGCCTTCGTCGCCGGCCAGCGCCACGGCTTCGGCCGGCCCCCAGCTGCCGGGTTCGTAGAGGCGCACCGGGTCTTCACGCTCCAGGATGTTGTCCACCACGCGCCAGGCCGCTTCCACGCATTCGTCGCTGGTGAACAGCGCGTTGTCGCCGCGCAGCGCGTCGCCGAGCAGGCGCTCGTAGGGCGACATTTCCGTGCCGACCTGGTGGTGCGCGACCAGCTCCACCGGCTCGCCCAGCATCGCCTCGCCCGGCTGCTTCACGCGCATGCCCTCGGCGATCACCACCTGCGGGCTGAGCCGGAAGCGGAAGTAGTTGGATTGCTGCGCGCCGACATCGTCGAACACCGACATCGGCGGCTTCTTCATGTCCACCATCACCTGCGTGGTGGTGAGCGGCAGGCACTTGCCGGCGCGGATCAGGAACGGCACGCCCGACCAGCGCCACGTATCGATGGCGAGGCGCAACGCCACGAAGGTTTCCACGTTGGAATCCGGCGCCACGCCGGGCACGTCGCGGTAGCCCTTGAACTGGCCGCGCACCACGTCCTTCGGTTCCAACGGGCGCATCGCGCGGAACAGCCGCAGCTTTTCCGCGTTCAGCGCGGCGGGGTCGTGGCCGATCGGCGCGTCCATCGCCAGCAGCGAGGTCACCTGCAGCAGGTGGTTCTGCAGCACGTCGCGGATCGCGCCCACGCCCTCGTAGAAACTGCCGCGGCCGTCCACGCCGAACTGCTCGGCCATGGTGATCTGCACGCGGTCCACGTAGCGGTTGTTCCACACCGGCTCCAGCACGCTGTTGGCGAAGCGGAAATACAGCAGGTTCTGCACCGCCTCCTTGCCGAGGTAGTGGTCGATGCGGAAGATCGCGTGCTCCGGGAACACCTCGTGCAGGGTGGCGTTGAGCGACCGCGCGCTGGCGAGGTCGCGGCCGAACGGCTTCTCCACTACCACCCGCGCGTTCTCCGCGCAGCCCGACGCCTTGAGGCTGCTGGCCACCGTGCCGAACAGCGACGGCGGGATCGCCAGGTAATGCAATGGCGTCTTGGCGTCGCCCAGCGCCTGCCGCAGCAGGGTGAAGGTGGCGGGGTCGGTGTAGTCGCCATCGATGTATTTCAGCAGCGAGGACAGCTTCGCGAACGCCGCTTGGTCGACGCTGCCGCCGCCCTTCTTCGCCGCCGCCGTCACGCTGTCGTGCGCACGCTGCCGCAACTGCTCCAGCGACCAGCCGGCGTGCGCCACGCCGATCACCGGCACGTCCAGCCCGTCGCGCGCCACCATCGCCAGCAGCGCCGGAAAGATCTGCTTGTAAGCCAGGTCGCCGGTGGCGCCGAAAAACACCAGTGCGTCGGAAGCCGTATTCGCCATGGGCCGGTCTGCTCCATTTCGGTGGGAGGCGTCGCGGGCGACGCGCGGGGAATGTGCAGATTCGCACGATGCGCGGGCGCAGGCCACAGGAACCGGGCACTGGCCGGCTTGCCGGGTGCCGACGAAGCACGGTATGCCGATGGCAAGGCCGCTTGCTGGGCCTCCGCTCCCGAGTTCCGCTTTGGGCAGCCGGGAAAACGGCCGCCTCCCGAGGCCTGACTTCTGATGGGTCGGCGCAACAGGTAGCTTGTCCGTGCCTCCAGAGCGAGCATCAAGGCTGCGGATCTTTGCCTGTACCATGCAGCGTTCGAAAGCGCTGATCCGCTCGCATCGCGCTCGTGCAGGAACGCCCCATGCCCGCTTTCTCCAAGGCCACTCCCGAGGAACGACGCCGCTTCTGGTTGCTGCTGCTGATCGCGCTGGTCATCCTCGGCGCCGGCATCGGCCTGCGCGACCCGTGGCCCTCCGACGAACCGCGCTTCACGCTGGCGGCGAAACAGATGGTGGAGAGCGGCGACTGGCTGTTCCCGCACCGCGGCAGCGAGTTGTACGCGGACAAGCCGCCGATGCTGATGTGGGCGGAAGCCGCCAGCTTCGAACTGGTGCGCTGGTGGCGGCTGGCCTTCATGCTGCCGTCGTTGCTGGCGGGGCTGGGCACGCTGCTGCTGGTGTACGACCTCGGCCGCAGGCTGTGGAACCGGCGCACCGGCCTGTACGCGGCCGGCGGCCTGTTGCTGGCGTTCCAGTTCACCTACCAGAGCCAGCGCGCGCAGATCGATCCGCTGGTGGTGTTCTTCATCACCGCGGCGAACTGGGGCCTGCTGCGGCACCTGCTCGCGCCGCCCGACAGCGGAGCGAAGGCGAACTGGCCGATGTACTGGCTGGGCTGCTTCTGCGCCGGGCTGGGCGTGATCACCAAGGGCGTGGGCTTCCTGGCGCTGTTGATGATGCTTCCCTACGCATGGGCCGCCTACCGCGGCTGGGACGGCGTGGCCCGGCCCGGTCGCGGCGCAGGGTGGCGCTGGTTGCTCGGCCTGGCGGCGGCGCTGGCCGCCATCGCGCTGTGGCTGCTGCCGATGCTGCTCGCCGCGCATGCGCGCGCGGGCAGCGATCCGGCGTATGCGGCCTATGTGCACGACATCCTGTTCCACCAGACCGCCAAGCGGTATGCGGAAGCGTGGCACCACATCCATCCGTGGTGGTACTACATCCCGATCCTGTTGTTCAGCTGGCTGCCGCTGTCGCTGCTTTATCCCGGCTGCCTGCCGCGCTGGCGGCAGGCGTTGCAGGCGGGCGACGCGCGGGTGCTGCTGCCCTTGGGCTGGGTGGTGCTGGTGCTGCTGTTCTTCAGCGCCTCGCCGGGCAAGCGCGACGTATACATCCTGCCGGCCCTGCCGATGCTGGCGCTGGCCTGCGCACCGTTCGTGGAGGAGCTGCTGCCGAAACGCTGGCTGCGCGTGGCGGGCCTCGCCTTCATCGCCGCGCTCGGTGCGGCGATGCTGGGGCTGGGCGGCTTTGCGCTGCTGGCGCATTCGCCCAAGGTGGCGCAATTCGCCGCGCAGCGCGATCTCGCCGACGGCGGTGCCGCCTTGTGGTGGATGTGCGTGCTGCTGGGCGTGACGCAGCTGGCCTTGGTCGGCGCCCTGCGCGTGCGCCGCGCCGTCGGGGCGGTGTGCGTCGGCATGGCCGCGCTGTGGCTGGCATGGGGATACTGGGCGGTACCGCTGCTCAATCCCTCCAGCTCCGCATCCGCGCTGATGGCCGAGGTGCGCGGCCATCTCGGGCCGCAGGATGAAGTCGGCCTGGTGGCCTGGGTCGAGCAGGATCTGCTGATGCTCGACCGCCCCGCCGCCGATTTCGGCTTCAAGCAGCCATGGCACGTCCAGTTCGCGCGCGCCGTGCAGTGGCAGGCAAGATCGCCGGCCACACGCTGGCTGTTCGTGCAGCAGCCGGCGATGGGACGCTGCGTGGATCGCGCCAAGGCGATCTACCTCGGCCACGCCAACCAGCGCGACTGGTGGATGTTCAAGGCCGATGCGCTGGTGCCGGGCTGCCTGCCGGCCGCGCAGGCGGATCAATCGCCGGACGGCGATCCGGATGCGGAAATGTAGGCTGGCACGTAATCTTCGGTAAGTTGCCCGGACCGCGCCGGGTGCCGGTCTGGCGCCCCCGAGGCGGCCGACGCCAGCGCGGAGGCGCCCCAGGCCAGCCACCGGACGGCCAGCTTGCCCTGCAACAGCAGCAGATAGATCAGCGCAGCCGGGGCGGCGCACAGCGCGGTCTTGCCGAGGTAGCCCCTGGCCGCCCACGCGCCCTTGTAACGGCGGATCACGAGATGCCGCGACCGGGCGTAGTGGAAGTGCTTGCGAAACCTCACCTTGAGGCCGGGCGTGGTGGACAACCCGCCCGCGTGCTGCACCACCGCCGCCGGTTCGAGCAGGCATTCGTAGCCCGCGGCGCGCGCGCGCAGGCACAGGTCGTCGTCTTCGTAGTACAGGAAAAACGCGGGATCGAAACCGCCGAGGGCTGCGAAAACCTCCGTGCGCACCAGCAGGCAGCAGCCGCGCAGCCACGACGTGCTGCAGGTCGCATCCGGCACGCGGTACGGCACCTTCGGCAATTTCTCGTAGAACGCCTGGCGATAACTCTTCTGCGGCAGGCCTTCGTCGTTCACGCACTGCGGCGCCACCATGGCGGCGGCGGGATAGCGTTGCAGCGTGGCAAGCAGGGTACCCAGATCTTCCGGCGTCACCGCGCAATCGGGATTCAACAGCAACGCATACGGCGTGCGCACCTGCGCCATCGCCTCGTTGTTCGCACTGCCGAAACCGCCATTGACCGGGCGTTCGAGCACCTTGGCGTGCGGAATCCGCTCGCGCAGCGCGGCTGCCGTGCCGTCGCTGCTGGCGTTGTCGATCACGATCACCTTCGGCAGCGGCAGCAGGGTCTGCGCCATCGCATCGAGCACCGCGCGGCTCTGGTGCGTCACGCAAACCACGGTTACCTGTTCCAGAAGGCGCTTATCCATCAGGGTCGTCCATGAGCGATGCGGCCGGCGGGCCGACGCGCGGCCGCTGGCGGGATGCAGGCCAGCAGCAAGATGAACAGATGCCGGTGCGAGAAGTCTAACCACAAACAGTTGCCGAGGCCCGCCACGAAGTAGATCAGCAGCGCGCTGGCGTAGATGCCGCGCTCCGGCGAATCCAGCCTCACGATGTAGCGCGCCAGCGCCACCAGCAGCCCCAACCACACGAGCAGGCCGACCAGCCCCTGTTCGGACAGGATCCACAGCATCTCCTGATGCGGGTGGCCCATCATGAAACTGTCGAAATCGGGCAGACCTTCGATGGATTGCCGGTACAAGGGCTTCCATTGCCGGTAGCCGTGGCCGAACCACGGCGCCGATTCGACGATGGGAATCGTGCGGCGCCACAGTTCGAGGCGGATGCCGACCGAGGAAGGCTCGCGCTCGCTGACGTAGGCATGGATGCCGTGCTCCATCGAGCGCAGCAGCCGTTGATGAATCGTCGGCGTGTACCAGGCCATCGCAGGCGTGGCGACGACCAGCGCGGCCAAGGCGAGCAGGCCCCAGCGTTCGCGGCGGGCCCACCGCCAGACCCAATACAGCGCCAGCGGCACCAGCACGAGGTATGCCGTGCGGCTTTCGATCACCAGCAACACGTTCGCCAGCGCCAGCACCGCGAGGGCGGCCAAGGCGGTGCGGCGCCAGCGGTTCGACACGACGAGGGCGGTCGACAGCGCCATGGCGCCGAGGATCAGCGTGGACAGGCCCTGCTGCGTGTACTCCTTGAACACGGTGTTGCGCATCGTGGGCATCTCAAGGGCCACCGCACGTTGCGGGATCAGCCCCAGGTCCATGCCGTAGGAAGCCAGCATCACCAGAGTCGTCGAGAGCGCCAGTGCGAGCAGCGCGCGGCGGCGCCACTGCGGTGTCAGCAGCAGCGACGCGAACACCAGCGGATACCAGCAGGCCCAGATCGCGGTGCCGGTAAGCGGCCGGGTTCCGGTCGCGAACCACGCGTGGAACCAGCTCAGCATGAGCATGGCCCACCAGATCAGCGCGCCGCGTGCGATCGGGCTGCGCGAGGCCGCCAGCCAGCGTTGGCGGGCATCGCTGCCCAGCACGGAGAACAGCACGCTCAGCACCAGGGCCACGTTGGTCGCGGGCTTGTTCAGCGGCACCACGAACAGGCTGGCCACGGCACACCACTGCCCGGCAACAAGCAGCTTCGCGCGCATGCGTGAGGGAGTGGTGCTCATCCGGTTCGTGCCGTCCTGGTCAGGGGCTTCGACTGGCGGGACATGGGGGTATCCAGCCAAGGTGTTCGGATGGCGAAGTCTATCTAGGCTTTTTTGAACCGCCGCTTCATGACTCCAGCCTTGCTGTCTATTATCAAAGCTGGTTTTGTCGAATTGGTCACAAGACGTAAAGGCAGTCTGCGGACTTGCTCAACGCTGAAAATGATGCGGCAGACAAGGTTTGACGCAAATCGGCCGGCGGCACTGCAAATTCCTTCAGGTGCGCGTCGATGCCGAGTTCGCAGCGCAGCAACTTGCGTGCGCGGGTGTCTTCCAGCACGAGATCGTTCGGATTGCCCACCACGTGCTTCCGTGTACGGTGGTACAGGTGCGTGGCCAGCGCGCTGAAACGCAGGTCGCGCCGCAGCAGGCCGGCATGGAACGCGCGCAGCGCCAGCTCGGTGTCCTCGCGCCCCCAGCCGGTCATGGTTTCGTTGAAGCCGTTCAGGCGCAGCAAGTCGTCGCGCCAGAACGCCATGTTGCAGCTCTTGATGCCGCGGCGCTTGGTGCCGGGGCGCGCATACAGGTAGGCCAGCCAGGGCAGGCGCAGGGTGTGGCGGCGGCGTTCGATGCCGCGATGGAAGAAACTCGGCAGTTTCGCGCCGAGTTCGAGCAATCGCTTGCTGGCCTCCGCATCGGTGAGCACGCGCGAACCCTGGACGAAACAGCCTCTGCGCGCGAAGCGTCGATGGTCGGCCACGAAATGCCGCTCCACCACCATGTCGCCGTCGAGCAGGATCACATAATCGCCCTGCGCCGCCGCGATCGCGCGGTTGCGCGCGCGGCTCATGCGCGCGCCGTCGTCGGGCTGCCATACGTGCGCCAGCCGCACCGGGTAGTCCGGCGCGATGCGTTCGAGCAGTTCGCGCGTATCCGGCCGCGAGCCGTCGTCGGTGACGATCACCTCCAACGGCAGCTCGGTCTGGTTCGCCAGGGCGCGCAGCACCAGCTCCAGCGCCTGCGGCCAGTTGTAGGTGAGTACCACCACGCTGATCCGCGGGCGATCTTGCCGGCCGCGACGGATATTCCAAAATTCACGCATGGCGCGACCTCCAGCCACGGACCAGCACGCTGAGAGCGCGCTCCCACTTGCGCCAAGGCGGCCAGACCCGGCGCACCATCACCAGGCGCACGTAGCGCCAGGTTTCGGACCAGGGCGGATTCGGCTTGGTGCGGTATTCCAGCTTGCACATCTCGATGCTGCAGCTGGCATCGTCGATGCCGGCGACGGCGGCATAGTGGGCGATCAGCGCGCGCGTATGCACCAGGTTCTTGTAGGCCTGGCGCGCGCTGCGGTTGGAAGACCAGGCGTTGTTGCCGTGGATGCGGTAGTCCACGCAGCCGGTCGGCAGGTAGTACTTGCGCGCGCCGAGCACGCTGGCGCCGTAGACGAGGCAGTTGTCCGGCGACGTGCGCCAGACGGCGCGGAAGGCCTCGGGCAAGTCCACCGTCTTGCGCGCCCAGTCCGCGCGCATCGAAATCGCCGAAGTCGGCACGCCGTACCAGACGGTCAATGCATACGTGCTGATGGCGGTGTAACCGAGATCCACCGCGCGCTCGTGGAAACGTATCGTGTCGTTGCGCTGCCCGAACGTGCGCATGTCGGTGAACACGAAATCGACATCGGGCTGCTCGTCGTACAAGGCTCCGATGCGTTCGAGGTAATCCGGCTTCCAACGGTCGTCGGAATCCATGAAGCAGACCACGTCCGCCTCCACCTTGGCGACGCCGGCCTGGAATGCCGCCAGCTGTCCGCCGTTGCCCGTGCAGACCAGAGTGACCCGCGGATCATCGGCGTAATGCTGGCGCAGCAGGGCGTCGGAGCCGTCGGTCGAGCCGTCATCGACCACGATCACCTGCGCCGGCCGGCGGTTCTGCGCGAGCGCGCTTTCCACCGCCTCGATCACGTAGTCGCGGTAGTTGTAGCTGGTCACGACCACGGCGAAGCGCACGCCGTCGACGGCCCGCGCAGGCGCCTGCGTCACAACTTCGTGAACCGATGTCGCCACCTGTCGCCCCCCGGTCTTTGCGCCGCATGATAACCGAACAAAACTGCGCGCTGGCTGCCGCCAACGCATGCTGCGGCCACGGCCGGCCCCGCCGCTTCGGCTAGAATCCGCCGCCATGGCCGTCCTGCCCCTCACCCTCGCCGTCATCGCCCGCAACGAATCCGCGACGATCGCGCGCTGCCTGGACAGCGTGCCGTTCGCGGCGGAAAAGCTGGTGGTGGATTCCGGCAGCGACGACGGCACCGTGGCCGTGGCCAAGGCGCATGGCGCCCGCGTGGTGCATCAGGACTGGCTGGGCTTCGGCCCGCAGCGCAACTTCGCCACCACGCAGTGCAGCCACGACTGGATCCTGGTGCTGGATGCCGACGAATGGCTGTCGCCGGAACTCGCCGCCGAACTGGAGCGCGAACTGCCCGCGCTGATGGCCGGCGACGCGGCCGGCGCGATCCTGCGCCGGCGCACCATCTACATGGGTCGCCCGCTGCGCTGGTACCGGCCCAGCGTGGGCGAGAAGCTGGCGCGCCTCTATCACCGCGGCCGCGCGCGCTGGACGGATGCGCGCGTGCACGAGTCGCTGCGTTTCGAGGGCCGCACGCCGCTGTTCAAGGCGCCCTTCGAACACGCCAACAACCCCACGCTGGTGCACAAGCAGCTCAAGGTGTTGCGCTACTCGGAACTGAAATGCCGCGACTGGCTGGACAAGCGCAAGCCGGCACGGATGTGGCAGGCGCCCTTCGTCTACCTGCTGGCCTTCCTCAAGGACTACGTGTTCCGGCTGGCCTGCCTCGACGGTTGGCGCGGTTTCCTGATCGCGCAGACCGCGGCCAGCTACGCGCTGTACAAGCGCATGCGCTACTACGAGATGGTGCACAACCCGGCGTCGGTCGCGGAGGCGGCCGACGCATTGGAAAAACATCGCATCGAGCATTGACTGCCACGTAATCGGCAGAGCTGGAACTTGCGAACCCGCACGGCACGTTCGCCTCCTCTCCCCTCTGGGGAGAGGATTGAGGTGAGGGGCCAAGGCTTGCCCTGCGCTCGTCGAAGCGAGCCTCATCTCGATGCAGACCTGCACCAGAGCCACCCCTCACCCCGGCCCTCTCTCCAAAGGGGAGAGGGAGAAAAGCTAAGCTATCGGCATCCTCCAGGCACACATATCCATGCCCAAGCACTACCTCCTCTACGGGTCCGAGCGCTACGCGCTGGCGATCCTGCGTCCGATCCAGGCGGCGATCCGCGCGCGCGGCGACGAGGCGGCGTGGTTCTTCGACGGCCCCGGCGCGGAGGACCTGCACGCCGACGAGCGCCTGCTGACGGTGGCCGAAGTGCGCGCCTGGAAGCCGCTGGCGGTGATCACCTCGTCCAACGCCGTGCCGCACTTCTTCCCCGGCGTGAAGGTGGAAACCTTCCACGGCTTCGACGCGGGCAAGCCGCGCCACATCTACGTGCGCGGCTTCTTCGACCTGTACTGCACCACCGGGCCGCGCGACACCGCGCAGTTCCAGGCCATCGCCGACAAAGTCGGCCACTTCAGCGTGATCGAGACGGGCTTTCCCAAGATCGACCCCTTCATGCGCGAACTCGGCGGCGCCATCCCGCCGGTGCGCACGCCGCCGGTGATCCTCTACCACTCCACCTTCTCGCCGTCGTGGAGCGCGGCGGAAAAACTGTACGACGAGGTGAAGCGGCTGTCGCGCGACGGCCGCTGGCGCTGGATCGTCAGCTTCCACCCGAAGATGAATCCGGACACGGTGGCGAAGTTCAAGGCGCTGCAGAACGCGCACCTGAGCTTCGCCGAGAACGACAACATCCTCGAACTGTTCGGCCAGGTCGACATGATGTGCTCGGACACCAGCTCCGCGCTCAACGAGTTCCTGCTCACCGGCAAGCCGGTGGTGACCTTCGACAACCGCCGCCCCGGCCCGCAGCTGATCGACATCCACGACGCGAGGGATTTCGAGCCGGCGATCGAGCGCGCGCTGAGCCGCCCGGCCGAGCTGATGCAGGCCATCCGCGAATACGCCGACGCCATCCATCCCTACCGCGACGGCCGTTCCAGCGAGCGCGTGCTGGACGCCATCGACACCTTCGTCGCCCATGGCGGCAAGAACCGGCGCGCCAAGCCGGGCAATCTCTGGCGCAAGCTCAAGATCCGCCGCCGCATCGGCTACTGGGGGCCGGCGCGCTGGCCGCGCTGAACGGCGACGGTCAACGCTCGCGCAAGGGATCGAGCAGGCGCTTCAAGCCGTTGTGGTCGATCTCCAGCATCAGCGCGAGCAGGCGGCCGAGTTCGCCGGGCGGAAAGCCCTTGCGCGCGAACCACGCAAGGTAGGCGCCGGGCAGGTCGGCGAGCAGGTGGCCCTGGTACTTGCCGAACGGCATGCGCATCGTCACCAGGCGCTTGAGATCGTCGGCTTCCATCAGTCCGCCGCCACGCAGCGCCCCTGCGCCCAGGCGCGCAACGCCTCCACCTGCTCGCGCATCAGCACCGACAGCGGGCGGGTCTGGCCCAGCGCGGCGCGCAGGACGGCCTGGTCCAGCCGGCCGCGGCCGGCGACGTCGTACAGCGCGCTGACGATGGCCTGTTCGATCTCGGCGCCGGAGAAACCTTCGCTGGCCGCGGCGAGCTCGGGCAGGTCGAATGCGGCGGGGTCGAGCTGGCGGCGCTTCAGGTGCAGGGCGAAGACGGCCTCGCGCACGTCGGCGCGCGGCAGGTCGACGAAGAAGATCTCGTCGAAGCGGCCCTTGCGCAGCAGCTCGGCGGGCAGCTCGTGCACCGCGTTGGCGGTGGCCACCACGAACACCTTGGACTTGCGCTCGGCCATCCAGGTCAGCAGGTAGCCGAGCACGCGGCGCGACACGCCGCCATCCTCGCCGCCGCTGGCCAGGCCCTTCTCGATCTCGTCGATCCACAGCACGCAGGGCGCCAGCAATTCGCTGCTGGCCAACGCCTCGCGCAGGTTCTTCTCGGTCTCGCCCTGGTACTTGTCGTACAGCGCGCCGAAATCCAGCCGCACCAGCGGCACGCCGAAGCCCCCGGCGATGGCCTTGGCCGCGAGGCTCTTGCCGCAGCCCTGCACGCCGAGCAGCAGCACGCCCTTGGGCGGATCGAGCACCGGATCGGGTTCGGCGGCGAGGAACACCGCGCGACGCCGTTGCACCCATTCGCGCACGCGCGCCACGCCGGCGACGTCGGCGAAGCTGGCGGTGGCGTATTCGTAGTGCAGCAGGCCCGAGCGGTTGAGCAGGGCGAACTTGGACTGCATCAGCTCGGGCAGGTCTTGCGCCCCCAGCGCGCCGTCGTTGTAGATCAGCTTGCGCACGATGCGCCGCGCGTCCTGGGCGGACAGGCCGAGCAGGTTGCGCACGATGGTGCGCGCGGCGTCGTTGTCCACCTCCAACTGGCGGCCGTGCTCGCGCTGCCAGGCCAGCGCCTCGCCGCGCATGATGGCGGCCAGTGCCTTGAGGTCGGGCAGCGCCAGCGGCACGCGCAGCGCCAGCGCTTCCAGTTCGTCCGGCAGCTCCACCTTCGCGCCCACCAGCACGAGGGTATGCGCGGCGCAGCGTTGCCGCTGTACGATCTCGCGCAGCATGCGCTGGCTCATCGCGTAGCCGAGCAGGCCGTGGAAATCGAACAGCAGGTACACGCCGCGCTCGGGCTCGGCGCGGATCGCCTCCAGCGTGCTGGTGACGTCGGCGGCCCTTGGCGTGTCGCGCCGCGCGAAGTCCAGGCGCTGCAGCCCCTCGGTCAGCGTCCAGCGCCACAGCGGATGCAGCGCCTGCGCGATCACGTGGCGGAAGCACTCGATCACGCGCTGTTCGTCCACCGTCTCGATCACCAGCAGCGGCGTGGCGGCGCGCACCAGGGTGGTGAGGTCTTGCAGTTCGCTCATGCGTCCTCCGTCGGAGCGCGCACATTAGCAGGGCAGCCGTGCGGCACGGATGGGTATACGCTTGGTTTTCCGCCGATCCGGAGTCGTGCCATGCGCCTGCCTTCGTTGTTGTCGTTGCTGGCCCCGCTGATGCTGCTCGCCGCGCCCGCGTTCGGCGCGGTGCAGCTGGACAAGCTCGTGCTGCCCAAGGGTTTCCACATCGCGGTGTATTCCGACCAGGTGCCGAACGCGCGCGAGATCGCGCTGGGCGCGAAGGGCACGGTGTTCGTGGGCTCGATGGACGCAGGCAAGGTCTATGCGCTCACCGACACCCGGCACGACGGCCATGCCGACAAGGTGCGCGTGCTCGCCAGCGGGCTGGAGATGCCGGTAGGCGTGGCGTTCCGCCACGGCAACCTCTATGTCTCGGCGGTGAACCGCATCGTCGTGCTGCGCGACATCGAGGATCACCTCGACGATCCGCCCAAGCCGGAACTGGTCACCGACAAGCTGCCCAGCGATACGCACCACGGCTGGCGCTTCATCGCCTTCGGCCCCGACGGCAAGCTCTACGTGCCGATCGGCGCACCCTGCAACATCTGCGACAAGGGCAAGGCCTACGCCAAGCTCACCCGCATGAACGCCGACGGCAGCGGCATGCAGGACGTGGCCTACGGCATCCGCAACACCGTGGGCTTCGACTGGCGCCCCGGCTCGCACCAGCTGTGGTTCACCGACAACGGCCGCGACATGCTGGGCGACGACATCCCCAGCGACGAACTGAACCGGCTCTCGCACCTGGGCGAGCACTTCGGCTATCCGTATTGCCACGAGGGCGACATCCTCGACCCCGAGTTCGGCAAGGGCCACTCCTGCAAGGACTACACGCCGCCGGTGCTCAAGCTCGGTGCGCACGTGGCTTCGCTGGGCATGCGCTTCTACGAGGGCCGCATGTTCCCCGCCAGCTACAAGGGCGCGATCCTGATCGCCGAGCACGGCTCGTGGAACCGCAGCAAGAAATCCGGCTACCGCGTGATGACGGTGCGCCTGGACGGCAACAAGGTAGCGAGCTACCAACCGCTGATCACCGGCTTCGAGCAGAACGAACAGGCCTGGGGCCGCCCGGTGGACGTACAACCCTTGCCCGACGGCAGCGTGCTGGTGAGCGACGACCTTGCAGGGGCCGTATACCGGGTGACTTACGACGGCCGCGATTAGCGGGTGCGCTTGCGCATCCCATGCGGCATGCTTTGAGCATTCCCTTGCCCCGGAGACCCCCATGCAATTGCGCAGCGACAACTTCAGCGACCACCAGCCCATTCCCGCCGCCAACGCCTTCGGCAAGCCCGGCGCGCCGGTGGCCTTGTCCGACAACCGCAGCCCGCACCTCGCGTGGAAGGATGCGCCGGAGGGCACGCGCTCGTTCGTGCTCACCTGCATCGACACCGACGTGCCCAGCCGCGGCGACGACGTCAACCAGGAGGGCCGCCTGGTGCCTGCCGACCTGCCGCGCGTGGAGTTCGTGCACTGGCTGATGGCCAACATTCCCGAGGAATGCGGCGAGCTGGGCGAAGGCGCGTGCTGCGACGGCATCACGCCGCGCGGCAAGCGCGATCCGATCGGCCCGCCGGGCAGCGTGCAGGGCCTGAACGACTACACCGGCTGGTTCGCCGGCGACGCCGAGATGGGCGGCGACTATCTCGGCTACGACGGCCCGTGCCCGCCGTGGAACGACACCCTCGTGCATCACTACCACTTCCGTATTCATGCGATGGACTTAACAAAACTCGAATTGCGCAAAGGTTTTACGCTGGCCGAGTTGCGCAACGCGATGCGCGGCCACGTGCTGGCGGAGGCCGAACTGGTCGGCACGTACGCGATACGCAGGGTTTAACGCGCCTTCACGCTGGAATGTCAGCCGTTGTGGATGAATGGCGACCGTGGTCGGCATTCGTTCAAGAGGTCAAGGTCATGCTTCACTACGCGCTGGTATTCCTGATCGTTGCCATCGTTGCCGCTGCACTGGGTTTCGGTGGCTTCATCGGCGGCGCGGCGGCGCTGATCGTGAAGATCCTGTTCGTCGCATTCCTGTTCTTGGCGATCGTTTCCTTCCTGCGCCGCGCGAAGTGAACCGAGGTTCCACACTTCTGGAGAAAGCTCATGAACCAGCATCCGTCAACGACCCAGAACAACGGCTCCAACCGCATCGACGACGGCGCCGAGCGCATCAAGCAGGCCACCTCCAACGCGGTGGCCGGCACCAAGGACGCCGTAAACCGCGCCGCTGACCACATCGAGGCCAGCCTGCACCGCGCCACCGACAAGGCGGCGGCCGGCGCGCACCAGGCCGGCGACAAGCTGGCCGACGCCAGCGAACGCGGCCGCGCCGCCTACGATGCCACCATGGACCGTGCCGACGAATGGCTGGGCCAGATGCGCAGTTACGTGCGCGAAAAACCGGTGCAGTCGCTGGCCATCGCGCTGGGCGCGGGCTGGCTGCTCGGCCGCCTGCTGCGGCGCTGACCGCGCATGCAGCAGGATCCGGCGCGCGACCGCGACCAAGATCAAGATCGCGCGGCGCCGTCCTCGTCCCTGCTGGACGAACTGAACCGCCTCGTCCATGCGGCGCGGCGGCTGTTCGGCGCACAGTTGCACCTGCTCGCCGCCGAACTGGGGCTGGCGCGCAGCGCGGTGTCCTGGCTGCTGGCCGCCGCGCTGGTCGCCACCGTGGCCGGCGTGGCGCTGGGCCTGACCCTGCTGGGCCTGATCGGCGCATTGCTGGCGCTGTGGCTGCATTCGTGGATCTGGGCGCTGCTGGCGCTGGCCCTCTTGCAGGTGCTCCTGCTCGCCGGGGCAATCGCGCTGTTCCGCCGCTGCATGCGCTGGATGAGCCTGCCCGCCACGCGCCGCGAATGTAATGCGATGATGCGTGATACGTTTCAGCGCGCGGACAGCGGCAGCGCCGGGGAGGACAAGCCGTGAGCCTGTTCAAACAGATCGACATGGTGCGCGCGGCCGAGGCACGGGTGGCCGCGCATCGCGCGGAACTGGCCGCGCCGGCGTCGGCGTTGCTGGCGCGCGGGCAGCGGCATCCGCTGTTGATGCTGGGCGCGGCAGGCGGCGCGGGCTTCGTGCTGGGCAGCCTCGCTGCGTCGCCGCTGCGCGTGCCGGGACTGGGCGCGCTGCTGCGCGGCGGACTCGCCAGCGCGGTGGCGCAAGGCGTGCGGCTGTTCGCCGAACTGGGCGCCGCCGCGGACGATGCCTCCGCATGAACGCGCCGGACACCGGCGAAGCCGCCGACATCGCGACGCCACCGGCATCGGTACACGACCGGTTCGAGCGGCGCAGCGCACGCGGCACGCGCCGCCACCTGCGCGCCATCCGCGTGCTGCTCAACGCACTTCTGCTGCTGGCGCTGCTGTACACGGTGACGCTGTGCAAGGCGCTGCTGATTCCGCTGGTGCTGGCCGCCTTCATCGGCCTGGCGCTGAACCCGGTCGTGGCCCGCGTCGCCCGCCACGGTGTGCCGCGCTGGCTCGGCGCCAGCGTGCTGATGCTGGTGCTGGTCGGCAGCATCAGCACCGGGATCGGGCTGCTCACGCCGCCGGCGCTGGAGTGGTTCCACGATGCGCCGACCACCGTGCGCAGTTTCGTACCGAAGCTGGAGCACTTCACCCAGCCGCTGGAAGCGGCGAACCGCGCCACGCAGACCCTGGTCAACGGCCATCCCGTGCGCACCAGGCCGCCACCGGTGGACGTGGCGGTGAGCGCGTGGGATGTGGTGTCCACCGCGCCCAAGGTGCTGGCGGCGGTGCTCACCGTGGTGCTGCTGGTGTTCTTCTTCCTCGTCTACGGCGAGGTGCTGCTGCGCCGGCTGGTGGAGATTACGCCAGGCTTCAACCACAAGCGGCAGGCAGTATCGGTGGTGCGCGGCATCCAGCAGGAGGTGTCGCGCTACATCCTCACCACCTTGCTGATCAATTTGTCGCTGGGCACGTTCACCACGGTGCTGCTGTGGCAATTGCGCATGCCGGACCCGCTGCTGTGGGGCGCGGTGGCGATGCTGGCCAACTTCATCCCCTACGTGGGCGCCATCGTCACCACCACCGTGCTGTTGCTGGTGGGGCTGGTGCACTTCGACGACCTCACCCACGCCTTGCTGCCGGCGCTGTGCTTCGCCGGCCTCACCGCGTTCGAGGGCAACCTGGTGACGCCGCTGATCCTCGGCCGCCGCATGCGGCTCAGCCCCATCGCCATCCTGATCTGGTTGCTGGTGTGGGGCTGGCTGTGGGGCATTCCCGGCGCGCTGCTCGCGGTGCCGATGCTCACCAGCGTGAAGCTGATCGCCGAGCACGTGCGCGGCTGGGCGTGGTTCGCGCACATGGTGCAGCGGTAACGGACCGCCTTGCGCGTCAGTCGCGCAAGGCGGTCAATCCGGATCGGACGCAGGCTTTCCCGTTGCCGTTGCCGGCTCATCCAGGATCCGCGCCGCCAGCAGCGCGACGGCGGTGCCGGCGAGCTGGGCCAGCACAAAGCCCGGCACGTCGCCGGGGCGGATGCCCGCGAACGTGCGGGTCAGCGCACGCGCCACGGTGACCGCCGGGTTCGCGAACGAAGTGCTTGCGGTGAACCAGTACGCGGCGAAGATGTAGCTCGCCACCAGCGCCGGCATCGCCGCGGGCCGGGCCCGCATGCCGAGCAGGATCGTGAGCAGCAGCCCCGCGGTGGCCACGCCCTCGCTCAGCCATTGCGCGCCGCCGCTGCGGACATGCGTGCCGGGTTGCAGCAGCGGCTGGCCGAACATGGCGTGCGCCAGCAGCACGCCGCAGACGGCGGCGACGAGCTGCACCGCGATGTAGGCGATGGATTCGCCCGTGCCCAGCCTGCCGCGCAGGCGCATCGCCAGGCTCACCGCGGGATTGAAGTGCGCGCCGGAGACCGGGCCGAGCACGGCGATCAATACGTACAGGATGCCGGCCGTCGCGGCCGCGTTCGCCAGCAGCGCGATGCCTGCGTTGCCGCCGGACAGCGCCATGCCCATGATGCCCGAGCCCACTACCGTGGCGAGCAATGCGGCGGTACCGAGGAACTCGGCAGCCAGTCTTCGTGCCAGCGCCATCACAGCTCCGCCAGCAGGCGCTTCACCCGCGCGGCGATCTCGTCGCGCACGGCGCGGTAGCCGGCGTCGTCCATCTCCTTGGGGTCGGGCAGGTTCCAGTCCTCGCGCCGCTTTGCGGGCACCCATGGGCAGCGGTCGCCGCAGCCCATGGTGATCACGGCATCGAACTCGCCGTCGATGTCGTCGAGCGATTTCGACGCATGCGTGGCCAGGTCGTAGCCGAGCTCGGCCATGAAGCGCAGCGCCTTCGGATTGATCCGGCCGGACGGCGCCGAGCCCGCGCTCAAGGCCTCGACCGCGCCGCCGCCATGGATGTGCGCGAAGGCTTCGGCCATCTGGCTGCGGTTGGCGTTTTCGACGCAGACGAACAGGACGCGTTTCATGGAAACGAACTCATGGCATGGGAACGTTGTGGGCGAAAGATGCAGTGGTGTGCGCGACAGCCAGGCGACCGCTCAGCAACAGCCGGAGTTCGGCGCGCAGCGGGGTGCGCCTTTGTCGACCTTCGGTTTCGCGGTGCGCGCATCCGGGGCGCAGGTCGCGTTGCCGGTCGCGCAGGCCGCGTCGACAGCGTGGTAGGTCGTGGCCGTGCCGACGGTATGAAAGGTTTCCCAGCGGGTGCCTTGCGGATCCTCGGTCCACAGCTTGTCCGAACGCGCGTAGCAGCAGGTGGCGCCCGCTTCCGGAACCACGGTGCCGCCGGCCGCATCCAGGCGCGGCCCGAGCGCGGCGAGTTCGTCGGCGCTGTCCACCTGCAGGCCGAGATGGTCGATGCCCGGCGCGCGGCCGGTACTGGAGATCGCGAAGTTGATGCGCGGATCTTCCAGCATCCACTTGGCGTAGTCGTGTTCGACGACGGCCGGCTCGGCGGCGAACAGCTGCGTGTAGAAGCGGATGCTGCCGGCGAGATCGGCAACATTGAGGTGCACGTGGAATCGGTTCATCGCCTGGCTCCAGTCTTGCGCGGCCGGCAGGCGGTTGCCGGGCCGCAATCGGCGGCACCGCCGCAGCAGTTCTCGGTGAGGTAGGCCAGCAGCGCGTTCATCTGCCGGTAGTTGGCGCGCACGCGGATCACCCGCCCCTCGCGCTCATCCTCGACCAGCCCGGCGGCGCGCAACACGTTGAGGTGCGCGCTCAGCGTGGCGGGAGGAAGATCGAGGTGTTCGCGCAGCTCGCCCACCGTCAACCCCTCGGGGCCGACCTGCACCAGGCGGCGGAACGCGGCCAAGCGGGAATCGTGGCTGAGCGCAGCGAGCGTGGCGAGGGCGTCCGGCGTTTTCATGATTCTATATTTCCAGAATATTGGAAATATATCAAGATCGCCTTTGCTACCCCGGCCTGATGACAGGCCGGCCAGCGCCCCGCCGGGAGCCGTCGGTCTCGGCATCGCGCCGGCCGCCACGGCGCGGCGGTGACCGCGCCGCGCACATCATGCAAAGGCCTTTGCCCGCAGTGCCGTCAGGTGTTGCCCGCGAGCAGGGCATCGAGCTGCGCGAACTGTTCGGGCAGGCCTTCCGCCGAACCGGCGAGGGCTTCCTCAAGGGCTGCCTTCGTGGGGTAGCGCTCGTGGTAGGTCACCCGCGTCCTGCCGGCAACTTCCTCGAACGTCACCGTGGTCACGGCGCCCTCGTCGCTTTCCTCGTTCGACCAGACGATGCGCTCGTTCGGCGTCACTTCGCGGTACGTGCCGAAGAACGCCATCGGCTGATCGAAGTCCGGATGGCTGAACACGAGGCGATACGCCCCCCCGGTGCGGACATCCATGTCGCAGGAGACCAGCGACATGCCCACCGACTTCGGCACCCACCAGCGGGTGAACAGGTCGGGCTTGCTCCACGCCTCGAAAACGATGCGCGCCGGGGCATTGAACGTGCGCGTCACCACGAGCTCGTGGTCGGACTTGCGTTCCACGACGGTGGGGTTCGCTGCGGCGGAACTAGCTTCTTTTGCGTGTGGCACGGGCCTTCTCCTTACGCTGCAAGTCTTCGACGATTTCGTCCAGCGCGTCGAAACGCGCGGTCCACAATTGGCGGTGTTGCTCGATCCAGGCGGCCTCTTCCTCCAGCCGGCGCCGTCCTAGCCTGCAGGTTCGAACGCGCCCGATCTTCTCCGTGGACACCAGCCCCGCCTGCTCCAGGATGCTGACGTGCTTCTTCATGCCCGTGAGGGTCATGCGGAACCGCTGGGCAAGATCGCTGACGGAGGCGTCCGCACGCCCGAGCTGCTCCAGCACCCCGCGTCGGGTGACATCGGAGAGCGCGGCGAACGTCGTGTCGAGGCGGGCTTGATACTGAACCATATGGTTCACTGTATGACGCGCACGGGCGATTTGCAAGCGGGCGAACCCGTGGCGCGAATCACGCGCAAAGCTTCTGTCGCTTCGAACCCGAACGACACATGCCGCGCGTGGGCAAAGCGCAGGCTGGCGGCTTTGTGGCGGTGGCCAGGTCAAGACGGGGCATGACTCCCCAGGCCAGGTAAAGCTGGGACTGTCATTTATTCAATCAATACCTGCGGCTGCCCAACTCAGTCGAAAGCGGACGTTCAGTGATCTTCTGCAGGGTCTTCCGACTTACTAGATGAGCAAGCGCGATCACGTCACCCACCCTAGTGGACGTGCCCGGCGTAACGAAGGGTTAGCGCCTTATGCGCAATGGCGTCCCTGATGGGTGAACAAGTTTGCTCAGCTCATGCTTGCCAATAGACTCCAGCATTCGCTTCAATGATGCGACTGCAATAGGACTCGACACTGCGGGTCCAGTAATAATGCTTTCCACGAGCACATCAATCGACGAGATGCCGGCTTCAACTACTCCACTCATTTTCAGTTTTGGCTCCACGCCAAAAGTTCCGATGTGGTAGCTAAGTCGATCCGTATAAATCCCTTTTGTGTCGCGCTCCTTGAAATAGACCATGCGCCATTCGCGCTCATCCGCAAAGCCCGTATGCTTGGTAAAGAGCGCGAAGTACCGTAGCCGTTGTAGAAACGCGTGCGCAGCTCCACGCAGCGCTTCGCCCTCAAACTTGTTAATGGCCATGACCTCTGCGAACTTGGAAATCATGACCCTGATCCATTCGCGCCGTTCTTCCGCCGTGCCATACTTCACTTCAGAGAGGATCATCGGCGAGTCCTGCACGCTCTTAATGCGCGAGGTGTCCATCACGATCGCGACACCCTCGCCTGAGGCGCCATAGCCACGCCACATGGATAAGCGACCGTCTTTATCGAGGTCCGAATCATGAAGCGAGAAGCAACCTACATAGGTGTCCAGCGCCAGCCCATTGGCATGCTCTTCAAACGCTCTCTCGTAGTAACCGATGAATTCTCGATAGCGCTCCGATGTTATGCACGCCTGACTCACCAACGGAGAATTGAGCAACATTTGGTGCCCTTCCAGCATTCCGAATCGCAGCTCTTCGTGGTCATTCATGAGCATTGGATTGGAAAGCCAAAACTCGTTCTTTACGAAAATGCCTTCAAACGAAACAACGTTAGTGTAATGTGCGAGCTTCGGCTTCTTCTCGGGGAATTCATTCTCCTGCTTGATGTCATTCCAAAGCGAGTTAAAAAGTTGGGCGACCTCTTGCTCGGTGGACATCTTGGCTTCCCTTGTCCTAGAACCTGCGATCATTGTGCCCCACCTGCGGGTTCCAGTGATGGTTGAGCTGCGTTTTAGCGTGCTCCGAAAAGCACACGGGTGTTGGGTGCTTTGCTGCTATTGCCCAAATTAGGGCAGTCCGAAAGATCCGCTTTGGGTCGATCTTGACGCATCGGAACATCCTTGGTCACGACCCGAACCGCAAGGTCAGTCCGTATCCAGGAGCGGACGGTCACCGCTTGAGTTAAATGGCCAGCTGTAACGATCGACCACGGCACAGTCAGGCACGTGTCTGTTCAATGCCGTCCTGGATCGCCTTTCTGAGGGTGTCCAGGCTGATGTCCTCCAGCGCCTTGAATTTGATGCAGTACCCGGTGACGTTCGCCTTGCCGATCGAGGCGCCATATTTGTTCTGCAGATACTTCTTGTCGTCGATGCCCATGATGTAGACCGACAGCCCCGACGCGTTGGCGCTGATGCCCGCTTGGAACATTTCCTTGGTCTTGCCGTTGGCGTAGCGCTTGCCGAGCGCGCCGTAACCGATGCAGGGATTGGAGACAACCTTGCCGCTCTCGTCCTTGCCGTCGAGAAACCACAACCTGCAGCCAGGATTCATTTCGAGAATGGCGCCGTGAAGCTTGCGCATGTCGCTTTGCTTGGGCTCCGGCAGGGTTTCAAGGTAGTGGCTGATGAGACTCTCTGCGGTCATGGCACGCCTCCGGCAAATGGGGTCCTGCGCCGTACTGTCGAATATACGTCTGGCCGAATGGCGATGTGTGGTCCTGGCGCGGTCGCTGCGGCCGGACTCGACGACCCCATCGACATTCACAAGCGTCTTCGAGTGCCTCACGCCCTCCGGCGCGCGCCGTTTCGCCGAGGCGTATCCTGCGCTGTCAGGGCAACCCCAGCACCACCCTGGCACCGGCCCGGAAGCGCCGGCTCAAATCCAGCCGGGTGCCGTCGCGCAGCACGACCTCGGCGTTGCCGTTGAACAGCGGGTGCACTTCGCGGATGCGTTCCACGTTGACCACCGTGCCGCGGTGGATGCGCAGGAAGTACGCGGGATCGAGCGTGGCCAGCAGGTGGCTCAGGGTCTCGCGATGCAGATGGCTGGTCCCGTCCGCGTGGATCTGCACGTAGTTGCCGTCGGCGCGGATCCAGTCGATGCGCTCGGTGGCGATCACCCGGATGTGTTCGCCCACGCGCACGCTGAGGCGATGCAGGTAGGCGGCCGGCGCCGTCGCGGCGGCTGGCGCCTGCAGTCCCTGCCAGTGCCGACGCACGCGCTGCATCGCCTGGTCGAAACGCGCCTGGTCGATGGGCTTGAGCAGGTAGTCCAGCGCGCAGGCGTCGAACGCGCGCAAGGCATGCTGGCCGTAGGCGGTGGCGAACACCACCATCGGCAGCGCCTGCGGCCTGAGCTGGTGCAGCAGCTTGAAGCCGTCGATGCCGGGCATGCGGATGTCGAGGAACAGCAGGTCGGGCGCGAGCGCGGCTATCGCCTGCTTCGCCTCAGCGGCGTTGCCGCATTCGCCCACGATCTCGACGTCGGCATGCGCCGACAGCGCCTGACGCAGCGCGAGGCGCGCCAGCACCTCGTCGTCCACCAGCAGGGCGCGGATCGGCGCGGCGTTCATGCGGCGTGCTCGCGGAACGGCAGCCGCAGTTCCACTCGCGTACCGCCCCCGTCGCGGCGCTGCAGCTCCATGCAGGCGTCGGCGCCGAACAGCATCGCCAGCCGTGCGCGGGTGTTGGTCAATCCGATGCCCTCGCTGGCGCCCTCGGCAGGCAGGCCCAGGCCGTCGTCGTCCACGCACAGCACGAGCTTGTCGCCGTCGCGACGGCCGTGCACCTGCAGGTTGCCGGGCTCGGCCTTGGCCAGCAGGCCATGGCGCAACGCGTTCTCCACCAGCGGCTGCAGGATCAGGTTGGGCACCGCGGCGTGCAGCGCGTCCTCGGCCACGTCCAGCCGCGTGCCGAGCCGATCCTGGAAACGCACCCGCTGGATGTCGAGGTAGCAGCGCAGGAACTCCAGCTCGCGCGCCAGCGGCACCTGCGGCGCATGGCGCTCTTCCAGCGTGAGGCGCAGGAAGTCGCTGAGCCGCGCGATCATCAGCCGCGCCTGCAGCGGATCGGCCAGCGCCAGCGCGGAGATCGCGTTGAGCGTGTTGAACAGGAAATGCGGCTGCAGCTGCATGCGCAGCGCCTGCAGTTGCGCCTGCGCCAGCTGCGTTTCGAGTTGCGCGCTGCGCAGCCGTTCGTCGCGCAGCCGGCGGCGCGATTCCAGGCCACGCAGCGCCGCCAGCACGATCCAGTAGGTGAGCACGGCCAGGTGATAGCTGTAGGCGAACTCCATCCGCACGTACTGGCCAAACGTATGCACCGGCATGCGCCCGGGGCCGCACAGCCACCAGAACAGCGTGAGATGCGCGAGCATCTGCGCCAGCGCCACGGCCAGCGATGCCGGCACGTGCACGACGCAGAAGCGGCGCCAGCCGCGTCCTGCACCCTGCCTGCCCAACCAGCCAAGCAACGGCACCAGCGCCATCCACAACCAGAAGTTGCCGAGGTTCCAGACCAGGTTGCGCAGCCAGTTCGGCGAGTCGCCCTCGCTGATCGAGGACAGCCCGCCGCTCAGCGCATAGGACAGCGCCAATAATGTCCAGAAGCCGAAGATCAGCCCCCAGGCTTTCAGGCGCTGCGTGGTGCTGCGGTCGAACACGGGATCCTCGCTGGCATGCCGCCCGATGGCGGGCCAGTGTGTAGGCAGGCGGCCGTTCACGACAGTGCCTGAAGACATTGCCGGCGCCAGGTCTAGGACTGCGGTATCGGCGTGTCGCGCCTGCACGACTGCACATCGCCCAGCCGCCATGCGCCGCCCTGGCTGCGATAGGTGTAGGTCACACGATAAGCCGCGCCGTGGCGTTGGAACGCGAAACGGTCGAGGTAGCCGTTTGCCGCCGTGTTCTCCAGCGTCAGCGTGTCGCCCACCCAGCCGGGTGAGGTATAGCGCCGCTCGCCGCCGAAGTTGTCGAACACCGTCGCGGTGAAATGTTTCGCGGCCTTGTCGAAGCCCCACCACGCCTCCGCGCGGTAGCGATTTGGCGGGTCGTCGGTGTGCCGCATGTGCAGCCATCGGCCGTCGAGTTCGACGACAAACGTCTCTCGCGAGCTGACGGGCTTGCCGTTCGCAAACCGGCCCTCGCAGCGCCAGCGCCCGACGAACCAGGCCAGCGGCGCCATGGCGTCGGCGCCGGGCGCAGCGGGAGCCATCACCGGCGTCACGGCAGACGGGCTGGCGGCGGCGAACAGTGCGAACAGCGTCGGCAAACGCACGGGGACTCCAACGGGCGGTATCGGAAGCGTGCCGCGATGCTGATGCGCGTCACGCAACACCGTCGCTGCCGCGATGACGGACGGCGTGCACGTGTGACGAACGGTCGATACGCACGGGCCGGCGGCACGGCGCAAAGCCAGATCCCCGCCGTTGCCGTTCGCCATCGCGCGGCGACCGCCGGTCATGCGCAGGCGCTCGTCCATCATCGTGTCGCTGCGTGCCGCTGCCATTGCGCGCAGCCTGCGCCCACCGACAACCACGGGAGTCACCCATGCGCCATCCATCGGTTTCATCATTGTTGATGCTCGCGCCATGGCTTGCCTTGGCCATGGGCGGGCCGGCCCATGCCGCCGAGGAGGGCGTGGACGAGACCGCGCATACCGCTGCTGCGGTGAAGGCCGTGGATCAGCATTGGCTAGAAGCCGAGGAGAGCGGCGATAGCACGTGGCTCGACGGTATGCTGCTGCCGGATTACCGCTCGGTGGGCGCGGCCGGCACGTTTGCCACGAAGGCCGCCATCGTGGCCCATGCGGAGAAAAACCGTGGCTCGGACAAGATGAAGCGGGAAGTGGCCGCGTGGCAGGCGGCGCATCCGGTGGAGCAGCAGGTGATGCTGCAGGGCGACACCGCGATCCTCAGTTTCGTCAGCAGCGCGCCCGCGACGAAGGGCAAGCTGTATTCCTCCGACGTGTTCACCTACATCGACGGCCGCTGGCGCGCGATCTACTCGGCACACACCGCACTCGGCAAGGACTGAGCTTCACCACGCGATGCGCTGGCCCTCGCGCAGCAGCGCGCCGTTGATGGCCGGTTCGGGCAAGCAGGCGGCGGCGACCACGCTGGCGGCGCCGCGTTCCACCGGGCCGCCGCCGGGACCGCCGAGGCCGGTGGCGAGCCAGCCGGGGCAGACCGCGTTGACCACGATGCCGCTGCCGGCCAGTTCGGCGGCAAGCGCGCGGGTGTAGGCGTTGAGCGCGGCCTTGGAGACGCGGTAGGCGGGATAGCCGACCGCATCCGGCGCGCTGATGCCGGCGC
Organism: Rhodanobacter sp.; assembly: GCA_040371205.1. Lineage (NCBI taxonomy): Bacteria > Pseudomonadati > Pseudomonadota > Gammaproteobacteria > Lysobacterales > Rhodanobacteraceae > Rhodanobacter > Rhodanobacter sp. The sequence continues at coordinate 3,380,713 of AP031382.1, forward strand.
AGCCGCTGGTGACGTTGACGATGCGGCCGTAGCGATGCCGGCGCATCAACGGCAGCAGCGCGCTGCTCAGTTGCCATGCGCCGAGCAGGTTGGTTTCCAGCGCGGCGCGCACGTCGGCGGCGGAAGCGCTTTCGGCGCGCGCACGGCGGTCGGCGTAACCGCCGGCGTTGTTCACCAGCACGTCGAGGCGGCCGTGTTCGCGTTCGATCCAAACGGCGAGTTCGGCGATCTGCGTGGCGTCGGTGACGTCCAGCGGCACGGCGGCGACGTCGCCGTGGATCTGCTTCGCGGCCTGCCTTCCCTTGGCGGGATCGCGCGCGCCCAGCAGCACGGTGTAGCCACGCGCGGCGAGCTGCCGGGCCACTTCGAAACCCAGCCCGCGGTTCGCGCCGCTGACCAGGGCCACGCGATGCACGCCGGGGATGGCCGGCGTGTCCGCTGCCGCGTGCGGGCGCGACCGGCTCATGGCACGGCGGCCACCGGATTGGCGACCGGCGCGCAATGCACGTCATCGCCGCAGGCTTGCCAGCCGCCGCCAAGCGCCTTGTAGAGCGCCACCGCGCGGGTGTCGATGTCGGCCTGCGCCAGCGCCAGCGCGTCGTCCGCGGCGAGCTGCACGCGCTGCGCGTCGAGCAGTTCGAGGTAGCCGGTGGCGCCCTGTTCGTAGCGCACCTTGGCCAGCTCGGCGGCGCGTCGGCTTTGCCGTGCCTGCGCGGCCAGGCTCGCGACGCGCTCGTGCTGCAGGTTGTAGCCGACCACGGCGTTGTCCACATCCTCGACCGCTTCCAGCACGGTGCGCTGGTAGCTGGCCTGGGCGGCATCGCTGCGCGCTTCGGCGGCATGCAGTTCGCTGCGCACGCGCTGCACGTTGAGGCCGTTCCAGCTGATGCTGGGCGCGATCGACCACGCGCGCGAGGACGGTCCGCCGAAATCGTTGCTGCGGCCGGCGAGGAAGCCGAGGAAACCGCCCAGCGAGACATGCGGGAAGAAATCCGCCTTGGCCACGCCGATGCGCGCGGTGGCGGCGGCGTATTCGCGTTCGGCGATGCGCACGTCGGGCCGGCGCGCCAGCACGTCGCCGGCGGCGCCGATGGGCAGCACGGCGTCGATCGGCTTGAAGGTCTGCGGCGAGACGTCGACGTCCAGCGCGCCGGGTTGCTCGCCCAGCAGCACGGCGAGGCGATAGGCGTCGGCATGCGCCTGCATGTCGAGCAAGGGCAGTTGCGCCTGCGCCGCGCTGAGCTGCGCCTCGGCGCTGGCCACGTCCTGGTCGGAAGCGGTACCCACGTCGGCGCGCGCGCGGATCAGCTTCAACGTGTCCTGCTGGTTGGCGATGTCGCGGCGGGCGATGGCCTGCCGCTGCTGCGTGCCGCGCAGGTCGAAGTAGTTGCGCGCCACCTCGGCGAACAGGCTCACCTGCGCGCCTTGCAGTTCGGCCTCGCTGGCACCGAGGTCGGCACGTGCGGCTTCCACCGAACGGCGCACGCCGCCGAACACGTCGATCTCCCAACTGGCATCGAAGCCGGCCTGGTAGGCGGTGACCGTGCTGCGCTGGTCGCTGAAGCCGGGCGTCTGCTCGCGGCTGCGGCTGTACGACACGCCGGCCTGCACGTCGGGCAGGTACTGCGACTTGGCGCCGCCGAGCAGGGCGCGCGACTCGGCCAGCCGTGCCCGTGCGATGCGCAGGTCGAGGTTGCCGGCGGCGGCGCGCTGGATCAGCGCATCCAGCGTGGGATCGCCGAACTGCTTCCACCATTGCGCCTGGAACTGCGCCGCGCTTTCGCGTGCCGCGTCGAGGCCTTGCAGCTGCGGCGCGGGCGTGGCCGGCGCCTTGTAGTCGGGGCCGATGCTGGCGCAACCGGCCAGCACGAGCGCGGCGAACAGTGCGGTATTACGGAGCAAGTGCTTCATCTCAATGGCCCTCCAGCGCCGGCAAGCCGTTCGCCTGCGCCTGCTTGCGCGCTTCGCGGCGTTCCACCAGGGCGCGAATCACGACGTAGAACAGCGGGGTGTAGATCAGCCCGAACAGGGTGACGCCGAGCATGCCGGAGAACACCGCCACGCCCATCGCGTGGCGCATCTCCGCGCCGGCGCCGTGCGAGGTCACCAGCGGCACCACGCCCATGATGAAAGCGATCGAGGTCATCAGGATCGGACGCAGTCGCAGCTTCGCCGCCTCCAGCACCGCTTCGTGGCGGCTCATGCCTTCGTGCTGGCGCTCGCGGGCGAACTCCACGATCAGGATCGCGTTCTTGCAGGCCAGGCCCACCAGCACGATCAGGCCGATCTGGGTGAAGATGTTGTTGTCGCCGCCCGACAGCCACACGCCGGCGATCGCGGAGAGCAGCACCATCGGCACGATCAGGATCACCGCCAGCGGCAGCGACCAGCTCTCGTACAGCGAGGACAGCACCAGGAACACCAGCAGCACGCACAGCGGGAACACCAGCACCGCGGTGTTTCCGGCGAGGATCTGCTGGTAGGTGAGGTCGGTCCACTCGAAGCTCATGCCGTTCGGCAGGATCTGCCGCGCCAGCTTTTCCATCGCCGCCTGCGCCTGCCCCGAGCTGTAGCCCGGCGCCGGGCCGCCGTTGATCTCGGCGGTGGGGTAGCCGTTGTAGTGCATCACGCGGTCGGGGCCGGCGCCGTGCGTCACGGTGACGAAGGAGCCCAGCGGCACCATCTCGCCCTTGGCGTTGCGCGTCTTGAGCTGGCTGATGCCCTCGAGGTCGTGGCGGAACTGCGGCTCGGCGGACACGTTCACCTGGTAGGTACGGCCGAAGCGGTTGAAGTCGTTGACGTAGAGCGAGCCCAGGTAGGCCTGCATGGTCTGGTACACATCGCCCAGGGCCACGCCTTCGGACTTGGCCTTCTCGCGATCCACGTTCACGTCGACCTGCGGCACGTTGACCTGGAAGCTGGAGAACAGGCCGGCCAGCGCGGGGTCCTTGCGGCTCGCCGCGATCAGGTTCTGCGTCTGCTGGTACAGCTCGTCGAAGCCGAGCTGGCCGCGGTCCTCCACCTGCATGCGGAAGCCGCCGATCGTGCCCAGGCCCATCACCGGCGGCGGCGGGAAGATCGCGATGTAGGCGTCCTGGATGGATGCGAACTTCGCGTTCAGCGCGGCGGCGATCGCGCCCGCGGAAAGGTCCGCGCTGCGGCGTTCGTCGAACGGCTTCAGCGTGACGAACACGATGCCGGCGTTGCTGCTGTTGGTGAAGCCGTTCACCGACAGGCCGGGAAAGGCCACCGCGCTCTGCACGCCGGGCTGCTTCAGCGCGATCGCGCTCATGCGCTTGATGACGTCCTCGGTGCGGTCCAGCGAGGCGGCGTCGGGCAGCTGCGCGAACGACACCAGGTACTGCTTGTCCTGCGTCGGCACGAAGCCGGTGGGCACATGCCAGAAGCCGAACGCGGTGAGCCCGATCAGCGCCGCGTACACCACCAGCGCGGCGGGGCCCTTGCCTTGCAACTTGCGCGTGCCTTCGACGTAGCGTTCCGCGCCGCGGTGGAACAAGCGGTTGAACGGGCGGAACAGCCAACCGAACAGGCGGTCGATGGCGCGGGTGAGGCGGTCCTTCGGCGCGCCGTGCGGCAGCAGCAGGATCGCCGCCAGCGCCGGGCTCAGGGTCAGCGAGTTGAACGCCGAGATCACCGTGGAGATCGCGATGGTCAATGCGAACTGACGGTAGAACTGGCCGGTGAGGCCGCTGATGAAGGCGGTGGGGATGAACACCGCGCACAGCACCAGCGCGGTGGCCACGATCGGCCCGGTGACCTCGCGCATCGCCTTGCGCGTGGCTTCCTTCGGCGACTGGCCGAGTTCGATGTGGCGCTCGACGTTCTCCACCACCACGATGGCGTCGTCCACCACGATGCCGATGGCCAGCACCATGCCGAACAGCGATAGCGCGTTGAGCGAGAAGCCCACCACGTACATCACCGCGAAGGTGCCGATCAGCGACACCGGCACCGCGATCAGCGGGATCACCGAGGCGCGCCAGGTCTGCAGGAACAGGATCACCACCAGCACCACCAGCAGGATCGCTTCCAGCAGGGTGTGCGCCACCGCCTCGATGGAGCCGCGCACGAACACCGTGGGGTCGTACACGATGTGGTACTCGATGCCCTGCGGGAACTCCTTCTGCAGCTGCGCCATGGTGGCGCGCACCTCGTCGGAGATCTGGATGGCGTTGGAGCCCGGCCGCGCGAAGATCGGGATCGCCACCGCCGGCTGGTTGTCCAGCAGGCTGCGCAGCGCGTACTGGTCGGAGCCCAGCTCCACGCGCGCCACGTCGCCCAGGTGCACCACCGCGCCGTCGGGATCGGTGCGCAGCACGATGTTGCGGAAGTCGTCGACGGTGCTGAGCCGGCCCTGGGTGTTGATGTTGAGCTGGAAGTCGGCGTTGCCGCGCACCGGCGGCGCATTCAGCGCGCCGGCCGCCACCTGCACGTTCTGTTCGCGGATCGCGTTGGCCACGTCGCCGGTGGTGAGGCCGCGTTGGGCCAGCTTGTCCGGGTTGAGCCACACGCGCATGGAGTATTCGCCGGCGCCGAAGATCTGCACGTCGCCCACGCCGTTCAACCGGCTCAGCACGTCCTTCACGTGCAACCGCGCGTAGTTCGACAGGTACAGCATGTCGTAGCGTTTGTCCGGCGAGGTGAGGTGCACGACCATGGTGAGGTCGGGCGAGCTCTTCTGCGTGGTCACGCCGAGCCGCTGCACTTCCTCGGGCAGGCGCGGCAGCGCCTGCGCGACGCGGTTCTGCACTTCCACCTGCGCGTTGCTGAGGTCGGTGCCCAGCGCGAAGGTGACGGTGAGCGTCATCACGCCGTCGCTGGTGGCCTGCGAGGAGGTGTAGAGCATGCCTTCCACGCCGTTGATCTGTTCCTCCAACGGCGTGGCGACGGTTTCGGCGATCACCTTGGGGTTGGCGCCGGGGTAGTTGGCGCGCACCACCACGGTGGGCGGCACCACTTCGGGATATTCGCTGATCGGCAGCTGGAACACCGCGATGCTGCCGGTAATGACGAACAGCAGCGACAGCACGGCGGCCATGATCGGCCGGTCGACGAAAAACTGGGCAATGTTTTTCATGGTTTGTCTCGATGACTCCAGGGTGCCGGCCCCCTCTCCCCTCCGGGGAGAGGGCTGGGGCGAGGGGCCGGGGCTTGCCTATGCGCTCGGGCTTCGGCAATGCGCTTTTCGGGTTTCGATGGGTGGGCGATGTCTGGGCAAGACTGGCCCCTCACCTCGATCCCCTCCCCGAAGGGAGAGGAGGAAGGGCGGACTCAGCCTTGCGGATCGCGGGCTGGAGGCTTGGCCATCGCGGTACGCGAATCGTCGGGCGCGCCCGCCTCCACCAGTGCCTTGTCGCGGGCGTCGAGGCGATAGTCCATCGCCACCGGATGGGCGTCGACCTCGGCGCCGGGCCGCACGCGCTGCAGGCCGTTCACCACCACCGTGTCGCCGGGTTGCAGGCCGCTGTCGATCACACGCAGGCCGTCGAACAGCGCACCGGTGCTGACCTTGCGGTACTGCACCTTGTGCTCGGCATCGACCACGTAGACGAACTGGTTGCCGAGGTCGGTGCCCACCGCGCGGTCGTCGACCAGCAGCCGCGGCTGCGGCTTGCCGCTCTGCAGGCGGATGCGCGCGTACAGGCCGGGGGTGAACAGCTTGTCGGTGTTGTCGAACACGGCACGCAGCCGCATCGTGCCGGAGTCGGTGTGCAACTGGTTGTCGACGAAGTCGATGCGTCCGGCATGCGGGTAGCCGCTCTCGTCGGCCAGTTCCATCGCCGCCTTGATGTGCGCGGTGCCGCCGTCCCGCGCGGCCTTGGCGCGCAGGTGGTCGAGCTGCAGCCAGGTGTGCTCGTCCACGTCGAAGTACACGTACACCGGGTTCACCGACACCACGCTGGTCAACACATCGCCGCTGCCGACCAGGTTGCCGGGCGTGATGCGCACGTTGCTGACGCGGCCGTCGATCGGCGAGCGCACCTCGGTGTAGCCGAGGTTGAGCTTGGCCGCGGCCAGCGCGGCATCGGCGGCGGCCAGCGCGGCGCTGGCACTTTGCGCGGCGGTGGCCTGGCTGTCGGCGTCCTGTTGCGAGATCGCGCGCTGGTCGAGCAGGCGGCGCGCACGCAGGGCGTTGGCCTCGGCCAGCGCCTTTTCGGCGAAGGCCTGGGTGCGGGCGGCGGTGAGCCGGTCCACCTCGGCCTGGAACGGCCGCGGGTCGATGCGGAACAGCACATCGCCCTTGTGCACCAAGGCGCCTTCCGTGAACGCCACCGATTCCACGTAGCCGCCGACGCGCGGGCGCAGCTCCACGCTGTCCACCGCCTGCACGCGGCCGGTGAAATCGGCGCTGTTGCTCACCGGACGCAGCAAGGCGCGGGCCACGGTCACTTCGGGCAGCGCGGCGCCGGTGCCGACGCCCTGGGCGTGGCTGCCACCGTGTTCGCCGAGCAAGGCCCAGCTGCCGGCGACGGTCGCAACCACGAGGCCGGACAGGATCAAATGCTTCTTCATATTCACTCTCCCTGGAGTGGGTCGTGTGGCAACGCAGCACGACGGGGGAGGCGAATAATAGGTATACCGTCTGGTATAGAAAACCCCTATTTTGCGAACTCCACTCGTGACAGCCACGCACGAATGGATGCAGAATCAGCCCCCATGGAAGACTTTTCAGCCATATCGAGCTTCGTCCGCGTGGTGGAAGCCCGCAGCTTCGCCGCCGCGGCCGTGCAACTGGGCATGACCCCATCCGGGGTGAGCCGTGCCGTATCACGACTGGAAGAACAGATCGGCGTCCGATTGCTGTTCCGCAGCACGCGCGCGCTGCGGCTCACCGACGACGGCGAATCGTTCTACCAGCGCTGCAAGGCGATCCTCGCCGACCTCGGCGAGGCGGTGGACGCACTGAACTACGCGCGCAACAAGCCCAAGGGCAAGCTGCGCGTGGCGGCGAACGTGTCCGTGGGGCGCGCCGCGCTGATCCCGAACCTCGCCGACTTCGAGGCGCGTTACCCCGACATCCGGCTGGAGCTGTCGATGAGCGACCGCAGCAACGGCCTGATCGAAGAGGGCATCGACTGCGCGATCCGCATGGGCGAACTGGAGGATTCCAACCTGATCGCCCGCAAGCTCGGCTATTTCAGCAACGTGCTGTGCGCCGCGCCGTCCTACCTGGAACGCCATGGCGCGCCGGCCACCATCGCCGACCTCGCCCAACATCGCTGCATCAACTACATCTATCCCACCAGCGGCCGCCCCTACCAGTGGCAGTTCGACACGCCGGACGGACGCATCGCGCTGGACATCGACGCGCACCTGCTGATCAACGACGGCGAATCGGTGATCCAGGCCGCGATCGCCGGCCTGGGCATCATCCAGGTGCCGCATTGGCTGGCTGCCGCCGCGATCGGCTACGGCAAGCTGCAGGTCATCATGGAAGACACCATCTCGACCGGCTCGCCGGTGTGGCTGGTGTATCCGCAGAAGAAGCATCTCTCCGCGCGCGTGCAGGCCTTTCTGGAATGGGTGCACGAGTTGTTCGAGCGCACCAACGTGCCGGCCTGCCGGCTGGGCATGGCGCCGCCGCCCAAGGCCGCGGCTCAGGCCCCCGCCGGCATCAGCAGCAGCAAGGCCGCGCCCAGCGCAATGCGGTAGACCGCGAATGCCGTGAAACGGTGCGTGCGGATGTAGCCCAGCAACCATTTCACCGCCGCGAAGGCCACGACCAGCGAGACCACGAAACCGATACCCAGCGCAGTCCAGTCCTCGTGCGCCGCGCCGCCGCCCTTCCACACCTTGAGCAGTTCGTAGCCGGTAGCCGCATACATGGTGGGGATGCCCACCAGGAAGGCGAATTCGGTGGCGGCGGCGCGGTTGCTGGTGCCGAACAGCATCGCGGCGAAGATGGTGGCGCCCGAGCGCGAGGTGCCGGGGAACACGCCCGCCACCATCTGCGCGATGCCGACTAGGATCGCCACCCGCCAGGTCACTTCGCTGCGGTCCGGCTGGCGTGCGGCCAACGCCTCCGCGCCGATCATCCAGAAACCGCCGACGATCAGCGCCCAGGCGATCGGCGTCACCGTTTCCGGCAGCTTGAAGCCGTAATGCGTGACTACCAGGCCCAGCACGCAGGTGATCAGGAACGCCACCGTCAACTTGAACAGATAGTCGCGCGTGGCCGGGTCGCGCCACTGCGTCAGCAGTTGCCAGATGCGCTTCCAGTACACCAGCGTGATGGCCAGGATCGCGCCGGCCTGGATGCCCACGTTGAACAGGTCCGAGCGCGCGCCCAGCCAGTGCTCGGCGATCAGCAGATGACCGGTGGAGGAAATCGGCAGGAACTCGGTGATGCCTTCGATGATGCCGAGCAGGACGATGTGGATCAGATCGGTCACGTGGATCCGCCTTCGAGGACGCGGGCGACCATGCCGGCCGCCGCAAAGGGCGACAGCATACGCGTGCGGTCGACGCAAAAGATGGCCGATGCATGTCCGCGCGAAGACAGGGCCGCCCGGATGGCATCCGCCAGTCATTGCTGCGTCGCATGATTCTTGTGAAAAATCGTCATAAAGACGTCATTGTCGCCATATTGCAATGCAGCAGATCTTGGGGCAGGCTTGAGCCAGGGTCCGCCCGGCCCGCGTCCTGAGGCAGCGATCATCACGCGCCATCGGTTGCAGTGAGCCGGCAGACCGGGGACATGCCGGTCATGCGCAACATTCGCATCACCGGCGCTTGACGCTTTCGATTCCGCTTGCGGCCGCACCGGCCGTGAGTCGCCCTTCTTCGCTGGCCGCATGCGGCCGGCCACGTGCTCGACATCCATAGATTCCGTCGCTGCCGTCCGGCCGTGGCGCGGAGCCGGCCGCCCCGGTTCCCGGCCACCCCGCATCGCGGGCAAGGCACCTGCAGCGTCCGGTCGGCCATAAGCCGGCGCGGCGTTCTCTCTCCGGGGAGCCGCGCGCCGGCACCAGCGTTCGGTGTCTGGACGTCCAGACGTCCATCGTCCGAACGCCCACTTCGGCACGGGGAGAGCAGCGATGAAGCGACGATCGAAACGGACGATGTACGGCCTTGGGGTATTGGCGGCGGTCGCCATGCCGCCGCTGGCCATGGCGGACGACGCGCCACAGAGCACGGTGACGACCAGCGTGACGGCGGTGAACGACTACCTGTTCCGCGGCCTGTCGCAGACCAACTGGAAACCGGCGGTGCAGCCGGGCATCGAATACGACGATGCCAGCGGCTGGTACGCCGGCGCCTGGGGCAGCAACATCAGCTGGCTGTCCGACACGTCCACCGACTCGGCGCCGGTGTCGAGCAGCCTGGAGCTGGACCTCTACACCGGCTTCCGCGGCAGCTTCGCCGGCGACTGGAGCTACGACGTCGGCCTGTACGAGTACTACTACCCGGGCAGCTATCCCGCCAACTTCACGCGCCCCTACACCACCGAGGCCTACGGCTCGCTGGGCTACAAGGGCCTCACGCTGAAGTACTCGCACGCCTTCACCAACCTGTTCGGCTTCCAGGACAGCAAGCACTCCGGCTATCTCGACCTTTCCTACAACGTGGAATTCAGTCCGGGCTGGACGCTCAACCTGCATGCCGGCCACCAGGACGTGCGGCATGTCGCCGACGCGTCGTACAGCGATTGGAAGGTGGGCGTGACGCGCTCCTTCGCCCACGGCTACTCGGTGTCGCTGGGCTACTACGACACCGATGCGTCGCGCAGCGTCTACACGAATGCATACGGGCATTACGTCGGGCGCGCCACCGGCGTGCTCGCACTGGCCAAATCGTTCTGATCCGGAACCACGGCGGCGGCCGTGTGCCGCCGCCCCACTTGGGGAGACAGGCATGAAACTGATCAGCTGCATCATCCGGCCGCACAAGCTCGAGGAGGTGCGCGACGCGCTCACCAACGCGGGCGTGAGCGGCATCACCGTCAGCGAGGTGCGCGGCTTCGGCCGCCAGAAGGGGCATACCGAGCTTTACCGCGGGGCGGAATACGTCGTGGATTTCCTGCCCAAGCTCAAAGTGGAAGTGGTGGTCACGGATGAAATGCTGGAGGCCACGCTCGAGGCCGTCCAGCAGTCGGCCAAGACCGGCAGCGTGGGCGACGGAAAGATTTTCGTCAGCCCGATCGACCAGGCCATCCGCATCCGCACCGGCGAACTCGACGCCGATGCGCTCTGACCCGACCCGCGAGGTTCCCATGAAAGAGATCGTGCTTTCCCGTCCCGCCCGCGCGCTGCCGGCGTGGGCCATGGTGTGCGCCGTACTCGGCATGCTGCTGGTGTCGCCCGTATCCCACGCCGCGGCCGCGGCGCCGGTGGTCGACAAGGGCGACGTCGCCTGGATGCTCACGTCCACCCTGCTGGTGCTGCTGATGACGGTGCCCGGCCTGGCGCTGTTCTACGGCGGCCTGGTGCGCTCGAAGAACGTGCTGTCGATCCTGATGCAGGTGATGACGGTGTTCTCGATGATCCTGGTGCTGTGGGCCATCTACGGCTACAGCCTGGCGTTCAACGGCGGCAATGCCTTCATCGGCAACCTGGACAAGCTGTTCCTCAAGGGCGTGACCAAGGACAGCCTGGCCGCCACCTTCACCGCCGGCATCGACCTGCCGGAGCAGGTGTTCGTGGTGTTCCAGTCCACCTTCGCCGGCATCACCGGCGCACTGATCGTGGGCTCGTTCGCCGAGCGCATGCGCTTCCGCGCGGTGCTCGCCTTCACCGCGCTGTGGTTCACCTTCGCCTACCTGCCGATCGCGCACATGGTGTGGTGCGGTCCGAACGGTTTCCTGTTCGCCAAGGGCGCGCTGGATTTCGCCGGCGGCACGGTGGTGCACATCAACGCCGGTATCGCGGGACTGGTCGGCGCCTACATGATCGGGCCGCGCCTGGGGCTGGGCCGCGAATCGATGAAACCGCACAACGTCACCTTCACCATGATCGGCGCCTCGCTGCTGTGGGTGGGCTGGTTCGGCTTCAACGCGGGGTCCAACCTCGAGGCGAATGCCGGCGCCGGCCTCGCCTTCATCAACACCCTGCTGGCCACGGCCGCCGCCGTGCTGGCCTGGCTGGCGCTGGAAGCGGTCACCAAGGGCAAGCCGTCGATGGTCGGCGGAGCATCCGGCGCGGTGGCCGGGCTGGTGGCGATCACGCCGGCCTGCGGCACGGTAGGGCCGATGGGCTCGCTGGCGATCGGCGCACTGGCCAGCGTGGCCTGCGTGTGGGGCGTGACCGGACTGAAGAAGATCCTGCGCGCCGACGATGCGCTCGACGTGTTCGGCGTGCACGGCCTCGGCGGCATCCTGGGCGCCCTGCTCACCGGCGTGTTCAGCGCTCCCGCCCTCGGCGGCACCGGCTTCGGCAGCGGCAACAGCACGATCCTGCAGCAGCTGGGCGTGCAGGCGCTGGGCGTCGGCATCACCCTGGTCTGGAGCGGCCTGGTTTCCGTGGCGGCCTACTTCGTGGTCAAGCTGCTGTTCGGCCTGCGGGTGTCGACCGAGGCGGAACGCGAGGGCCTGGACATCACCTCGCATGGCGAGAGCGCCTACGAAAGCTGATCCCGGCGGCATGCCCTCCAACCGCGAGGGCATGCCCATTATTGGTGCAAAGCAATCTCTCGTTTGCCCGGTTAAGATGCATGCCTTGCCCGCGCGGCGCCCCGATATCGTCGCAAATCAAGGAGTAAGTGCCATCCGCCGCATGGCATGGCGCTTGCTATTAACCTAGCCAGCCGTCAACCCCAATCGAGGTTTCCCCATGAATGCCCAGCAAGTGCTTGACCTGATCCAGGAGCACGAGGTCGAGTTCGTCGACTTCCGTTTTGCCGACATGCTCGGCAAGCAGCATCACGTCACCTTCCCCGCGCACGCCATCGACGACGGCACGTTCGAGGACGGCAAGATGTTCGATGGTTCGTCGATCAGCGGCTGGAAGGGCATCAACGAGTCGGACATGATCCTGATGCCCGACCCGGCTACCGCCTACCTCGATCCGTTCAGCCAGCACACGCAGCTGGTGCTACATTGCGACGTGCTGGAACCGAGCACCATGCAGGCCTACGGCCGCGATCCGCGTTCCATCGCCAAGCGCGCCGAGGCGTACCTGAAGTCCACGGGCGTGGCCGACACCGCCTTCTTCGGGCCGGAGCCCGAGTTCTTCATCTTCGACTCGATCCGCTGGCAGAACGACATGGGCCGCGTGTTCTACGAAATCGAGTCGAACGAGGCTGCCTGGAGCACGCGCTTCAAGTACGAGGACGGCAACATGGGCCATCGTCCTTCGGTGAAGGGCGGCTATTTCCCGGTGTCTCCGGTCGACACGCTGGGCGACCTGCGCGCCGACATGTGCAAGGTGCTGGAGTCGCTCGGCCAGACGGTCGAAGTGCACCACCATGAAGTCGCCAACGCCGGCCAGTGCGAGATCGGCGTGAAGTTCAACACGCTGGTGAAGAAGGCCGACGAGCTGATCACCATGAAGTACGTGGTGAAGAACGTGGCGCACCAGAACGGCAAGACCGTCACCTTCATGCCCAAGCCCATCGTGGGCGACAACGGCAGCGGCATGCACGTGCACCAGTCGCTCTCGAAGAACGGCGAGAACCTGTTCGCCGGCGACCTGTACGGCGGCCTGAGCCAGACCGCGCTGTGGTACATCGGCGGCATCTTCAAGCACGCCAAGGCGATCAACGCGTTCTCCAACTCCACCACCAACAGCTACAAGCGCCTGGTGCCGGGCTTCGAGGCGCCGGTGATGCTGGCCTACTCGGCCCGCAACCGCTCGGCGAGCTGCCGCATCCCCTACGTGGCCAGCCCCAAGGGTCGCCGCATCGAGGTGCGCTTCCCCGATCCGATGCAGTCGGGCTACCTCACCTTCACCGCGCTGATGATGGCCGGCCTGGACGGCATCCTCAACAAGATCGACCCGGGCGCACCGTCGGACAAGGACCTGTACGACCTGCCGCCGGAAGAGGAGAAGAACATCCCGCAGGTGTGCTCCAGCCTCGACCAGGCGCTGGAATCGCTGGACAAGGACCGCGACTTCCTCAAGGCCGGCGGCGTGTTCACCGACGACTTCATCGACGCCTACATCGAGCTCAAGATGCAGGAAGTCACTCGCTACCGCGCCAGCACGCACCCGCTGGAATTCCAGATGTACTACGCGCTGTAATTTTCCCGCGCAGGTAAACCGCACAAACGGGCGCCACGGCGCCCGTTTGTCTTGATGCCCGAAGTCCGTGGCGATTCGGGAGCCATGGGCAACTTGTTGCTTGGTCGAAGGGACTAAGTGTCCGTCTTGGCGAGCGCCGCGTAGTACATGCCGTCGAGATCGCCATCGCCCGGCAGGATCTGCCAGCCGACGGCGGCGGCCTGTCCGGCAGGCAGCGTGATCGGCATGGCCCGCGCGTCGGCGTGCGCAGCGAGGAAGGGCGCCACGACGGCCTCGTTCTCCGTGCGCAGCAGCGAACAGGTGATGTAGACCAGCCGCCCGCCCGGCGCGAGCAATGGCCACAGCGCGTCGAGGATGCGCCGCTGCTGGGCGGCCAACGCGGGAATGTCGTGCGCGCGCCGGTGCAGGCGCACGTCCGGGCGGCGGCGCAGAACGCCGGTGGCGGAGCAGGGTGCGTCGATCAGGATGCGGTCGAAGAGCTGTCCGTCCCACCATGCGTAGGGATCGCCGGCATCGCCCACCACCACGTCGGCCTGAAGATGCAGGCGCCCCAGGTTTTCGCGGATGCGTCCGGCGCGCTTGGGTTCGAATTCCAGCGCGGTGAGCGCGACATCCGCCCGCTCCAGCAGGTGACAGGCTTTGCCGCCGGGTGCGGCGCAGGCGTCCAGTACGCGCTGGCCGGCGCGTACTTCGGCGAGGTCGGCGGCGATCTGCGCGGCGCCGTCCTGCACCGCGAACAGGCCGTCGGCGAATCCGGGCAAGCGCGTCACGTCGGTGCTGTGCGGCAGCACGATGGCGTCGGCCAGCCAGGCATGCGCTTCGGCCGTCTGGCCGTCCGAACGGAGACGTTCGACCAGGTCGCCGCGGCCGGTGCGGCGGCGGTTGGCACGCAGCATCAGCGGCGGCTCGCGGTTGTCCGCCGCCATCACGGCGTCGGCCTGCGTTGGCCAGTCCTGCGCGATCGCTTCGGCCAGCCAGCGCGGATGGGCGTGGCGGGTTTCCGGTTGTGCATCGAGCGCGGCGAGGTGCGTGCTGCGCTCGCGCTGCCAGCGGCGCAGCACCGCGTTCACCAATCCCGCAAGTTGCGGGCGCTTGAGTGCGCGCACAGCTTCCACCGTGGCCGCCACGGCGGCGTAGTCGGCCAGTTCCAGCACTTCCAGTTGCACCAGGCCCAGCACCAGCAGCGCATGCACCGCCGGCTCCTTCTTGCGCAGCGGGCGCTCCAGCAGGCGGTCCAGCGCGGCGTCGAAGCGCGGCCACCAGCGCGCGCCGTCGCTGACCAGCGCCATCAGCAGGGCGCGGTCGCGCGCGTCGGGCAGTTTTTGCGCATGGCGATCCATCGCTTCGCGCAGCGAGGCGCCGTGCAGGGCGATCTCGGCGAGGGATTGCGCGGCCAGCGCACGGGTGTCGGTCATGGCGCGAGCGCGGAACGCAGTTCAGGGCGCGCGTTGAGGTAATCCGCCGCGCTGATGCGTCGCCCGCCGGCGCGCTGCAGCGCGGTGATGCGCAGCGCGCCGTCGCCGCAGGCGATGACGATGCCTTCGCGGCCGGCGTCGAGCATGGCGCCAGGCGTGGCACCCGGCGAAACCTCGAACGCACGGGCCGCCCACACACGCACGCGCTCGCCGGCAATCTCGGCATCGCTGCCGGGCCAGGGATCGAAGGCGCGCACCTGGCGTTCCAGCACGATGGCGGGCCGGCTGAAGTCCAATGCGGACTCGGCCTTGTCCAGCTTGTGCGCGTAGAGCACGCCCTCGGCGGCCTGCGGCGTGGCGGTGAGCGTCTCGCCCGCCAGCGTGCGGCCCAGGCCTTCGGCCAAGGCCTCGGCGCCCAGCGCGGCAAGGCGGTCGTGCAGCGTGCCGCCGGTGTCGTCGCCGGTGATGGGTGTGCGCTTTTCCAGCAGCACCGGGCCGGTGTCCAACCCGGCTTCCATCTGCATCAGATCCACGCCGGTCTCGGCGTCGCCGGCAAGGATGGCACGCTGGATCGGCGCCGCGCCGCGCCAGCGCGGCAGCAGGCTGGCGTGCACGTTCCAGCAGCCGAGCCGCGGAATCGCCAGTACCTTGCGCGGCAGGATCAGTCCGTAGGCCACCACTACCAGCAGGTCGGGCCGGTAGGCGGCCAGCGTGGCCTGCGCTTCGGCGGATTTCAGCGATTCGGGCTGCTCGACGGCGATGCCGGCGGCCAGCGCCGCCTGCTTCACCGGGCTGGGCGCAAGCTTGCGGCCGCGGCCGGCGGGGCGGTCGGGCTGGGTGTAGACGGCCACCACGTCCGCGCCGCTGGCGCGGCAGGCTTCGAGGCAGGGGACGGAGAACTCCGGGGTGCCGGCGAAGACGACACGCAGGCTCAAGCGCTGGCCGCCTGCTTGCGCTGCTTTTCCAGGCGCTTGAGCAGCATCGAGCGCTTCAGCGGCGAGAGGTAGTCCACGAACACCTTGCCGGCGAGGTGGTCCATTTCATGCTGGACAGCGACGGCCTGCGCGCCTTCGGCCTCGTAGACGAACTCCTTGCCGTCCACGTCGTGCGCCTTCACCTTCACCTTCAGCGCGCGGGTGACGTCGGCGTAGACGCCGGGGAAGGACAGGCAACCCTCCTGGTACACCTGGGCGCCGTCCTTCTCCACGATCTCGGCGTTGATCAGCACCAGCGGCTGGTTGCGCTCGTCGCTCATGTCGATCACCAGCACCTGCTGGTGCACGTCCACCTGGGTCGCGGCCAGGCCCACGCCGTTGGCGGCGTACATGGTCTCGAACATGTCGGCGACGAACTGTTTCAGCCGGGCGTCGAACACGGTGACCGGCGCGGCCTTGGTGCGCAGGCGGGGATCGGGGAACTCGAGGATGGCAAGCGTGGACATGCGGCTATTGTAATACGCCGCCTGCCGCGACGATGACCGCTTAGTTCTGCGAACCGCTGCCGATTGCACGGCTTAATGCTTCGGTTACACTCGCCATAGTCTGCTGGGGAGAGGGGATCCCGCCCATGTTCAAGAAAGCCTTCACGGTGCTGGCCGGCACCATGGTCGCGGCAGCAGTGTGTGCCGCCGGCGCTTCGCAACTGCGCAGCACCCACCCCGACAACTACACCGTGCGCCGCGGCGACACGCTGTGGGGCATCTCGGCGAAGTTCCTGGTCAAGCCGTGGCTGTGGCCCGAGATCTGGCAGGCCAATCCCCAGGTGAAGAATCCGCACCTGATCTATCCGGGCGATGTGCTCAACCTCTCCTTCATCAACGGCGGCCCCGCCCTCACGCTGCAACCCAGCGTGCAGCGCGAGGGCAATCCCGTGCCGGCGATCCCGCTGGATGCCGTGCAGACCTTCCTGAAGGACCTGCGCGTGATGGATTCCAGCGTGGTCAGCAAGTCGCCCTACGTGGTTGGCCTGGAAGAAAACCAGCTGCGCGGCACATCGGGCCAGAACATCTATGTGCGCGGGCTGGACAGCCAGCCCGGCCAGCGCTGGGCCATCGTGCGGCCGGAGCACGTGTTCCGCGGCTACGACGACGGCAACGGCGGCACCGCGGAATACGGCGACGAGTTGTACGCCAACGCCGCCATGGTGCGGTCGCCGTGGGAAGAGGACTTCGACAACGGTTCGGGCCACTACCGCCGCGGCAAGGACATGGGCGTCGAGGTGAAGGTGATCGGCACGGCCGAAATGCTGCGCGGCGGCGACCCGTCCACCTTGCTCGTGCTGGACTCCACCGCGGAAATCCGCAGCGGCGACCGCCTGATGCCGGTGAACGACCAGCCCTACGACCCCTACTTCTACCCGCATGCGCCGAAGGACATGCCCAAGGACGCCCGCGTGATCGCATTCACCGACGCCATGGACGCGGTCGGCCCTCACCAGGTGGTGGCGCTGTCGGTGGGCTCGGCCGAGGGCGTGGACAACGGCACCACCTTCTCGATCTGGCAGCCGGGCGAGAACATCCACGACGATGTGGCCAGCGACAGCTGGGATCGCGGCGTAGGCAAACGCGTGACCCTGCCTGCGGAGTACATCGGCCACGTCATGGTGTTCCGTACTTTCGAGCACGTCAGCTATGGCCTGGTGATGGATGGCCTGCGCCCGGTGAAGAAGGGCGCCGAGCTGCGCATGCCGGAGTGATATCCCTCCCATTGCCAGGTTGATGAAGGCACGACGCGGCCTTCACCCACACGACGGCGCGGCCATCCCGCGCCGTCGCCGTTTGTGGCGACCGCTAGACTTCGCGCCATGAACGAATCCGATGAACTGCGCGCCTGGCTCATCGCTCTGCGCACACCGGGCCTGGGGCCGGGCGGATTGCGTGCGGCGCTGGCTGCGGCCGGAGGCGGCATCGACGTCACCCTGACGCTGCTGCGCCGGCAGGCAAGCACGCTGGGCGATGCCGCCGCCGCATGGCTGGATGCGCCCGACGAAACCCGGCTGGCCGCCGACCTCGCCTGGCTGGCCGAACCCGGACGCCGCCTGTTGCGTTGTACCGAGGCGGACTTCCCGCCGTTGCTGGAAACCATTCCGCAACCGCCCGCCGCGTTGTTCGTCGCCGGGGACACCGGCCTGCTGCTGCATCCGCAGGTGGCCGTCGTGGGTTCGCGCAGCGCCAGTCCGGCCGGTCTGGCCCATGCACGGAGTTTTGCCCGTGCACTGGCGCTGGCCGGTTTCGTCGTCACCAGCGGCATGGCCGACGGCATCGACGGCGCCGCCCATGAGGCGGCACTGGATGCGAACTGCGCCACCATCGCGGTGGTCGGCACCGGGCCGGACCGGGTTTATCCGCGCAAGCATCACGCGCTGGCGCAGCGCATCGTGGCGCAGGGCGCGCTGGTCAGCGAGTTTCCGCCCGGCACGCCGGCCCGTGCCGATCACTTTCCGCGCCGCAACCGGCTCATTGCCGGCCTTTCGCTGGGCACCCTGGTGGTGGAGGCCGATCTCCGGTCCGGCTCGCTGATCACCGCGCGCCTGGCCGGCGAGCAGGGCCGCGAGGTGTTCGCCTTGCCCGGTTCGATCGCCAATCCGCTGGCACGCGGTTGCCACCGGCTGATCCGCGACGGCGCGCGGCTGGTCGAGGAGCCGGCCGAAGTGGCCGAGGCGCTGACGCCCGCGGCGCGCGAACTGGGGGTGGAACTGGCCGCGCGGCTGGCCAAGCCCGGCCAGTCGGCCGCCCCGGCGCGCGATAGCGGCCGGCACGACGATCCCGACTACCAGCGCCTGTTCGCCGCGCTGGGCCACGATCCGGCTACGCTGGACGAACTGGCGGCACGCAGCGGGCTGGCCGCGGCGGCGCTGTCCTCGATGCTGCTGATGCTGGAGCTGGAGGGTCGGGTTGCCGGCCTGGCCGGCAACCGCTACCAGCGTCTGCCCGGCTAGGCCGCCCACCCGGCGAACCCCATTGCAGTGCGCTTTCACGCATTCCGCGCTTGACAGGCCGCCGGGCGGCGTGGTCTCACTAGTATATAGGCATGCCGCACTGCGGCATGGACCCGCCCCACCCACCGCAAGAGATTCATGGCCAAGAACCTGCTTATCGTCGAGTCGCCCGCCAAGGCCAAGACGATCAACAAATACCTCGGCAAGGACTTCCAGGTCCTCGCTTCCTACGGCCATGTGCGCGACCTCAAGCCCAAGGAAGGCGCGGTCGACCCGGATCACGACTTCGCCATGAAGTACGAGGTGATCGAGCGCAACGAGAAGCACGTCGACGCCATCGCCAAGGCCGCCAAGCTCGCCGACGACATCTACCTCGCCACCGACTTGGACCGCGAAGGCGAGGCGATCAGCTGGCACATCAGCGAGATCCTCAAGGACCGCGGCCTGACCAAGGGCAAGCAGTTGCACCGCGTGGTGTTCTCCGAGATCACGCCCAAGGCGATCAAGGCCGCGGTGGCCGCGCCGCGCGAGCTGTCGCTGGACATGGTGGACGCGCAGCAGGCGCGCCGCGCGCTGGATTACCTCGTCGGCTTCAACCTCTCGCCGGTGCTGTGGCGCAAGGTGCAGCGCGGACTGTCCGCCGGCCGCGTGCAGTCGCCCGCCCTGCGCATGATCGTGGAACGCGAGGAGGAGATCGAAGCTTTCGTCGCCCGCGAATACTGGACGGTGGAAGCGCAGCTGCGCCACGCCGACGGCGAGTTCAGCGCCAAGCTCACCCGGCTCCACGGCAAGAAATTCGAACAGTTCGACCTCACCAACGAGACCGACGCAATGGCCGCCCGCGCCGCGCTGAAGGAGGCCGCGCACGGCCGCCTCACCGTCAGCGAGGTGGGCAGCAAGGAACGCAAGCGCCGTCCCGCGCCGCCGTTCACCACCTCCACCTTGCAGCAGGAGGCCGCGCGCAAGCTCGGCTTCACCACCAGCCGCACCATGAAGGTGGCGCAGGGCCTGTACGAAGGCGTCAGCCTCGGCAGCGAGGGCAACGTCGGCCTGATCACCTACATGCGTACCGACTCGGTGGCGCTGTCCGACGACGCGCTGGGCGAGCTGCGCGCGCTGATCGCGCGCGACTTCGGCCAGAAGGCGCTGCCCGACCATGCGCAGTTCTACAAGGCCAAGAGCAAGAACGCGCAGGAAGCGCACGAGGCGATCCGCCCCACCTCGGCGATGCGCACGCCGCGCGAAGTCGCCGCCTTCCTCAACGACGAGCAGCGCAAGCTGTACGAGCTGATCTGGAAGCGCACCGTGGCCTGCCAGATGATCCACGCCACGCTCAACACCGTGTCGGTGGACTTCGAACTGCCGCACGCCGCCGGCGGTCCCGCCGCATTCCGCGCCACCGGCACCACCGTGGTCGATCCCGGCTTCCTCGCCGTGTACGAGGAAGGCCGCGACCAGAAGAATGCGGACGACGAGGACGAAGGCCGCCGCCTGCCGCGCCTGGAGAAGGGCGAGCAGGTGCCGCTGCACGACATCGCCGCCGACCAGCACTTCACCGAGCCGCCGCCGCGCTACTCGGAAGCCTCGCTGGTGAAGACGCTGGAGGAATACGGCATCGGCCGGCCGTCCACCTACGCCAGCATCATCCAGGTGCTGCTCAACCGCGAGTACGTGCTGCTCGACAGCCGCCGCTTCAAGCCCACCGACATCGGCCGCGCGGTGGGCAAGTTCCTCACCCAGCACTTCACCCGCTATGTCGACTACGACTTCACCGCCAAGCTCGAGGACGAACTCGACGCGGTGAGCCGCGGCGAGGAAGCCTGGGTGCCGCTGATGCAGCGCTTCTGGCAACCGTTCAAGCAGCAGGTGGAGGAGAAGACCGAATCGGTGGACCGCAGCGAAGCCACCGGCGCGCGCGAGCTGGGCAGCGATCCCAAGAGCGGCAAGCCGGTGTTCGTGCGCCTGGGCCGCTTCGGGCCGTACGCCGCGATCGGCGACAAGGACAGCGACGAGAAGCTGCAATTCGCCTCGCTGCGCCCCGGCCAGAGCATGCACACCATCACGCTGGACGAGGCGCTGGAACTGTTCAAGCTGCCGCGCAAGCTGGGCGCCGCGCCGAACGGCGACGAGGTGAGCGTGGGCATCGGCCGCTTCGGTCCGTTCGTGAAGCAGGGCAGCACCTACGCCTCGCTCAAGCCCGAGGACGACCCCTACACCATCGAGCTGCCGCGCGCGCTGCAGCTGGTGGAAGACAAGCTCACCCTGCTCGCCAACCGCGTCATCCTCGACTTCGGCAACGGCGTGCAGGTGCTCAACGGCCGCTACGGTGCGTACATCACCGACGGCGAGAAGAACGCGCGCATACCCAAGGACCAGGAGCCGAAGGAACTCACCGAGGCGCAGTGCCTGGAACTGCTCGCCGCCGCACCGGTGAAGAAGGGCGGCCGGTTCGGCAAGAAGACCGCGGCAACGAAGAAGACGGCGGCGAAGAAGGAACCCGCCGCAAAGAAGGCCGCCGTGAAAAAGGCCGCGACCAAGAAGGCTCCGGCGAAGAAGACAGCGACCAAGAAGGCCGCGGCCAAGAAAACCGCCGCCAAGAAAGCGGTCGCCAAGAAGACCCCGGCCTGATGCTGCAGACCTTCACCCGCGACGAACTGGAAGACGCCGCCCTGCTGCTGCGCAGGGGCGGCGTGTTGGCCTATCCCACCGAGGCGGTCTACGGCCTGGGCTGCGATCCGCACCACCGCGAGGCCTTCGACAGGATCTTCGCGCTCAAGCAGCGCCCGGCCACGCAGGGCGTGTTGCTGATCGCCGCCGACTACGAACAGGTGCGCCGCTACATCGACCTCGACAGGGTGCCGTCGACCGTGCTGGCGGATGTGCGCGCGAGCTGGCCCGGCCCGCACACCTGGATCTTCCCGCGCAGCGCCGCCGTGCCCGCGTGGGTGGCCGGTACGCATGCGGGCATCGCCTTGCGCATCACCGCGCACGAACCGGCCGCCGCGCTGTGCCGCGCGTTCGGCGGCGCGCTGGTGTCCACCAGCGCCAATCCCCATGGCGAGCCCCCCGCGAAGAGCGCACAGACCGTGCGCGACTATTTCGGGGCGGCGCTGGACGGCCTGCTGGACGCCCCGCTGGGCGCGCAGGACCGGCCCAGCACGATCCGCGACGCGCTCACCGGCGCTATCATCCGCGCCTGACTTGTCGGTGAATCGCGACCGCTTCGGCCGCCTGCGATTCAGCGGCGCGAACAAGGGGAATCCCTAGCATTCACGGCAACTGCCCGTGCCGGGCGGAGTGGCGGCACTCGGCCGCACATTGGGAGCAAGGGCTTGGCCATCAACCACGACAGCCTGGAACGCGAGCCGGCACAGGCGATGCTGCCGCTGGCGGATGCGCGCGATCCGCAGCGCATCGTGGCATGGCGCCACGGCGAAGCGGTGAAGGTGGCGCGCTTCCTCGCCCATGTCGAGCAGGTAGCCGCGCTGCTGCCCGACGCCCCCGCTGCGGTGAACCTGTGCGAGGACCGCTACGCCTTCCTCGTGGCGTTCTGCGCCATCGCGCGGCGCGGCCAGGCCAACCTGCTGCCGCCATCGCGCGCGCCGCAGGCGGTGGAAGAGGTGATGGCCGCGCATCCGGGCAGTTACGCGCTGGGCGAACTGGCGCTGTCGCCCGCGCCGCACGGCTACCGCAAGCTGCCCGCGCTCGACGGCGGGGCGGGCATCGCATCGACGCAGGTGCCGGCGATTCCTGCCGAGCAGCTGGTGGCGATCGGCTACACCTCCGGTTCCACCGGCACGCCGCGCGCCAACGCCAAGAGTTGGCGCAACCTGCGCGCCAGCAGCGCCGGCACGATGGCGATGTTGCGCGCGATCGCCGGGGAACGCTTCAACGTGGTGGCCACCGTGCCGCCGCAGCACATCTACGGCATCGAGATGAGCGTGCTGCTGCCCCTGCTGGGCGAGGTAGGCGTGCATGCGGGCCGGCCATTCTTTCCGGCCGACGTGGCGGCTGCGCTGGCCGAGGTGCCCGCGCCGCGCGTGCTGGTGACCACGCCGGTGCACCTGCGTGCGTTGGTCGCGTCCGGCACGCCGCTGCCGCCGCTGGCGGCGATGTTGTCCGCCACCGCGCCGATGCCACCGGAACTCGCGCAGGCCGCCGAGCAGGCGTTCGGCGCGCCGCTGCTGGAGGTGTTCGGCTCCACCGAAACCTGCGCCTTTGCCAGCCGCCGCGTCACCGCGGAGGCCGACTGGACGTTGTACGAGGACGTGCGCCTGCACCCGCAGCCCGACGGCACCCTGGTCGAGGCGCCGCAGCTCGACGCCCCGGTGGTGCTGGCCGACATCGTGAGCCTGCACGACGCCGGCCGCCGCTTCCAACTGTGCGGCCGCAATACCGACCTGCTGGAAATCGCCGGCAAGCGCGCCTCGCTGGGCGACCTCACGCGCCGCCTGCTGGCCATTCCCGGCGTGCAGGACGGCATCGTGTTCCAGCTCGACGAGGCCGATGCCGCCGGCGTTCGCCGCATCGCCGCGCTGACGGTGGCGCCCGCGCTGGACGAAGCGGCCATCCTCGACGCGTTGCGCTGCGCGATCGACCCGGTGTTCCTGCCCCGCCCGCTGCGCCGCGTGCCCGCGCTGCCGCGCAACGACACCGGCAAGCTGCCGCGCGCCGCGCTGCTGGATCTGCTTGCCGGCAGGGAGTGACGGAGCCCGCGCCGCGTCAATGCCTCAGCATCGGGTGGTCCGCCTGCGGTTTGTCCAGGTGGTAACCCTGCACCAGATCCACGCCGAAGGCCTGCAGCAGGCGCAGGGTTTCCTCGTCCTCCACGAATTCGGCCACGGTCTGCTGGCCCATGCCGCGCGCGACTTCGATGATGGAGCGCACGAACACCTGGTTGTCGCGGTCGCGGGGCAGGTTGCGGATGAACAGGCCGTCGATCTTGAGCACGCCGACCTTGAGCTGCTTGAGGTAGGCGAACGACGCGAAGCCGCTGCCGAAGTCGTCGAGGCACAGGATGCAGCCGATGCGCCGCAGCGCGTCGATGAAACGCTCGGCGTCGCGCAGGTCCGAGATCGCCGCGGTCTCGGTCAGTTCGATCAGCAGCCGCCCCGGCGCCACACCGTGCAAGGCCAGCTCGCCGGTGATGAAGTCGGGCAGGTCGGGGTCGTCGAGCGAACGGCCGGAGATGTTGATCGCCAGCGCCGGCAACCGTGGATGCGCGGCCAGCAGGGCGACGCTTTCGCGCACCACCCAGCGGTCGATTTCGAGGATCTTGCCGCTGCGCTCGGCGTGGCCGATGAACTGGTCCGGCGTGATGCATAGCGCGGGGTCGTTTTCGCTCGCCATGCGCAGCAGCGCTTCCAGGTGCGCCAGCTCGCCGTTGTCCGCGCGGTACACGCCCTGGAAATGCAGGCGCATCAGCTTGTGCTCCAGCGCATGGTCGATGCGTTCGTTCCAGGCCAGCCGCGTGGCCATCGCCTGCGCGGCGTCGCGGTCGGGCCGATAGGTGTTCCAGCGGTTCTTGCCCAGGCGCTTGGCCTGGTACATGGCCATGTCGGCGTGCGAGACCAATTCCGCGGCGCTCTGGCCGTGCTCGGGGCAATTCGCCACGCCGAGGCTGGTGGTGAGCCGCACCGCCTGGCCCTGGATCTCCTGCGTGGTGTGCGCCACGGTGCGCACGATGCGCTCGGCCAGCGCCAGCGCGCTGAACTGGGTGGCGTGCGGCATGAACACCGCGAACTCGTCGCCGCCCAGCCGGCACAGGATGTCGGTGTCGCGCATCAGCGCCTTGGCTTCGCCGGCCATGCGGACCAGCATGGCGTCGCCGGCGAGGTGGCCGAAGTTGTCGTTGACGTACTTGAACTCGTCCAGGTCGAACAGCAGCACGGCGCCCCGACGATTACCCGGTGCGCCGTCCGCGAAGAAGCGCGTCAGCTCGTCTTCGAAGCGGCGGCGGTTGTACAGGCCGGTGAGGGCGTCGCGCTCGGCCAGCGTCACCAGTTGCTCGCGCTGCTGCGCCAGCTCGGACACCATGGTGTCGAAGGCCGCCGCCAGCCGTCCCAGTTCGTCGTGGCTGCCGAGCGCGATGGGTTGGGGCATGCGCCCCTGGCCAAGCTCGTCGACGGCGCGGCTCAAGCGCTTCAGGGGCTTGGTCACCAACCGGTAGACGCGTCGGCGCAACAACCAGAGCATCGGCAACAGGATCAGCAGCCCGGTGCTGAACATCGCGATCCAGCTCAGCAGCACCACGTGGTTCACCCGCGCCTGCGGCACCACGTCCACCTGGAACCAGCCCGGCCCGCGGATGCGCGACCAGGCCACCCACTGCGTACCGTCGGGCGTGCGGCCCGCACCGGTATCGGCATGCGCAGCCAGCACCATGCGCTGCACCTGTTCCAGCATCGGATCGTGCAGCATGGCGATGCGCAGCTGGCCGTGCGCGGCGGCGATGCGTTCGCGCAACTTCGTGTAGGCGATCAGGTTGCCGTGCTGATCCATGATCAGCTGCTGCACCGCCGTGCCGTGGTTGTCGTCCACGGAGTCGATCAGGGTCTGGATCGCCACGTCGTGCCCCACCGTGCCCACCCAGCGGCCCTGCCAATCCAGCGGCGCGATGACGGACACCATCCAGGTGTGGGCCTGGTTGTCCAGGTAGGCCGGCGTCCAGAACACCTTGCGTCCGGGGTTGCGGCGCGGATCGGAGCCCAGCATGGTGGGATAATCGGCGTTGCTGGCCTGCGCATTGGCGTTGCCGCCCCAGTCGATGCCGCGGGCATACACCATCAACCCGTTTTCCACGAAATCCATGTAGGCCGAGAAGAACGGCGGTACCAGCGCCGGGCCTTGTTCGCGCAGCAGTTCGTAGCTGACCACGGCGCGCAGCCGCGCCGAATCGGACAGGTCCTGCGGCCCGTTGTGCAGGTACAGCGTGGGCGCGTTCACCGTGTCCAGCCGTTCGGGGCGCACGCGCCACAGCCCGTCCGGGTTGCGCGCGAACAGGCTGTCGAAACGGCTGGCGGTACCGGCGGGCGCGTCGTCCAGGCGCTGCACCAGCACCTTGCGCAGCCGGCGCACGCTGGCATCGGCCTGCACGAACAGGCTTTCGTTGGTCTGCGCCTTCAGCTCAGCCCACTGCTGGATGGCCAGCGGCACCACGTGGTCCGCCACCAGCCACAGCGCCACGAAGCCCAGCACCGACAACAGCAGCAGCAACGTCAGGAACAGCCCCCACAAGGTGAGGGACAGCCGGTAGATCAGCGATGTGTCGGTTGCGGCAAGCGGCAAGAAATCACCCTGCTTTTCATTACCATCGTGGTGATCCTGGACGATGAGCCTGGCGTGGTCATGAAGCTGATCGACACGCCCGGGGCGATCTTTAGCGCAGCGTTGAAGCAAGCCGCACGGCTGTCAAGCGTCCGTCCTTCCAGCGGGGCGCAGCCGCGGCCCGGCTACAATGGCCGTCCCCTACCGCGCGGCAGCGTCTCTCGGAGTCATCGGCATGAAGGTCCTGGTCATCGGCAACGGCGGGCGCGAACACGCGCTGGCGTGGAAGCTCAAGCAGTCGCTGCGGGTGGACGAGGTGATCGTGGCGCCGGGCAACGCGGGCACCGCGCGCGAACGCGGCGTGCGCAACGCGGACGTGGCGGCAGCCGACCTCGACGGCCTGCTGGCGCTGGCCAAGCGCGAGAAGGTGGAGTTGACCGTGGTCGGCCCCGAAGTCCCGCTGGTGGCCGGCGTGGTGGACAAGTTCCGCGCCGCGGGACTGCGCATCTTCGGGCCGCGCGCGGTCGCGGCGCAGCTGGAGGGTTCCAAGGCCTTCGCCAAGGACTTCCTCCTGCGCCACAACATTCCCACCGCGCGCTATGCGGTGTTCACCGAACTGAACCCGGCGCTGGCCTACGTGCGTCAGCACGGCGCACCCATCGTGATCAAGGCCGACGGCCTCGCCGCCGGCAAGGGCGTGGTGGTGGCGCTCACCCAGGCCGATGCGGAACTGGCATTGCACGACATGCTGGGCGCGCATGCCTTCGGCGACGCGTCCGCGCGCGTGGTGATCGAGGAATTCCTCGACGGCGAGGAAGCCAGCTACATCGTGATGAGCGACGGCCAGCACGCGCTGCCGATGGCGTCGAGCCAGGACCACAAGCGCCGCGACGACGGCGACTTCGGCCCCAACACCGGCGGCATGGGCGCCTACTCGCCCGCGCCGGTGGTCACGCCCGAGGTGGAGAAGCGCATCCTCAAGGAAGTGATCGAGCCCACGCTGCGGGGCATGGCGATGGAAGGCGCGCCCTTCATCGGCTTCCTCTACGCCGGCCTGATGATCGACAAGCAAGGCAACCCCAAGGTCATCGAATTCAACGTGCGCTTCGGCGATCCGGAGACGCAGCCCATCATGCTGCGCCTGAAGTCGGACCTGGTGGAGCTGGTCGAAGCCGCACTGGACGGCGAGCTGCGCCGCACCCGCGCGCAATGGGACGCGCGCCCGTCCATCGGCGTGGTGATGGCCGCCGCCGGCTACCCCGGCAAGGTGCGCAGCGGCGACGTGATCCACGGACTCGACGGCGACTTCGGCGCGGACGCCAAGGTGTTCCATGCGGGAACCAAGCTCGATGCCGAAGGCCGCGCGACCACGGCCGGCGGCCGCGTGCTCACCGTCTGCGCGCTGGGCAAGGACATCGCCGCGGCCCGCGAAACGGCCTACGAAGCGGTAGCGAAGATCCGCTTCGAGGGGGCGTTCTGCCGGCGCGACATCGCGCATCGGGCGCTGCACCGCTGAGGGCCATGCGCCGCGCCTGCCCAGCCTGTGCGATCCGCCAGCAGGGAGGTTGCACGCCACGACCCATTCGACGCCGTTGCGCGCGACGGCCGAAGCTTGCTCGCAGCGGAAGCAGGCGACGGCAGGATTCGTGCGAGCATGCAGGCAACCTGCATGCCTGCATGCTCGCGCTACGGGAGATTCGCGATCCGATGAACGCCATGCGCACCGTGCGCTTCCACCAGGTCGACGTGTTCAGCGCCGTGCCGTTCAAGGGCAACCCGCTCGCGGTGGTGTTCGACGCCGACGACCTCGATACCGCGCAGATGCAGGCCATCGCGCGTTGGACCAATCTGTCCGAAACCACCTTCCTGCTGGCGCCCAGCGATGCGGAGGCGGACTACCGCGTGCGCATCTTCACCACCGGCGGCGAGTTGCCGTTCGCCGGGCATCCCACCCTGGGTACCGCGCATGCCCTGCGCGCCAGCGGCTACCGGCCGCGCCGGCCGGGTCGGCTGATCCAGCAGTGCGGGGTAGGCCGGGTGGAGCTGAGCGAGCGCGCACCCGACCGCTGGGCCTTCGCGGCGCCGCCGGCGCGCATCGTGCCGCTGCCGGCCGAGCAACACGCCTTGCTGGTCCGAGCGCTGGGCAGTGACGCCGTCGACCTGGATGCCACCCCTTGCACGGTCGACAACGGTGCGCCGTGGCTGCTCGTGCGCATGAACACGGCCGACGACTGCCTGGCGCGGCGGCCCGACGATGCCCTGCTCGCCGCGGCGACCCGTGCGGCCGGCACTCACGGCGCGGCCATCTACGGACCGCATGCCAGCGGCGGCCCCGCCGATTTCGAGATGCGCTGCCTGATGACCGGCGGCGACTTCGGCTTCGGCGAAGATCCGGTCACCGGCAGCGCCAACGCCGCGCTGGCCTGCCTGCTGGAAGCGCAGCGACGTCGCCCTGCAGCGCGTTACACGGTGCGCCAGGGCACGGTCTTGCAGCGCGACGGCCGCGTGGCGATCGACCACGACCCCGACGGCCGCATCTGGATCGGCGGCGATTGCGTCACGGTGATCGAGGGCCGCTTCCGCTGCCCCTGACCGCGCCGGCCGCCGTTCAACGCAACGCCGCCGCCTCGCGCGCCAGTCGTTCGATGCCGGCCCAATCGCCGGCCACGAGCTTGTCCTTGGGCGTGAGCCACGAACCGCCCACGCAGACGACGTTGGGCAGCGCGAGGAAATCCAGCGCGCTGGCGAGGCTGATGCCGCCGGTGGGGCAGAAGCGCAGTTGCGGCAGCGGGCTGGCCCAGGCGCCGAGCAGTTTCGCGCCACCGACCGGCACCGCCGGAAACAGCTTGAGGTGCCGGTAGCCGCGTTCGAGCAGGCTCATCGCCTCGCCCGCGGTGGCCACGCCGGGCAAGAGCGGCAACGCGTTGGCGTCGGCGGCATCGAGCAATTTCGGCGAGACGCCGGGCGACACCGCGAAGCGCGCGCCGGCCTGGCGCGCGGCCTCCAGCTGCTGACCGTCGAGCACGGTGCCCACGCCCACCACCGCGCCTTCCACTTCGCTGGCGATGGCGCGGATCGCGTCCAGCGCCACCGGCGTGCGCAGGGTCACCTCGATGCTGCGGATGCCGCCCGCGACCAGCGCGCGCGCCATCGGCACGGCATGCGCCAGTTCGTCGATGATGACCACCGGCACCACGGGTGCCAGCGCGAGGATGTCGGCCAGTTGTTGCTGCTTGGTTGCTTGTGTGGTCATGGAACGGCTCGCGTGGGGACGGGATCAGGCATCGGCCGCATGGTGGCGGTCATGCTTGGCGAAGATGGTGGCGCCGGCGTCCGCCGAACCCACGGTGTTGCGCAGGGTGGCGAACAGCTCGCGGCCCATGCCGGCGTGGTGCGCGGAAAGATCCGCGTGCGCCTGCTCGCGCGCGGCCCATTCGGCGGCGTCGACCTTGGCCTCCAGCGTGCCGGCGATCACGTCGAGGCGGATGAGGTCGCCATCGCGCAGCTTGCCTAGCGGGCCGGCGTCGATGGCCTCGGGCGTGACGTGGATCGCCGCGGGCACCTTGCCGGACGCGCCGGACATGCGTCCGTCGGTGACCAGCGCCACGCGATGCCCGCGCGCCTGCAGCAGGCCCAGCGTGGGCGTGAGCTTGTGCAGCTCGGGCATGCCGATCGCCTTGGGTCCCTGGAAGCGCACCACGGCCACGAAGTCGCGGTCGAGTTCGCCGCGGTCGAAGGCCTGCTTCACGTCGTCCTGGTCGTGGAACACCACCGCCGGCGCCTCGATCACCAGCCGGTCGCCCGGCACCGAGGACACCTTGATCACGGCGCGGCCGAGGTTGCCCTGCAGCACGCGCAGGCCGCCGTCGGCGCGGAACGGCTCGCCGGCCGGGCGCAGCACGTCGCGGTTGCCGCTCTCGCTCACTTCGCTCCACACCAGTTTTCCGGCGGCGTCCAGCGCGGGCATCCGGCGGTAGGCCTGCATGCCGCGGCCCCATACCGTGTGCGCGTCGCCGTGCAGCAGGCCGGCGTCGATCAGCGAGCCGATCAGGAACGGCATGCCGCCGGCCTGGTGGAAATGGTTCACGTCGGCGGAACCGTTCGGATACACGCGTGCCATCAGCGGCACCACGCCGGACAGCGCGTCGAAGTCCTCCAGCGTCAGCACGATGCCGGCGGCGTGCGCCATCGCCACCAGGTGCAGCAGGTGGTTGGTGGAGCCGCCGGTGGCATGCAGGCCGATCACGCCGTTGACGATGGTGCGCTCGTCGATCATGCGGCCGAGCGGCGTGTGGTGTTCGCCCGGCGCGCTCATCGCGGCGAGGCGCTGCACGGCGGCCTCGGTGAGCGCCTCGCGCAGCGGCGTGTTCGGATTGACGAAGCTGGAACCCGGCAGGTGCAGGCCCATGATCTCCATCAGCATCTGGTTGGAGTTGGCGGTGCCGTAGAACGTGCAGGTGCCGGGCGCGTGGTAGGACGCAGCCTCGGCTTCCAGCAGTTCGTCGCGGGTGGCCTTGCCCTCGGCGTAGCGTTGGCGCACCGCGGTCTTGGCGTCGTTGGAGATGCCGCTGGGCATCGGGCCTGCC
The DNA here is from genome assembly GCA_040371205.1 of Rhodanobacter sp. Taxonomy (NCBI): domain Bacteria; kingdom Pseudomonadati; phylum Pseudomonadota; class Gammaproteobacteria; order Lysobacterales; family Rhodanobacteraceae; genus Rhodanobacter; species Rhodanobacter sp. The sequence goes on from AP031382.1 coordinate 3,411,115, forward strand.
GGCACGAAGATCGTGGGCAGGTGGCCGAAGCTCAGCGCGCCGATCAGCAGGCCCGGCACGATCTTGTCGCAGATGCCGAGCATCAGCGCGCCGTCGAACATGTCGTGCGACAGCGCGATCGCGGTGGCCATCGCGATCACCTCGCGCGAGAACAGGCTCAGCTCCATGCCGGCCTGGCCCTGGGTGACACCGTCGCACATCGCCGGCACGCCGCCGGCCACCTGCGCGGTGACGCCGGCCTCGCGCGCCACGCGGCGGATCAGTTCGGGATAGCGCTCGTAGGGCTGATGCGCCGAGAGCATGTCGTTGTACGCGGTGACGATGCCGAGGTTGGGCGCGCGGCCGCTGCGCAGCGCGGCCTTGTCGTGCTCGCCGCAGGCGGCGAAGCCGTGCGCGAGGTTGCCGCAGGAAAGCCGTGCGCGATGCGGGCCGTCGCGGCCTGCCGCGTCGACGCAGGCGAGATAGGCGGTGCGGCTGGCGCGGCTGCGCGCAGCGATGCGGGCGGTGACTTCGGCGACGATGGGGTGCAGGGGCATGACACGATTCCGACGATCAGGAAGGGAAGCGAGCCAGGGATGGCTCGCCCGCGCATCAGGCGCTTTGCGCCTGATGCGGCGGAGCCCGATCCGGGTTTGACCCGGATCGGGCGAGTCCAGCAAGGGCAGAAGCCCTTGCTGGACATCAGGCACGGCGCTCCAGGCTCTGAAGCACCATGTCTGCAGGGATTTCTAAGGACTCCAATAAACATCCAACGGCACCGCATCCTGCTGCACCACGCAGCGGACCGGATATGCCTTCGCCGACTGCGCGCCCTGCTCGACATCCGCCAGCAAGTTGCGCTTGCCTGCGCCGCACAGCAGCAGGTACAGCGCGCGGGTATCGAGCAGCACCGGCAGGCTCAACGTGATGCGCGGCTCGCCGGCGCCCGCCGCGCGCATCGGCCACACCTTGGCCGTGCCGTGCGGATCGGTGGCTTCGGCGAGATGGTCGCCGCCGGGGAAGAACGAAGCGGTATGGCCGTCGTCGCCCATGCCGAGCAGCACCACGTCGAACGGTGCGGGCAACGCGGCGATGCGCGCCTCGGCCTCGGCCAGGCCTTCTTCCGGCGTGGCGGCGCCGGTGTAGAGCGGCACGAAGTCCGCGGCGGCCGCCGCGTTCTGCAGCAAGACGGACTTCACCAGCCTCGCGTTGGAACGGTCGTCGGTGTCCGGCACCCAGCGCTCGTCCACCAGGGTGACGGTGACCGCCGCCCAGTCCAGCGCCTCGTTCGACAAGCGGGCGAAGAACGCCTTGGGCGTGCTGCCGCCGGATACCGCGATCACCGCGCGGCCGCGTGCCGCGATGGCCTCGCGCAGTTGAGCGGCGACCTTGCCGGCAAGCGCCCCGGCCTGCGCGCCGGCATCGGCGAAATCGTGCGTGATGAGGTTGGACATGGATCAGGCTCTTACTCGTTGTCCTCGTGCCAGGTGCGGCCGTCGCGCTCGATCAAGGCCACGGCCGCGCTCGGGCCCCAGCTGCCGGCGGCATAGGGACGCGGCGCCTCGTTGACGGCGGCCCACGCGGCGAGGATGGGGTCGGCCCAGCGCCACGCGGCTTCCACTTCGTCGCGGCGCATGAACAGCGTGGGGTTGCCGCGCACCACGTCGAGCAGTAGGCGTTCGTAGGCGTCAGGCTGCGCCACGCCGAAGGCCTCGGCGAAACTCATGTCCAGCGGCACGTGACGCAGGCGCAGGCCGCCGGGGCCGGGATCCTTGATGGTGAGCCACAGCTTCACGCCTTCGTCCGGCTGCAGGCGCAGCACCAGGCGGTTCTGCGCCAGCGGGCCGACGCCGGCGCCGAAGATCGAATGCGGTACCGGCTTGAACGCCACCACGATCTCCGACACGCGCTCGGGCAGGCGCTTGCCGGTGCGCAGGTAGAACGGCACGCCGGCCCAGCGCCAGTTCTCGATCTCGGCCTTCAACGCCACGAAGGTTTCGGTGTCCGACTTCGCGCCTTCCAGTTCGTCGAGGTAGCCGGGCACCGACTGGCCTTCGGCCACGCCGGCGCGGTACTGGCCGCGCACGGTGAGCTGGCCGGCGTTGCTGTCGTCAATGCGCTTGAGCGAGCGCAGCACCTTGAGCTTTTCGTCGCGCACCGCGTCGGGCGACAGCGAGGCCGGCGCTTCCATCGCCACCATGCACAGCAGCTGCAGCAGGTGGTTCTGCACCATGTCGCGCAGCGCGCCGGCACGGTCGTAGTAGCCGGCGCGGCGGCCCAGGCCCAGCGTCTCGGCCACGGTGATCTGCACGTGGTCGATGTGGCTGGCGTTCCACAGCGGCTCGAACAGCGCGTTGCCGAAGCGCAGCGCCAAGAGGTTCTGCACCGTTTCCTTGCCGAGGTAATGGTCGATGCGGTAGGTCTGCGATTCGGCGAACACCTTGCCCACCGCGTCGTTGATGCGGTTGGCGCTGGCGAGGTCGCGGCCGATGGGTTTTTCCAGCACCACGCGCGAGTGTTCGCCGTTGAGGCCGCACTCGCCGAGCCGGCGGCAAATGTCCTCGAACAACTCGGGCGAGGTGGACAGGTAGAACACGCGGATGTGCGCGGGCTGTTCGCCGATCAGCGCGGCGAACGCGTCCCAGCCCTCGTCCTTGCGCGCGTCCAGCGGGCGGTAGAACACCTGCTGCAGGAAGGCATCGACCTTCGCCGCATCGGCGCCCTTGCCGGCCAGCGATTCGCGCAGCTGGGCGCGGTAACCGTCGTCGTCCAGCGGCTCGCGGGCCACGCCCACGATGCGGCTGCCGGCCGGAATCTGGCCGTCGGCGTAGCGATGGAACAGCGCCGGCAACAGCTTGCGCAGGGCGAGATCGCCGGTGCCGCCGAAGATCACCAGGTCGAACGGATCGACCGTCTGGAAAGTAGCCGTCACACGATCACCTCGATGCGGGGGAATGGCAGGCCGTGGGGTCGCGGCCCGTTCCGCGACGATAGTACCAGTGGGATACCACGGCAAGCACCGCCCTGCATACGAATTCATGTGCCCGCTTCGAGCGGTCATTTACGGGTTCCGTGCGAAATGGACGTCCAGACCGCTTGCGGCCAATGGTTTGCTATTGGTATCTTGCATGGATGGAAACCGCCCTGGCCCGCGAATACCGCCGCATCTGCCGCGACCCGTCCAGCCATCAGCCGCTGGCCTACCTGCGCTTGCGCAGCGCGATCCGCAACGTGGTGGAACAGCGCGCCATCGAGCCGGGGCAGGCGTTGCCCAGCGAACGCGACCTGTCGCAGGCGCTCAAGCTCTCCCGCGTCACCGTGCGCAAGGCGATCGCCGGACTGGTCGAGGAAGGCCTGCTCACCCAGCGCCACGGCGCGGGCACCTTCATCGCCGAACGCATCGTCAAGCCGATGTCGCGGCTGTCCAGCTTCACCGAGGACCTGCGCGACCGCGGCCTGCGGCCGCGCTCGGAGTTCTTCGAGCGCAGCGTGGGCGAGGTGACGCCGGAGGAGGCGATGGCGATGAACCTCTCGCCCGGCTCGCTGGTGGTGCGGCTGCACCGCGTGCGCTACGGGCAGGACGAGCCGCTGGCGATCGAGCGCACCGTGGTGCCCGCCAACGTGCTGGCCGACCCGATGCAGGTGCGCGATTCGCTGTACGAGGTGCTGGAGTCGCTGGGCTGCCGCCCGAAGCGCGCCTTGCAGCGCCTGCGCGCGGTGTCGCTGAACGCGCACCAGGCGCGCCTGCTGCACGTGGCCGCCGGCAGCGCCGGGCTCAACATCGAGCGGCGCAGCTTCCTCGACGACGGCCGCGTGGTCGAGTTCACCTGCTCCTGGTACCGCGGCGACATCTACGACTTCGTCGCCGAACTGCACGCCGACTGACCCCCTTCCCCACACGAGAGAGCCATGCACGCCAGCGACACCCTGATGTTCCGCGAAGCGCACGAATCCGCCGACGTGGTGGCCCGCCAGTTCGCCGCCAACGAACGCGTGGTGACCGAGCTCGCCGATGCGCTGCGCGCGCAGCCGCCGCGCTTCATCGTCACCTGCGCGCGCGGCAGCTCCGACCATGCCGCCGCTTACGCGAAATACGTATTCGAGACCCAGCTCGGCATCGTCACCGCCTCGGCCTCGCCTTCGATCACCTCGGTGTACGCCGCGCCGCAGCAGTGGGAGGGCGCGCTGTTCATCGGCATCTCGCAGTCGGGCAAGAGTCCCGACCTGGTGCGCAACGCGCAGGCCGCCAAGGCCGCCGGCGCGCGCGTGGTGGCGATGGTCAACGTGGAAGATTCGCCGCTGGCGCAGATCGCCGACACGGTGATCCCGCTGCATGCCGGCCCGGAGCGCAGCGTGGCCGCCACCAAGAGCTACCTCGCCGCGCTGGCCGCGATCCTGCACCTGTGCGCGCGCTGGCACGGCGACGCCAAGCTGATCGCCGCGCTGGAAGCCTTGCCCGACGCATTGCGCAAGGGCTGGGACGCGGACTGGTCGGCGCTGACCGACGGCCTGGTCGACGCGCACAACCTGTTCGTGGTCGGCCGCGGCTTCGGCTTCGCCGCCGCGCTGGAAGCCGCGCTGAAGTTCAAGGAAACCTGCGGCCTGCACGCCGAGGCGTTCAGCGCCGCCGAGGTGAAGCACGGCCCGATGGCCTTGGTCGGGCCGCACTTCCCGGTGCTGTGCTTCGCGCAGGACGACGATACGCTGGACAGCACGCTGGCCGTGGCGAACGAGTTCCGCGGCCGTGGCGCACAAGTACTAGTGGCCGCGCCGGGCCGCAGCGGCGAAGGCTTCCTGCCGCTCGCCGCCGGCCTGCCGGCCATCTGCACGCCGCTGCTCACCATCCAGAGTTTCTACCGTGCCGCCAGCGCGCTGGCGCTGCGCCGCGGCTTCAACCCCGACGTGCCGCCGCACCTCAACAAGGTCACTGAAACCGTGTGAGCGCGCGGAACTCCGCGGCCCAAGGAAGGGCCGCACGTTGGCCATCCGCCGCGCGGATGGCCAACGGAGCAACGGCTTTGCTTTGCCAATTGCTGCGTGACGCCTCATTTCCTCTTTGCGCCGATGCCCAAGCCATGACCATCGCCCTCACCCACGCCCGCGTCCTCACCGCCCACGGCTGGCGCGACGATCTCGCCGTGCTGGTCGAGGCCGAACGCATCGCCGCCTTGCTGCCGCACGGCCATCCCGCCGTGCGCGCCGCGCAGGTGCAGGATCTGGCCGGCGCGCTGCTGGTGCCGGGCTTCATCGACACGCAGGTGAACGGCGGCGGCGGCGCGCTGTTCAACGCCGCGCCCACCGCGGAAACCATCCGCACCATCGGCGCCGCGCACCGCCGGTTCGGCACCACCGGTTTCCTGCCCACGCTCATCAGCGACAGCGTGGACACCATGCGCGCTGCGCTGGCCGCGGTGGAGCAGGCCTTCGACGACGGCGTGCCGGGCCTGCTCGGCATCCATCTGGAAGGCCCCTACCTCGCGCCCGAACGCAAGGGCGTGCACGACCCGAAGTGGTTCCATGTGCCGGGCGAGGAAGAACTCGCCCTGCTCTGCGCGCCGCACCGCGGCGTGCGGCTGGTGACGCTGGCGCCGGAGCGCGTGCCGCACGATGTGATCGCGCGGCTCGCCGCCGCCGGCGTGATCGTCAACGCCGGCCACACCGCCGCCGACCACGCCACCGTCCGCGCCGCATTGGCCGCGGGCGTGCGCGGCTTCACCCACCTGTTCAACGCGATGACGCCGCTGGGCAGCCGCGAGCCCGGCGTGGTGGGCGCCGCGCTGGACGATCCCGGCAGCTGGTGCGGCATCATCGTGGACGGCCACCACGTGCATCCGGCCAGCCTGCGCAACGCCGTCGCCGCCAAGCCGCGCGGCAAGACACTGCTGGTCACCGACGCCATGCCGCCGGTGGGCGCGGATTCCCCCGAGTACGTGCTCAACGGCGAAACCATCGTCGTGAAGGACGGCATCTGCCAGACCGCGGACGGCGTGCTGGCCGGTTCCGCGCTGGACATGGCCGCCGCCGTGCGCAACAGCGTGGCGATGCTCGGCCTGCCGCTGGACGAAGCGGTACGCATGGCCAGCACCTACCCCGCCGACTTCCTCGGCCTCGGCGCCAGCCACGGCCGCATCGCGGTCGGCTACCGCGCCGATCTCGTGGCGATGGACGCCGACTGCAAGGTGCAACGCAGCTGGATCGACGGCCGGTCTTCGTAGGCCGGCCCGCGCAAGGCGGCGGGGATTGGTCCCTCCCGTTCGACCATGTCATGAAAGGCGTGGTTTCTATACATCTCGCCAAAACCTGTATAAAAAATGGCAAAATCTATACACGTTGAGATGGCTTGATAAGGAAACGGCCCAGACGTGAACAGTTTGCCCTCCCTGCCAACGCTGGAAAGTCTTGATGCGACACGGTTCGAGACCCCAGCCATTCTCAAGCGGCTGGTCACAGCCCACCGTCGGCTGGCCGAATTCAAAGGCGTGGCTGCCTCCATGCCCAATCAGAACATCCTGCTCAGTACGCTGGGCTTGCAGGAAGCCAAGGACAGTTCCGAAATCGAAAACATCGTCACCACCCATGACGAACTGTTCCGTGAAGCGGCGCAGGACACGGCTGCCGGGCCTGCCGCCAAGGAAGTCGCACGCTACAACCGTGCCCTGCGCGTCGGTTTCGACGCCGTGCGCGGTTCAGGTCTGCTCACCGGCAATCACATCCTCGAAATCCAATCGGCGCTGGAGAAAAGCCGTGCCGGCTACCGCAAGGTTCCCGGCACGGTGTTGAAGAACGGCGTGGGCCACGTGGTCTATACCCCGCCTGCGCCGGATAGCCTGCCGATGCTGATGTCCAGCCTGGAACAGTTCATCAATGACGATGAACGGTTCGAAGCCGACCCGCTCATCAAGATGGCGCTGATCCACCATCAGTTCGAAAGCATCCATCCGTTCTACGACGGCAACGGCCGCACCGGACGCATCGTCAACGTGTTGTACTTGGTCAAGCAAGGCTTGCTGGACACGCCGGTGTTGTACCTCAGCCGCGCCATCGTGCGCAGCAAGGCCGATTACTATCGTTTGCTGCAATCCGTGCGCGAACACGGCCACTGGGAGCAATGGGTGTTGTACATGCTGGGCGTGGTGGAGCGCACGGCCACCGATGGCATCGCCACCATCCAAGCCATCAAGGCCGCGCTGATGGACTACAAGCATCGCATCCGCGCTGGGCATCGGTTCTACAGCCAGGATCTGATCAACAACTTGTTCTCGCACCCTTATACCAAGATCGAGTTTCTGCAACAGGATCTGCAGGTGTCGCGCCTTACCGCCGCACGGTATCTGGATGCGCTGGCCGCCACCGGCTTCGTGCGCAAGCGCCGAATCGGTCGTTCCAACTACTACATCAACGAATCCCTTTTCCGCATCCTGACCGGCGAGGCGTCGTAAGGAGCACGCAGCCCGTGCTCCTACAAAACGCATCCAGCCGTCCAAACGCCGCGACCTGCTAGACTGCGCGCCGTCCAGGTGTCCCGACGGCGTTCGCCAGAGGGATGAAACGGGAAGCCGGTGCGCGGTGTTTCACCGCAAGTCCGGCGCTGCCCCCGCAACGGTAAGCGAGCAACACGCGCGGCCAACGCCACTGTGTCCGACGACATGGGAAGGTGCCGCGCATGACGGCAAAAGCGTCGTCGCCCGCAAGCCCGGAGACCGGCCCGGACATGACTGCTGGCTCGCGGTGGGCGAGGCCGGACAGACGCGTCCGGCCCCGCCGTGCCTGCCTGTTCCCGCGCCGATCCTGCCGCCTCCGGCCCATTGAACGCTGAGCCGTGCGCGGGTGCGCGGCCGAGGAACCCGACGTGAAAAAGACCTTGCTCGCCGCAGCGCTGCTGTGCTGCTTCGCCACCGCCCATGCCGCCGACCAGGGCGGCGCCAGCACGCTGGATCCGGTGGTCGTCACCGCCACGCGCACCGCGGTCACCGCCGATGACGCGCTGTCGTCGGTCACCGTGATCACCCGCGCCGACATCGAGCGGTTGCAACCGGTGTCGCTGATCGACCTGCTCGCCGGCCTGCCGGGCATCAACCTCACCCAGAGCGGCGGCATCGGGCAGACCAGCTCGCTGTTCCTGCGCGGCACGAATTCCACGCACACCCTGGTGCTGGTGGACGGCGTGCGCATCGGCTCGGTCACCGCGGGCCTGGCCTCGCTGGAGCAGATCCCGGTGGAGCAGATCGAGCGCATCGAGATCGTGCGCGGCCCACGCTCCAGCCTGTACGGCGCCGACGCCATCGGCGGCGTGATCCAGATCTTCACCCGCCACGGCCAGGCCGGCGGCGGCGTCGCGCCGTCGCTGAGCGTGACCGCGGGCAGCCACGGCCTGTTCGGCAGCGAGGCGGGCCTGTCCGGCGGCGACGCGCACGCCTGGTACAACCTCAGCCTCGGCGGCGAATACACCAGCGGTTTCCCCGGCTGCAAGATGGGCGCGGCGGAAGCGTTCGCGGGCTGTTTCGTGGACGACCCGCGCGACGACGCCTACCGCAACTGGAACGGCGCGGCCAACGCCGGCTACCGCTGGGACAACGGCACCGAGCTGGCCTTCACCTGGCTGCGCAGCAAGAACGACGTGGAGTACGCCGGCAGCCCCTACGGCGGCAACGACGCGGTCAACGAGCAGCGCGTGGCCGGTGCACGCCTGAGCTTCTCGCCGCTGGAAGCGTGGAAGGTCACGTTGAACGCGGGCCAGAGCAAGGACCTCGCCACCACCTACTACCAGGGCACGTACTACGGCGCGTACTACCCGCTGGCGCAGACCGGCTACTCCAACTCGCGGCGCAACCAGGCCTCGTGGCAGAACGACATCGCGCTGGCCGCGAACCAGCTGCTGACGGTGGGCGTGGACTGGCAGCAGGAGCACGTCGCCAGCAGCACCGGCTACCTCGCCGACCAGCGCGACGACACCGGTGCCTATGCCCAGTACCAGGGCACGTTCGGCCGCAACGAAGTGCAGTTCTCCGCACGCCGCGACCACGACCAGCAGTACGGCGACCACGACACCGGCGCGGCGGCCTGGGGCTACCACTTCGACCAGGGCCTGCGCGTCTACGCCAGCTACGGCACGGCCTTCCACGCGCCGACCTTCAACGACCTGTACTACCCGCCCTATTACGGCATCCCCTCGGCCAACCCCGACCTGAAGCCGGAGAAATCGCGCAGCGCCGAAATCGGCGTGGCGCAGCAGTCGGGCACGTGGAACTGGGGCCTGAGCGCCTACCAGACCCGGATCGACGACCTGATCCTGCTCGACCCCAGCCAGAACTACGTGCCGTTCAACGTCAGCAAGGCGCGCATCCGCGGCGTGGAAGGCCAGGCCGGTGCGAACCTCGACGGCTGGCAGTTGCAGGGCTATCTCACGCTGCAGCAGCCGAAGGACGTCGGCAACGCCGCCGCGGACGCCAACAGCGGCAACCTGCTGCCACGCCGTCCCGAGCGGATGGCGCGCATCGACCTCGACCGCCGCTTCGGCGCGTTCGGCGCCGGCGCCACCTGGTATGCCGCGGGCCACAGCTACGACGATGCCGCCAACACGCATCGCCTCGGCGGCTACAGCACGCTGGCGCTGCGCGCGAGCTGGCACTTCGCGCCGGACTGGCAGGTCGAAGCCAAGCTGGCCAACGCCTTCGACCGCGACTACGAGACGGTGTACTACTACAACCAGCCGGGCCGCACCTGGTACCTGACCCTGCGTTACAGCCCCGCCGCGCACTGATGCGCGGAAGCGTCCGCGGCCGCCAGAGGGCCGCGGACGGGTTTCACAGGATGCCCTTCACCCCGGCCCCGAACGCGGTGATCAAGCGCGTGTAGATCAACTTCGGCGAGAGCGCCACGTCGGGGAAGTCGCCCACCGGCGTGTAGCACTGCCGGAACTTCGGGTTGTCGGGAGCGAGCGGGGCGCAACCGGGCTTGATCTCGTAACTGGTGGCGTAACGGAACGGCCAGAGGTCGAACAGCGGCAGGTGCGAGGAAAGATCGCCGATGGCGAGGCTGATGTTGCCGAGCACCGGGATGGTGGGTTCGCGCCTGGCGATGGTCCAGGCGTTCTGCGGCAGGGTGTCTTCGAGGATGGAGTCGCGCACCTCGCTGGCGAAGCGCGGGTCCTGCACGATAACCCCGGCCTCGGTGTTGTAGTGATCCGAGCGCGGGTCGAAGTTGTGCGAGCCGACCATCGCGAAACTGTCGTCCACCACCATCGACTTGGCATGCAGGCTGTAGCGCCGGCCGCTGCTGTGCAGGGGCGCGGGGCGGTTGCGCTTGCCGTGGCTGCCAAACAGGCCAGGATGACGCTCGTTGCCGGGAAAGCGGCGGCGCGGCTTGCTTGCCGCGGCGATCGGCGTGCCGGCGGGGCCGTCGTCCTCGGCTTCGTTGGCTTCCTCGAAGGCCTCCTCGGCGCTCTCGGCGTGCGGCTTGAGTTCGTGGATCTGGAAGCCGAATTGGGTGAGATAGCGGCGGCGGTGCTTGTAGGAGAGCGCGTAGACCGCAAAGGCGTCGGTAGCGGCCAGCGAGTTGGTGGAGACGATGATGGTCGGCGGCGGCTTCTGCCGGTGCAGGCGCTTGAAGATGGTCTGCGCGCGCCGGCTCATCACGAGGTAGGGCGTCTGCAGCACCACTTCGTGCTTGGCGCCGGCGACCATGTTCATGAGGTGGGCGGTGAGTTCGCGGGCGCTGCGCTTGTGCGGATCGTCGGTCTTGGCCGGCAGGTCGCTGAAGTAGTTCACCTTGCTCACGCGCAGGGTGTCGTCGCCGATCCACGCGGCCAGCCAGTCGGGATCTTCCGCCTCGGCCTGCACGCGCGCGACACGTGCGGGGTCGGTGTAGTGCGGCGCGGGCCAGGTGGGCGGCGCGGTGTCGCTGCGGATGCGCCGGTTGACGTCGCGCAGGCGGATCAGGGGCACCGAGCGCTTGTGGTTCCAGAACAGCGCGAAGCTGTCGGCCATTTCCCTGCCCACCGGGCCGCCAACCATCACCTCGCGGTCGAGGTAGTCGAAGTCGGGGTCCCAGTTGAAGTAGCGGTTCTGGTAGTTGCGGCCGCCGGTGATGCCGATGGTGTCGTCCACCAGCAACAGCTTGTTGTGCATGCGCTGGTTGAACTTCATGAAGCAGCACACCACGCCGGCGGCGAATTCCAGCGGCGGCGTCTGCGCGTCGTGGAACGTCGGGTTGTACAGCTTCACCTCGAGGTTGGGGTTGACGCGGGCCAGGCGGTCGAGCAGCGCGAGGTCGTCGAAGGAGAACAACTGGTCGGCAAGGATGCGCACCTTCACCCCGCGCCGCGCCGCGCGCACCAGCTCGTTGAGCATCAAGGTACCCAGGTCGTCCTCGTCCCAGATGTAGGTCTGCACGTCGATGCTGTGCCGTGCGGCGCGGATCAGGCTGATGCGCGCCGCCAGGGCGGCCTCGCTGTCGTCGAGCAGGACCACGGTGTTGACCGGGTGATCCGGCGTGGAGTCGGCCAGCGCCTGCCGCGCGGCGGCCAGCAAGGGCGACGGCTGCGCGCAATGGTCGGCCTGGTGGCAGGTGTCCGCGCGGTCGGGGCTGGCGGCGACGATGGCGCTGGCTTCGCGCAGCTGGGCGCGGCTCAGCGCGCAGCCTTGCAGCAGCACGGCGGGCAACAGGAGCAGGGGCAGTAACCAGCGAAGCGACATGAACGATGGGATGGGCGGGGCGTCTTGCCCCGATGGCAGCCTGCCTTGAGACAGGATCGAAGAGGGTTCGTTCGCCGCCGGCCGGCGGCCGACGGCGACGGGTGAATTCAGCGCGGCGACCAGAACGCGTCCAGCCGGGCGCAGGCCGGTTCCAGCGGGCTGCCCAGGTGGAGCACCGCCAGGCCGCCCGGCGGCATGCCGCGGAATTCGTCCGAGCGGCCTTCCACCAGCAGCGCGACCAGCCGCTCGATGCCGGGATTGTGGCCCACCAGCATCACCGTGCCGGCGTCGGCGTGCTGGTCGAGCAGGGCCAGCAGCTCGCCGGGTGTGGCGTCGTAGATCTCGCCGGCTTCCTGCGGCGAAGGCGCGCCGCCCAGCGCGGCCAGCGCCAGTTGCGCGGTTTCCATGGTGCGACGGGAAGGCGAACACAGCACGCGCTGCGGTCGCGCGCCATGGCTGGACAGCCAGGCGCCGGCATCCTGCGCCTCGCGCCTGCCGTGCTCGCTCAACGGCCGTTGGCGGTCATCGCCACTCTCGGCGGGCAAGGCTTCGGCGTGGCGCAGCAGGATCAGTTCGTGCATGGAAAACTCCGTGGAAAAGGGGTGGCGTGGCGCGTTCAGGCGGTCTGGCGCTTGATCCAGCGCAGCAACGGCTTCCAGTCTTCCTGGTGGCTGCGCACCTGCTCGGACTGGTAATCGAAGATGCCCTTGCCGAGCGAGGCGAGCAGCACATAGGCCTGGCTGTCGCGCAACTGGGCGACGATGGGGAACGGCGATTCGGCGGCGAGCTGCTCCACCGCGTCCTGGCTGGCGTGGGTCCAGGGCTTGAGCCGGTTGGCCACCAGCGCCACCGGCAGCTTGCCGCTCTTGATGCGCTTGATCGACTGCAGTTCGCCGAGGAAATGCAGGGTCGCGTCGAGGTCGAAGCGGGACGGCAGCACCGGCACCAGCAAGACGTGGGCGATCTCCAGGAAGGGCTCCAACTCGCGCTCGCCGACGCCGGCCGGGGTGTCGATCAGCAGTTGCCGGGTGTCGGCGGGCACTTTCTGCAGCGCCTTGCGGCTGCCTTCCAGCCCCAGCACGCCGGGCACGTTGTCGGGCCGGCGTCCGGCCCAGCGGTAGCTGGAGCCCTGGCGATCGGCATCCGCGATGGCGGTGTTCTGCCCGGCCTGCGCCCAATGCGACGCGAGTTGCGTCACCAGCGTGCTCTTGCCGCAACCGCCCTTGCTGCTTGCCACCAGCGTCGTAAGCATGGGACACCTCGTCGCGAAGGTTGGCGCAAGCCTAACTGCTATGGGCGATCAAGGGGAGTGTGCCGACTCGTCGTCGCCCGGCGCGGCATCGGGCGACGACGGCTGCCAGCTGCCGGGCGCGGTGAGCGCGATGCCGCGCGCGCGCAGCACGGCGGTGATCTGGCTCATCTCGGTGCCGCCCTGGCCGGCGGTGGCGAGCAACAGCCGGGCCAGCGCGGGGTCGTCCTGCGCGCGCAGCGCCAGCTGCGAGTAGTTCTGCACCTGCCAGGTCAGGTCGCGGCGTTGCTGCCGCGCCTGCGCCTGTTCGGCGGCATCGCCCAGCGTTTCGTCCAGATGCAGGCCCAGCGAGCGCGCCAGCGGACTGGAGCCCCACTCCAGCAGTTTGCCCAGCTTGCGGCAGTCGGCCTTGAGCGAAGCATCCTTGTCGGCGCCTTCGCACAGCTGGGCCACCACCGGCAAGGCGGGCCGCGGCTGCAGCCGCGCGTTGGCCAGCACGATCAGCGCCTGGACGCCCGCCGGGCCGCTGGCGTCCAGCGTGGCCGGAGGCGGCGGCAACGTGCCCACCACGCTGGCCAGCGCGGCGAGGCTGCGGCCGGTGTAGTCGTCGTAGAGCTTGCTGGCGGCGGCCTTGGCGAGGTCGGCACGGGCCGCCCCGGATTTCATGTCGCGGGTGTCGACGTCGAGCTTGAGCAGCCAGACCGCGGCGTTGTCCGGCGCCTGCTCGGTGAGCTTGCGCAGCGCGGTCGCGTTGGGGCAGGCGTCGCCCTTAACGTCGCAATCGGCAAGCCGCGCCCATTGCACGGCCGGGCCGGCATCGCTGGCCTCGGCGGCACGGTTGATCAAGGCGTGGAAGCTGCTGGTCTTTGGCTGCTTCGGCAAGGGGCGGGCCAACAGGGCCGCGCCCAGCAATGGCTGCGCTTCGACACGCAGCGCCAGCACGCTGACCAGGTCGCGCTGGAACGCTTGCAGCGCCTGTCCGCGCACCTGCGCGGCCGTGGCCGGCGACGGAGACGAGGCAGCGGCCGGCGGGTTCGCGCCAGCGGCCGCCGCTACCGTCGCGGCCAGCGACAGCGCGCCGGCCAGGGTGAGGCAATGCCATCCACGCATCAGGTGCTCCAGCAGTCGCAAGAACCGCCAGCTTAGCGGCCGCGCCTTGAGGATGCTCTGAACGGTTTCTGAGCCGCGGGCCGCGGCGGCGAGCCCGCGCGGGGCCGGGTTGCTAGGATGGCCGTCCGATTGCGCGCATGCGCGCAGCACCCATCGCAGGGGGCGAAGACCGTCGTGGACCATTTCTCGAACTTTGCCAGCGGCGCGCCGTGGTTCGCCGGCTGGGGCACGCTGGCGCTCATCAACGCGGGGCTGGCACAGGGCAAGAACCGCAGCGGCCTGCTGTGGTTCCTGCTGTCGCTGCCGTTCGGCCCGCTGGCGACCCTGGTGCTGGTGCTGCTGCCCAAGGTGCGCGCCAAGCTGTTCTGAGCGGTTTTATTCGCCCAGCGCCTCACGCATGAATTCCGGCTGCGCCAGCGCGGCCTTGTGGATGTCGGCGTTGTAGTACTTCGTCGGGAAGTTCTTGGCCGAGGCGCCGCGCTCGCGGAAGCCGCTGAGGTCGCCGCCCTTGCGCGCCATGGTGCAGCTCCACCAGCCGGTGGGATAGCAGGGCTGCGGGAACGGCAGGGTCTTCACCGCGCTGAAGCCGGCGGTGCGCATCGCCGCGCGCATCGACTTGATCAGTTCGATGTGCGCCAGCGGCGATTCGCTCTGCTGCACCAGCAGGCCGCCGTGGCGCAGCGCCTTGTGGCAGCTGGCGTAGAACGCGGCGTTGAACAGGCCTTCGGCCGGGCCGACCGGATCGGTCGAGTCGACGATGATCAGGTCCAGCGACTCCGGCTCGGCCTCGGCCATGTACTTGATGCCGTCGATGAACAGCAGCTCGGCACGCGGATCGTTGTTCGACTCGCACAGCTCGGGGAAGTACTGCTCGGCCAGGCGGGTGACGCGCTCGTCGATCTCCACCTGCACCGCGTGCTCCACTTCCTCGTGCTTGAGCACCTCGCGGAGCGTGCCGCAGTCGCCGCCGCCGATGATCACCACGCGCTTGGCGCGCGCATGGGTGAACAGCGCAGGGTGGGTCATCATCTCGTGGTAGAGGAAGTTGTCGCGGCCGGTCAGCATCACGCAGCCGTCGATCACCATCAGCTTGCCCCAGTCGGTGGTCTGGTGGATCTCGATGGTCTGGAACGGCGTCTTTTCCGCGTGCAGCAGTTGCTCGGTGCGGAAACCGATGGAGGAGCCGGAAGCCTGGTGGGCCTCGGTGTACCAGCTGATCTGCTGCGACATGGGTGTTCCTGGGTCGGACGCGAAGTTTGGCCGCCTATTGTAGCCGAGCCGTCGCGGATGGGCTGTTACAATGCCGCTTCCGGCCCGCCCAGCGCGCCGGCTGGTGCGATCGGCCCCGCGGCGTGCGAGGCTTCCGGCCCTTCGTGCTCATTCGCGTCAAGGCTCGCCGCTGCGACGACATGCCCTTTCCGTTTGCACAAGGAGACATTCCCATGTCGAAGCCCTGGACTGTGGCCGATGCCCGCCACACCTATGCCGTAGCCCACTGGGGCGACGGCTACGTCGACGTCGATGCGGCCGGCGACATCGCGATACGCCCGCACGGCGCGCGCGGCCCGGCGCTGTCGCTGCCGGCCATCGTGGAGCGCGCCCGCGGCGAAGGCCTGCGCTTGCCGCTGCTGGTGCGCTTCCCCGACATCCTCGCCGACCGCCTCGCGCGCCTGCAGGCGGCGTTCGCCAAGGCCATCGGCGAGTGGAACTACGCGGGCGGCTATACGGCCATCTACCCGATCAAGGTGAACCAGCAGCGCGGCGTGGCCGGCGAACTGGTGGCCGCGGGCGCGGAAGGCTTCGGCCTGGAGGCCGGCTCCAAACCCGAACTGATGGCGGTGCTGGCGATGGCGCGGCCCGGTTCCATCGTGATCTGCAACGGCTACAAGGACCGCGAATACATCCGCCTGGCGCTGATCGGCAAGAAGCTCGGCCTGCGCGTGCACATCGTGATCGAGAAGCTGTCCGAGCTCGACCACGTGTTCGCCGAAGCGAAGGCGCTCGGTGTCGAGCCCTTGCTCGGCGTGCGCGTGCGGTTGGCCTCCATCGGCGCCGGCAAGTGGCAGAACACCGGCGGCGACAAGGGCAAGTTCGGGTTGTCGCCGGCGCAAACGCTTGCCTTGATAGAACGGCTGGAAGCGGCCGGGCTCAAGCACACGCTGAAGCTGCAGCACTTCCACATGGGCTCGCAGATCTCCAACGTTCGCGACATCGCCAACGGCATGCGCGAGGCTTCGCGCTACTTCGTCGAGCTGTCGCGGCTGGGCGTGCCGCTGGAGATCGTCGATGTGGGCGGCGGCCTGGGCGTGGACTACGAAGGTTCGCGCTCGCGCAGCCACAACTCGATCAACTATTCCATCGAGCAGTACGCCGCCACCATCGTGCAATCGCTGGCCGAGGCGGCGGACGCGGCCCATCTGCCGGCGCCGCACATCCTCACCGAGGCGGGCCGCGCGATGACCGCGCACCACGCCGTGCTGGTGGTCAACGTCAGCGAGGTGGAGGAGGTGCCGCAAGGCGCGATCCCCGCGCCAGGCAACGACGAGCCGGCCGTGCTGCGCCGCCTGCGCGAGGTACACGCCGAACTCGATGCGCGCCCCGCGCTGGAATTGTTCCACGAGGCCCAGCACCACCTCGCCGAAGGCCAGGCGCTCTATGCGCTGGGCCAGCTCGCGCTGGCCGACCGCGCGCACCTGGACGACATGTACTACGCCATCGCCAATGCGGTGCGCGCCCGCCTGCTGCCCGGCGAGCGCTCGCATCGCGCTGCGCTGGACGAGCTGGACGAGAAGCTGGTGGACAAGTATTTCGTCAACTTCTCGGTGTTCGAGTCGGTGCCGGACATCTGGGCGATCGAGCAGATCTTCCCGATCGCGCCGATCGCGCGGCTGGACGAGCAGCCCACGCGGCGCGGCGTGATCGTCGATCTCACCTGCGACTCCGACGGCCGCATCGACCACTACGTGGACGCCGAAGGCGTGGACGTCTCGCTGCCGCTGCACGCGCTCAAGGACGGCGAGAGCTACCGCCTCGGCATCTTCATGGTCGGCGCCTACCAGGAGACGCTGGGCGACATCCACAACCTGTTCGGCGACACCGACGCCGTGAACGTGCGCGTGGACGGCGACGGCTGGATGTTCGCGCACAAGCGCCGCGGCGACACCACCGACCTGATGCTGGACTACGTGGGCTACGACCTCACCGCGCTGCGCGCCAGCTACCGCGAGCGCATCGCCGCCGCAGGCGTCGCCGGCAGCGAGGCCGAGGCGCTCTACGCCACGCTGGACGGCGGCCTCACCGCCTACACCTATCTCGCCGACGACGTGCGCCGCAACGCCTAGCGCCGACGCTCCCGCGAGGCGCCCAGCTTGCGCGTGAGCGTGTTGCGGCCCACGCCCAGCGCCATGGCGGCGTTCTGCCGGTGGCCGTCGTGCGCGGCCAGCGCCGCTTCCAGCAACACGCGATCCAGCGTTTCGCGGGCGCGGGCATGGATGTCGGCTTCGCCGTCGGCCAGCGCCTGCGTGGCCCAGGCGCGCAAGGCGTCGCTCCAGTCGCCCGCGATGCCCGGCGACGGCGAAGCGCCGAGATCGGCAGGCAGGATCTCCGCGCCGGGGGCGATCACGGCGAGGCGGCGGCAAAGATTCTCCAGCTCGCGCACGTTGCCAGGGAAATCGCGCTGCGCCAGCGCCTTCAGCGTGGCCTTGGCGTAGCGCTTGGGCGCCAGCTTGAGTTCCTGCGCGGCGACGGCCAGGAAATGCTGCGCCAGCAGGGGGATGTCGGTGCGCCGTTCGCGCAGCGACGGCAGCGCGATGCGCACCACGTCGAGGCGGTGCTTGAGGTCGGCACGAAATTGTCCGCCGGCCACGCGCGCATCGAGGTCCTGGTGGGTGGCGGCAATGATGCGCACGTTGCAGCGGATCAGCTCGCGCCCGCCCACGCGGTAGAACTCGCCGCCGGCCAGTACGCGCAGCAGGCGCGTCTGCAGGGCCAGCGGCATGTCGCCGATTTCGTCGAGGAACAGCGTGCCGCCTTCGGCCTGCTCGAAGCGCCCGGACACGCGCCGTGTGGCGCCGGTGAAGGCGCCGGCCTCATGACCGAACAGCTCGCTCTCGAGCAGGTCGGCGGGAATCGCCGCGGTGTTGAGCGCCACGAAGGGCCGCTCGCGCCGCGCGCTTTCCTCGTGCAGCGCGCGCGCCACCAACTCCTTGCCGGTGCCGGTTTCGCCGGTGACCAGCACGTTGAGGTCGCTGGCCGCCACGCGACCGATCAGGCGGAACACTTCGCGCATCGCCGCGCTCTCGCCGAGCAGCGCATGCGTGGGCGCCGGTGCCGGCGCGGCCGGCGCGGCGGACCGCTCGCGGTCGGCCAGCACGCGGCGCACGGTGGCCACCGCCTGGTCGAGGTCGAAGGGCTTGGCGAGGTAATCCGCCGCGCCGGCGCGGTAGGCCGCGGCGGTGGTGGCCACGTCGGTGAACGCGCTCATCACGATCACCGGCCCGATGCCCTGCGACTGCAGCTCTTCGAGCAAAGCCAGCCCGCTTTCGCCGGGCATGCGCACGTCGGTCAGCAGCAGCGCCGGGCGCGACTTGCGCATGGCGGCGCGCACCGCGTCCGCCGCGTCGAACTCGCGTACCGCGAGGCCGGCGTCGCGCAATGCCGCCGCCAGCACGAAGCGCACGCCGCGGTCGTCGTCGGCGATCCAGATGTCGTTACCCATGCGCACGCTCCAGCGGCAGGTACAGCGAAAACACCGTCTCGCCCGGCCGGCTGGCGCAGCGCAGCTCGCCGCCGTGTTCGCGGGCGATTTCGCGCGACAGCGCCAGGCCCAGGCCGGTACCGTCGGCACGGCCGGAGACCAGCGGCTCGAACAACGTATCGTGCAGCTCCGCGGGCACGCCGGGACCGTCGTCGATCACGTCCACGCGCAAGGCGCTGCGCAGCATCCGCGCGCCTGCGCGCACGCCGTGCTCGGCGCGCGTGCGCAGCACCAGCGTGCGTGCGCCGGCCTCCACCGCGTTGCGCGCTAGGTTGAGCAGCACTTGCTGCAGCCGGTCCGCATCGCCGCGCACGTCGGGCAGGCTGGGATCGTAGTCGTGGCGCAGCCGCGGCGGCCTGGGCTCGGCCTGCAGCAGCTCGCTCAGGCGGTCGAGCAATTGATGGATGCCCACCGCACCCAGCCGTGCGGCGCCGTCGTGGTGCAGCAGCCGGTTCGCCAGCGCGGCGAGGCGATCCGCCTCGTCGATGATCAAGCCGGCCAGCGCCTGCAACTCCGCGCCATCGACGCGGCGCTGCAACAGCTGCGCCGCGCCGCGCAGGCCGGCCAGCGGATTCTTCACTTCGTGCGCAAAGCCGCGCAGCGTGGCGGACAGCGGCGACACGTTGCGGGAACGCTCGGTCAACGCATGCACTTCAACCCGCAGCCCGCCTTCGCCGTCCGGTTGCAGGCCGACGTCGGCTTCGATCGTGCGTTCGTCGAGCGTGCTGAGCGTGGCCTCGCGCAATTGCACGAAGCGCGACTCCTCCAGCGCGCGCTGCGCCTGCGCCAGGTCGCCGGTTGCGCACAGCCACAGCGCCAGCGGCTGGCCGGCCGCGCCGCGCATGCCGCTGCCCAGCAACTCCGCCAGCGCGCCATTGAGCCAGCGCACGCGCAGGCCGGCATCGACCGAAGCCACCCCGGTCGCCAACTGTTCCGCCCACGCCTGCCATGCCTTGTCATGCATTGCACCATCATGGAACGCGCGCCCAAGTGGTGCAATAGCGGGAATGCCCTGATCTGGGCCCACCAGGATTCGAACCTGGAACCAAGGGATTATGAGTCCCCTGCTCTAACCGTTGAGCTATAGGCCCATGAAGGCACCGCCCATGGCGTGGCGGGTTGTGCATGGTAGCGGGAGGGCCAGATATGCGCCAAGCGGATGGCGTTGCCATGCGAGCGAACGGCAGCGTGCCGACCTGGCCGCAAACATGCGGGGCTGAGCTTGATCGCATGCCAACGCCCTTGTACGGGCACATGCGTTGCGGGCGCGCACCGCCATCGTTCGATGCGACTTTTCTTGCTTGCGCCAAAGGCTGGGCGTATAGTTACGCGTAACGTTACGCCTAACCTATGTGCAGGAAATCAATCCATGGCCGGTAGCAGGCATCTCAGCCCGGGCGCGAAGCGGCAGAAGGCCCTGCGCGAACGGATGAGCACGATGGGCATGACGATTCCACGCATCTACATGTCGGCGGACGAGCAGGCGATGGTGCGGACCCTCCTGCGCCATTGCCGCGGCGAGCGCACCGAACAGTTGATCGCGGGCATGGATTTTTCGCGCACGCACGCGAAGTGGACTGCGCCGCAATTGTTCGAGGCGCTCCAGGCGGATACCGCCCGGCACGATGCGCTGGCCGACATCCGCCTCGAGGGCATGCCGCCGGCCGTCGAACTGGCGCTGGCGCGCTACGGCCGGCAGCCGGTGCGGCTGAGCGTGAACGACGAGGAGATTTTCGTGACGACGGTGCTTTGCCGGAAGGGCGCGGTGAAACAACCGGCGCGCTTCAACGAGGCCTGCCTTCGTCTGGGGCCGACGCTGCCACTGTCAAACGTGGGGCTGGTCGGCAATGACTACATCCTGTACGGCCAGCTCTCGGCGCATTCGCCGCTGGCCAACATCGTCGAGGAACTCGACGTGTTGGGCCGCAACGCGGCGGAATCGCTGAACGCGCTGTCCGCACTGATTCGCTGAGGCGTGCTGCCATGCTTCGCTCCACTCTCGAGTACCCGACAGGCTGCCCCGCCGTGCATGGCGCAAGGCACCTGAAACCACGGGCGCACGGCACGGGATAACCGCCCGCTCCCCTTGCAACGACTTTATCCGCCGACGGCCCGTGCCGTCGCGACGGACGCGCGCCCGCGACCGAACGCGGACGACGCGCCCCCCTTCCACGCTTGCCCGGCGCCGTGCCGGGCAACTCCCTACACAAGGACTTGCCATCATGACCTGGCTCATAGCGACGGCGGCTGCCGTCATCGTGCTCGCGCTGCTGGTGTATGCCTCCAACGCCATCGTCTACATCCCCAATGACCGCGTCGGCATCGTCGAGCGGCTGTGGGGCGCGCCTTCGCTGTCCGAAGGGCTGATCGCCCTGAAGGGCGAGGTGGGCTTCCAGCCGCAGGTGCTGCGCGGCGGCCTGCATTACTTCTTCCCGTTCCAGTACCGCGTGCACAAGGAGGATCTGGTCACCATCCCGCAGGGCGAAATCGGCTACGTGTTCGCCCGCGACGGCAAGGATCTGGCCGACGGCCAGGCGCTGGGCCGCAACGTGGACGGCGGCATCGTCGACGTCGCGGCGTTTCTGCGCGGCGGCGGCCAGAAAGGCCCGCAACGCACCATCCTGCGCGAGGGCACCTATGCGCTGAACTTGGCGCAGTTCGCCATCATCACCGCCAACCGCGTGCATGGCCTGCTGCTGTCGCGCGAGGAGGCCGACACCATCGCCAAGATGGGCGCGGTGCTGAACGAGCGCCGCGGCTTCTCGCCGGTGGTGATCGTCAGCGGCCAGGCCCGCGGCGGCACCGAAGACACCACCAACGACTTGCTCGGCGTGGTCACCGTGCACGATGGCCCGGTGCTGCCGCCGGACGAGATCGTGGCGCCGCGCGTCGGCCAGGACCCGACCAACGTGGCCACGTTCCACAACAACTTCCAGAACATCGACGCGTTCCTGCGCGCCGGCGGCAACCGCGGCTGCCAGCACCAGGTGCTGGTGGAAGGCACGTATTACATCAACCGGCTGTTCGCGACGGTGGACTTCATTCCCAAGACCGTGGTGCCGGTGGGCTCGGTCGGCGTGGTCGTGTCCTACATCGGCCGCACCGGCGCGGACCGCTCGGGCGAGGGCTATTCGCACGGCGAGCTGGTCGACAACGACTGCCGCGGCGTGTGGAAGGAGCCGCTGCTGCCCGGCAAGTACGCGTTCAACACCTACGCCGGCAAGATCCAGCTGGTGCCGACTACCAACTTCATCCTCAAGTGGATGCCGGAGGTGACCGACCTGCACAAGTTCGACGAGAACCTCACCGAGGTCTCGCTGATCACCAAGGATGCGTTCGAGCCGCTGCTGCCGTTGTCGGTGGTGGTGCACATCGACTACCGCAAGGCGCCGCTGGTGGTGCAGCGCTTCGGCGACATCAAGCGGCTGGTCGACCAGACGCTGGACCCGATGGTCAGCGCGTACTTCAAGAACATCGGCCAGACCAAGACGCTGATCCAGCTGATCCAGGACCGGGCGGCGATCCAGATGCAGGCCGGCGAGGAGATGAAGGAACGTTTCGCCGCCTACAACCTGGAGCTGCAGGAGGTGCTGATCGGCACACCGCACGGCAGCGCCGGCAACGCGTCCGGTGCGCGCATCGACACCATCCTCAACCAGCTGCGCGACCGCCAGGTGGCGATCGAGCAGGTGGCCACCTACGAACTGCAGGAGCAATCGGCGGTGAAGGAGCGTTCGTTGCGCGAGGCCCGGGCCACCACCGACATCCAGGCCGAACTGACCAACTCGTCGATCCAGATCGCGATCAAGAAGAACGTCGGCGAGGCCGCCGTGGTGGAAGCCAACAAGCGCGCCGAGGTGATCGGCATCAACGCCGACGCCGAACGCCGCCGGCTCACCGCCGAAGGCGACGGCAAGGCCTCGGCGATCGCCGCGGTCGGCAAGGCGGAAGCCTCGGCGATCCAGGCCAAGTCGCAGGCGCTGACCGGCGAAGGCGCGCGGCTGCAGCTGATCAACACGCTGGGCTCGCAGTTCGCCGAGGCGATCCGCGACGGCCAGATCGCCATCGTGCCGAAGATCGCGCTGGGCGGCGAAGGCGGCGGCCAGGGCATCGGTTCGCTGATCCAGCTGGCCAGCTCGCTGCTGGCCGAGCAGGCGGACGCCGGACTCGCCGACGCCAACGTTCGTCCGGCAGCGGGAAACAGCGCACAGGCTTGAACCCGCACCGGGCCGGGGCCGCGGTGATCCGGCAGCGGGAGCGGCACGGCAAGTACGCACAGGCCGGACAGGAATGCCCGGCCTGTGCGCAGCGGCCCGCGGAACCGTGTGGACGGCGCGTCAATCCGGCTTCGCGTCCGCCAGCATGCGTTTCAGCACGCCGTCCTTGATGGCGTAGTGGTGGTACAGGGCGACTGCGGCGTGCAGTCCGGCCAGCACGACGATGGTCCAGCCGACCACGTCGTGCAGGTTGCCGAAGGTATGCGACAGGTCCCGGCGGCGCTCGCTGGCGAAGCGCCACGGGAACAGCCCGAAGAACTGGAACGTTTCGGCCTGCGCCCAGCGCCAGGCGATGCCGAGGATCACCTGCGCCGCCAGCAGCAGGTAGAGCAGGTGATGCATGGCCTTGGCCGCGACGCCCTGGAGGCCTTCCACGGCCAGCGGCAACCGGCGGCCCCGCGTCATGCGCCAGCCCAACCGCAGCACCAGCACCACGGCCAGCACGATGCCCAACGAAATGTGCAGCGACTCCATCGGCTTGCGCACGTCGCGGGGAAAGAAGTCCCAAACCATGGCCAACGCGAAAAGCACGACCACCAGCACCGCGGTGAGCCAGTGCAGGACGATGGTGGCGCGGTCGTAGCGTGGCACCGTAGTGTTTGCCGCATCAGTGGATGACATGTGCATGTGGCCTGGAAGTTGGATGGCGTATGTCCGGCTGGGCGCTGCGCGGGCTTCGGCACGTTGCCGGCGGCCCGCATTGCATGCTAGCCGGCGAAGCTTTGGCGCTTCTGAGCCGCACGGGGGTGCATTCCGCCCGCCGGAAACGACGACGGCCGCTTGCGCGGCCGTCGTCGGCATTCCGTCCCGGCGCCGCGGAATCAATCCACGTCGAGGAAAGAACGCAGCTGCTCGGAGCGGCTGGGATGACGCAGCTTGCGCAACGCCTTGGCCTCGATCTGGCGGATGCGCTCGCGGGTGACGTCGAACTGCTTGCCGACCTCTTCCAGCGTGTGGTCGGTGTTCATGTCGATGCCGAAGCGCATGCGCAGCACCTTGGCCTCGCGCGGGGTGAGGCCGGCGAGCACGTCGCGCACGGTCTCCATCAGGCCGGTCTCGGTGGCCGAGTCGATCGGCGAGGACGCGTTGCTGTCCTCGATGAAGTCGCCGAGGTGCGAATCCTCGTCGTCGCCGATCGGCGTCTCCATCGAGATCGGCTCCTTGGCGATCTTCAGCACCTTGCGGATCTTGTCCTCGGGCATGTCCATTTCCTTGGCCAGCTCCTCCGGCGTGGCCTCGCGGCCGTACTGCTGGAGCATCTGGCGGGAAATGCGGTTGAGCTTGTTGATCGTCTCGATCATGTGCACCGGGATGCGGATGGTGCGCGCCTGGTCGGCGATCGAACGGGTGATCGCCTGGCGGATCCACCACGTCGCGTAGGTCGAGAACTTGTAGCCGCGGCGGTATTCGAACTTGTCCACCGCCTTCATCAGGCCGATGTTGCCTTCCTGGATCAGGTCGAGGAACTGCAGGCCGCGGTTGGTGTACTTCTTGGCGATGGAGATGACGAGGCGCAGGTTGGCCTCCACCATTTCCTTCTTGGCGCGGCGCGCCTTGGCTTCGCCGGAAGCCATCGCGCGGTTGATTTCCTTGATGTCGGTGAGCGGCAGGAACAGCTTCTGCTCGATCGCAGCGAGCTTCTCCTGCTCGGCGTCGATCGCCTCGCGGTGGGTCTTGATGTTGGGCGACCACTTCTGGCGCTTGCGGCCCAGCTCGTTGGCCCACTCCAGGTTGCCTTCGTTGCTGGGGAAGGCCTTGAGGAATTCGGCCTTGGGCATCTTCACCTGCTTGACGAAGATCTCCATCAGCACGCGCTCGTGGTGGCGGATGTCGCCCACCACCTCGCGCAGCTTCTTGACGAAGCCGTCGATCAGCGCGCTGGGCAGCTTGAGCTTGAGGAACTCCTCGGCCATCTGGTCGCGCAGCTTGACGATCTTCTTGTCGGTGATGCCGGCGGCCTTGGGCGCGGTCTTCTGGAACTTGACGTAGTAGTCGCGCAGCAGCTCCATGCGGCGCTTGACCTCCTCCGGATCGGGGCCGCTGGCAACGGCTTCCTCGTCCTCGGAGGCGTCTTCTTCCTCGGCGTCCTCGTCGCCCTCGCTCTCGCCTTCCTCGGCGGCCGCGGCCGCGGCCTCCTCGGCTTCCAGGCGCGCGGCGTCGGCGGCGGCTTCCAGGTCGAGGAAGCCGGCGAGGATCTCGCTGAGACGGCGCTTGCCGTCGAGATGCTGGTCGTACTCCTCCAGCAGCAGCTCGATGGTCAGCGGGAAGCTGGCCAGCGCGGTCTGCACCTGCGACAGGCCTTCCTCGATGCGCTTGGCGATGGCGATCTCGCCCTCGCGGGTGAGCAGTTCCACCGTGCCCATCTCGCGCATGTACATGCGCACCGGGTCGGTGGTGCGGCCCACCTCGGCGTCCACGGCGGACAGCAGGGCAACCGCTTCCTCGGCGGCGGCCTCGTCGTCGGTGCCGCTGCCCGGGGCGTTGTCGGCCAGCGGATCGGCGTCCGGCGCGGCGTCGTGCACCTCGATGCCCACGCCCTTGAGCACGGCCATGATGTCTTCGATCTGCTCCGCGTCGACGATGTCGTCGGGCAGGTGGTCGTTGATCTCGGCGTAGGTCAGGTAGCCCTGCTCAAGGCCCTTGGCGATCAGCGCCTTGATTTCGGACTGTTGCTCGTGGACTTTGTTGTTCATTCACCGACCGCCGCAGGGTTCAAGAACCGGACATTATAGCGATGTGCTGCTTTTTTGACCAGATTTCAAGTCCGGAAAAATCCCCGCGGGGGACGCAAAAATCGCGCCAGATCGAGGGCTTGCGCCGCACTTGATGCAAGGCACCGTCAACCGGTGTCGAGCCGGAAGGTCACCGGCCCGTCGTTGACCAGACTCACCACCATATGGGCGCCGAAGCGCCCGGTTTCCACCTGCGGGTGCGCGGCGCGCGCCAATTCCAGCAAGCGCTCGAACCAGCGCCGGCCGTGTTCGGGCGGCGCCGCGCCGGTGAAGCTGGGACGCATGCCGGAACGGGTATCGGCGGCAAGGGTGAACTGGCTCACCAGCAGCAGGCCGCCGCCGGTATCGGCCAACGAGCGGTTCATCTTGCCGGCGGCGTCGCCGAACACGCGATAGCCGAGCAACCGTTGCAGCATGCGCTGCGCCTCGCGCTCGCCGTCGTGCGGCTCCACCGCCACCAGGGCAAGCAGCCCGGCATCGATGGCCCCCACGGACTCGCCATCGACCTCGACACGGGCGGACAGCACACGCTGGATCAGGGCGATCATGTCGACTCCGCGACGGGGGCGCACAGCATAGCGAAGAACCGCGGTACGGAGGCTACGGCAGGCGCCGCCAGCGCGCGATGCGGAGCGTGGCGTCGCTTGCCGGCGCACCTCACTTCCTGGCATCACCCACGGGCATCCCGGCCGGATCCATCCCCATCGCGCCCCAGATGCGGCCATCGGGTTCAGCCATGTCGCGGCCGTGCATGAAGCCGTGATCCTCGACCGGGTGGATGTCGGCGGCGCTGCCGTTGGCGGCCGTGGTGTCGGTAAAGGCAGCATGGTTCACGAAGCCGAGCGCCTTGTGAAAGGCGACCAACGCATCGAGGCCGGTGGCGGGCAGGTTCATCAACATTGCTTTCTGCATGGCGGTTCTCCGGCGGATACGAGGACGGCAACCGGGACGTCGTCCGGTCGTCGACGAGCGGCAAGGAATCATGTCGACACTTCCGGGCGATTCTTGATGCGTCTGGCGCGCCTTCTTGCGAAGGTCGCGTGAACGCGCACGCAGTCGGGGGTGCAGGCATGGCGATCCCTTACACTGGACGGATGCGTGCCGACATGTACCTGATCTACCTCCTGCTGCGCCTGCTCGCCCTGCTGCCGCTGCGCGCGCTGCATGCCGCGGGCGGCCTGCTGGGCCGCATCGCGCTGGGACGGCACACGCGTACCGCGCATCACGTGGCGGTGAACCTCGCCGTCGCACGGCCGGGGCTCGACGAAGCCGCGCACGCCGCGCTGCTGCGCGATGCACTGGCCGAGAGCGGCAAGTCGGCCACCGAGATCATCAAGATCTGGGGCTCGGGCGCCGAACGTGCGCTGCGGCTGGTGCGCGAGGTGCGCGGCGAAGCCCTGTTCGACGCCGCGCTGGCTTCGGGCAAGGGCGTCATCATCGCCGCGCCGCACCTGGGCTGCTGGGAACTGCTCAACTACTGGCTGTGCCGCAAGACGCCGATGGCGATCCTGTACCGGCCGCCGCGCATCGCCGCGATGGAAGGCCTGCTGCGCAAGGTGCGCGGCGCACTGGCGCCGGAGCAGGTGCGCGCCGAGGGCGCCGGCGTGCGCACGCTCTACAAGCGGCTCGCCGCCGGCGGCACGGTGGGCATCCTGCCCGACCAGAAGCCGCGCGCGGGCGAAGGCGAGATCGCGCCGTTCTTCGGCCGCGACGCGCTGACCATGGTGCTGTTGCCGCGACTCGCCGCGCGCACCGGCGCTACCGTGTTGTACGCCTTCGCCGAGCGCCTGCCGCGCGGCAGCGGCTATCGCATCCACTTCCTGCCCGCGCCGGACGGCCTGGCCGACGCCGATCTCGCCACCGCCTGCGGCGCGCTCAACCGCGGCGTGGAGGCCTGCGTGGCGCTGGCCTTCACCCAGTACCAATGGCAGTACAAGCGCTGGTCCGCGCACGGGCTGGTCAGCCCATACGACGACTGACGCAACGCTTGCGCCGGCGAGTTTCCGCGCCGCCTACGGATGGAACGGCCAGAACACCGGGATCAGCCACATCGACAGCGCGCAGAACAACGCGATCAGCGGGATGCCCACCTTCATGAAATCGGTGAAGCGGTAGCCGCCGGCGTAATACACCATGGTGTTGGTGGGGTAGCCCACCGGCGTGGCGAAGGAGGTGGCGGCGGCGAAAGCCACGGCAACCACGAACGGCCGCGGGTCGGCGTGCATCGCATGCGCCACGCTGGTGGCGATGCCGACCATCAGCACCACCGACGGGTTGTGCCCCATCAATTCGGTGAGCAGCGCGGTGAGCAGGTACACCATCAACAGCGCGGCCAGCGGGCCGTGGTCGCCGATCAGATGCATGCCGGCATGGACCACGGCGTGCGACAGGCCGGTTTTCTCGATCGCCGTGCCCAGCGGCAGAATCGCGCCGAGCAGCACGATGATCTTCCAGTCCATGCCTTCGTAGACGTCCTTGCGGCCGAAGCAGCCGGTCAACGCCATCGCCGCCGCGCCGCAGATCGCGGCCACCGGAATCGGCAACCAGCGCAGGCCGGACACCACCACCACGCCGGCCATGATCGCCGCCGCCACGATCGCCTTGCGCGACATGCGCCGCGCATCGTCGCGCTCGCTCAGCACGATGAAGGCGTCGTCGCCGCGCAACTGCGGCATGTTGTCCTCGTCCACCAGCACCAGCAGCACGTCGCCCACCGCGAGGCTGGTGTCGCTGAGCTTGTCGCGCAGCACCTGGCCGCGGCGATGGATGGCGAGCACCACCGCGCCGGGCCGGCGGCCGAGGTCGGTCTCGGCCAGCTGGCGGCCTTCGGCCAAGCTGGCCGGCGCCACCATGATCTCGGCGAGCACGCGCGGATGGTCGACATCGCGCACATAGCGGCTCTCCGGCGCGTTCTGCAGGTGGGCGCGACGCTGGAACTCCACGATCTTTTCCCAATCGCCGCGCACCAGCAGCACGTCGCCGGCCTCCATCTGCTGCGAACGCGGCGACCACATGCGCCGCTCGCCGCGCAGCAGTTCCAGCGGATAGACGCCGTAGCGTTCGCCCAGTTGCGCCTCGCCGATGCTCTTGCCCAGCAGCGGCGACTGCGCGGTGAGCGCCAGCTCGGTGACGTACTTGCCGATCTCCACTTCCTCGATCTCGTTCGCCTCGATGTGGCGCGGCAGCAGCCAGCGGCCCACCAGCATCAGGTACGCGATGCCGGCCACCGCGAGCAGCACGCCCATGCCGGTGAACTCGAACACGCCGAAGCCGGGCAGGCCGTTTTTCTGCGCCAGCGAATCGGCGAGCAGGTTGGACGAGGTGCCGATCAGCGTGCACACGCCGCCCATCTGCGCGGCATAGGCCATCGGCATCAGCACGCGCGCCGGCGAAGTGCCGGTGCGCTGGCACACGCGCAGCGCCAGCGGCAGGAAGGTGGCGACCAGCGCGATGTTCTTCACGAAGGCGCCCAATGGCGCGATCGCCAGCATCAGCGCGAGCGTGAGCAGCCATGGCCGGCGGATGCGCATCAGCAGGCGGCTCAGCGGCTCCAGCATGCCGGAGCGCTCGATGCCGATGCTGAGCGCGAACATCGCCGCGACCGTCACCGTGGCCTCGTTGCTGAAACCCGACAGCGCTTCGCCGGGACTGACGATGCCAAACATCACCAGCACCGCGAGCACCAGCAGGGCCACCAGGTCGATGCGCAGTTTCTCGCTGGCGAACAGCGCCATCGCCACCACGATCACGGCCACCACCGCCCAGGCCTGCCAGCTCATGCGCGGATTCCGGTGCGTGCGGTAGGCGGCTTCGGCTGCATCGACTTCACTCTTGCGATCCAGACTGCATGCTACGCGACGGCGCAGCACGCGCAAACCGCACACGCGACGTCCACCGCGCTTCGGTACACAATGCAGGGATGAACACGCCGCACTCCATTGAAGCCGAACCCGAAGCCGCAGCGCAGCCGGCCACCGTCGCCCTGGCGCTGGGCTCCGGCGGCGCCAAGGGGCTGGCGCACATCGGCGTGATCGAGGAACTGGAAGCCCAGGGTTACCGCATCGCCGCCATCGCCGGCAGCTCGATGGGCGCCCTGATCGGCGGCATCCACGCCGCGGGCAAGCTCGACATCTACCGCGACTGGGTCTGCTCGCTGGCGAAGTTCGACGTGCTCAAGCTGGTGGACTGGAGCTTTTCGGGCGGCGGCCTGATCAAGGGCGAAAAGATCATCGGCACGCTGCGCGCGCTGGTCGGCGACGCCATGATCGAGGAGCTGCCGCTGGCGTTCACCGCGGTGGCGGTGGACATCGACCGCGAGCGCGAGGTGTGGCTGTCGAACGGCTCCCTGTTCGATGCGATCCGCGCCTCCATCGCCATTCCCACCGTGTTCCGCCCGCACCACATCGGCGGCCGTCGACTGGTCGACGGCGGCTTGCTCAACCCCGTGCCGGTGACGCCCTTGATCCGCGAAACCGCCGACTACCTGATGGCGGTGAGCGTGGACGGCGTGGCCGTGCATACTTCGCCGACACCACCGGCCGAGGCGACGGCGGCGGACGACACGCCGGGCTACCGCCGGCGCGTCGGCGCCCTGATCAACCGCCTGATGCCGCATGCCGGTAGCCACGACGCGACACGCGAACCGGGTGCGCTCGAACTGCTCGCGCAGTCGATGGACCTGATGCAGGCCAACCTGGCGCGGCTGCGCCTTTCCGCCTACGAGCCCGACCTGCTGATCCAGCTGCCGCGCAACATGGCCACCGCCTACGAGTTCTACCGCGCCCGCGAGTTGATCGAACTGGGCCGGCAACAGGCGCGCGAGGCGTTGGCGCATTGGCCGCGCCGCTAGCGCGGCCCGTGCGTGCGCAGCCAGTTCTCCAGGTAGGACTTCAGCACCAGCGCGTTGTTGTGTTCCTCGTCGCGCGCGGCATAGAGCAGGGTGAGCGGATGCTTGGCGGCGCGCTCGGCGAGCGGGCGCCAGTGCTCGCCGCGCTTGTCCAGCTCGCCGGCATAGCGCTGGCGGAATCCTTCCCAGCGCGAGGGATCGTGGCCGAACCACTGGCGCAGCGCGGCGGACGGCGCCAGTTCCTTGATCCACAGGTCGAGCGGCACGTCGTCCTTCTTCAGGCCGCGCGGCCACAGGCGGTCGATCAGCACACGGTAGCCGTCGGATTTCGCCGGCGGCTCGTAGACGCGTTTCACGGCGATGCTCATGCACGCAACTCCCTGCAGGGAATGCGTTCCAGCATACGCCCGCGCCATCGCGCAGGCGCGGCGCGGGTCAGAGTTCCTCGACCCGCGTCACCTTGCCCCGGCGCATCAGCCACGCCACGCCGCGCAGGTCGGCCAGGCCCACCCACAGGCGGTCGAGCATGCCGTACTTGGACACGCCCGCGGTGCGCGGGCGATGGCCCACCGGCACGCTGGTGCTCTGGAAGCCGGCGCGCTTCACCAGCGCGGGCAGGTAGCGGTGCATGTGGTCGAAGTAGGGCAGGCGCAGGAACACCTCGCGCTCGAACAGCTTCAGCCCGCAGCCGGTGTCGGGCGTGGCGTCCTTCAGCATGCGCGAGCGCACCGCGTTGGCGATTTTCGAGGAGATCCGCTTGTTGAAGCTGTCGCGCCGCGTGGTGCGCCAGCCGGCGAACAACTTCACCCCGGGCGCGGCGCCGTCGCGGGCGGCGAGCAGCTTCGGGATATCGGCGGGATCGTTCTGGCCGTCGCCGTCCAGCGTGGCGATCCACGCGCCGCGCGCCGCGCGCACGCCGTTCCACACCGCCGTGCTCTGGCCGCTGCGGGTGACGTGGTGCAGCACGCGCAATTCCGGATGCTGCGCCTTCTGCGCGGCCAGCACCGCGCGGCTGTCGTCGCTGGAATCGTCGTCGACGTAGACCACCTCGTAGTCGACCTGGCCGCGCAGGGCAGCGGCGATTTCGGCAAGCAGCGGCGGGATGTTGTCGCGCTCGTTGAACACGGGGACGACGACCGATAATTGCGGCATGGGCGGGCCTTTCAGGGAAACGGGCGCCGCGCGCGGCGGCGAGCGCGCAGTTTAATGCCTCGCGGCGCAGGCCGCCGAAACGGTGATGCCGACCCCGTTGTAAGGAAATCCGCGCCCGCCGGGTCATCTCCCGCAGCCGGAATCGTCCGGCATCCACGGGAGAACCCCCATGCAAGCCCAGACCATCCTCAGCTCCGCCCTGCTCAGCCTGATCGCCGCCGGCGCGCTGGGCGCCGCCAGCACCGCCCACGCCGCCGACAAGATGGGCGCGCAGGCGACCCAGAAGTGCTACGGCGTCAATGCCGCCTACAAGAACGACTGCCAGTCGCCCGGCCACTCCTGTGCGGGCCAGGACAGCAAGGCGCGCGATCCGCAGGCTTTCGTGGCGGTGCCGACCGGCCTGTGCGCCAAGCTCGAAGGCGGCTCGCTGACGGCCGGCACGATGATGAAGAAGAGCTGATCCATGCCTTCGCCACGCGCTTCGCGTGCGCAGCCGATCCCGACCTCGGTCGGGATCGGGCTGCGGCCGCCGCACTTCGGCCATGTGCTGGAGCAACGCCCGGCGGTGCCGTTCTTCGAGCTGCACAGCGAGAATTTCTTCTGTGCGGGCGGGACGCTGTGGGATGTCTTCGATGCGGTGCGCCGCGACTATCCGGTGAGCCTGCACGGCGTGGGCCTGTCGCTGGGCTCGGCCGATCCGCTGGATACCGCGCATCTCGCCGCGCTGCGCGAACTGGTGCGCCGGGCCGAACCGGGTCTGGTGTCCGAACACGTGTGCTGGGGCGCCATCGGCGGCCGCCACTACAACGACCTGCTGCCGCTGCCGTACACCGAGGAAGCGCTGGACCTGATGGTCGCGCGCGTGACCCAGCTGCAAGAAGCGCTGGGCCGCCGCGTGCTGGTGGAGAACGTCTCCAGCTATATCCACTTTACCCATTCGAGCATGCCCGAATGGGAGTTTCTCGCCGCGCTCGCCGCACGCAGCGGCTGCGGCCTGCTGCTCGACGTCAACAACGTGTACGTCAACAGCGTGAATCATGGCTTCGACGCGCAACGCTACATCGCCGGCATCCCCGCCGCCGCGGTGGGCGAGCTGCACCTGGCCGGCTTCACGCGCAAGCAGGGCCTGGGCGGTGCGCTGCTGATCGACTCGCACAACCGCCCCGTCGATCCCGCCGTGTGGTCGCTCTACGGCCGCACGCTCGCGCACACCGGAGCGAAGCCCACCCTGATCGAATGGGACCAGGACTTGCCCGAGTTCGCCGTGCTGCAGGACGAGGCGCGCCGCGCCGCGGAATACCTGGATGAACATGCCGACCACCACCTCGCCGCCGTCGCTGGCTGAGTTGCAGCACGCGTTCGCCGCCGCCATCGTCGACGGCGGCGCGCCCGCGCTGGAACCGTGGATCGCCGTGCGCGGCATCGCGCCGGCCGCGCGCCTGCGCATCTACCGCCACGCGAACCTCGCGATCCACGTCGACGCGCTGGCCACCAGCTTTCCCACGCTGCAGCGCCTGCTCGGCGCAGAATGCTTCGACGGCCTCGCCACGCGGCATGCCGCGTACCGCGGCCATCGCAACGGCAACCTGCAGGACTACGGCACCGATTTCGCGGACTTCCTCGCCGACCAGCCGGAGACCGCGGCGTGGCCGTGGCTGGCCGACGTGGCGAAACTGGAATGGCTGCGCCAGCAGGTTGCTCTCGCCGCGGACGAAGCCTCCGCCGACGCCTGGGCCTTGCTCGCCGCCTTCGCCGGCGCGGGCCACGATCCCCGCCTGCGGCCTTGCGTGCGCGTGCTTTCTTCCGCATCGGCCGTGCTGGACCTGTGGCGCTACGGGCAAGCGGCCGACGACACCGGCAACGAGGCGGCATTCGATCCCGCCGCGCCGCAATCCGTGCTGCTGTGGCGCGAAGGCGGGCAGGTCGCGATGTGCGAGATCGCGACCGCACAGGCCGCGTTCGTGTCCGCGTTGTTGCGCGGGGTTTCGCTCGACCTGGCGCTCGAAGCCGCCCGTTCCGCCGACGCGCACGCTGCACCCGAAATGCTGCTCTCCCCGCTGCTCGAACACGCGTTGTTCGCCGCGTGCTCCCTCCCTTCAACCCTCGAGGAATCCGCATGAACACCGCCTTCGCCATGGATCGCTGGTCGCGCCTCAGCGCGCGGCTGACCATGCTCACCCCGCTGGCCCTGCTGCTGTTTCGCCTGTTCGTGGCGCTCGCGTTCTGGCGCGCCGGCGTGGTGAAGTGGGACGACCCCACCGGCACCGCCTACCTGTTCGACAACGAATACCACGTGCCCCTGCTGGCGCCCGCGCTGGCCGCCACGCTCGCCACCTGGACCGAGCTGGTGCTGCCGTGGTTCCTCGCGCTCGGCCTCGGCACCCGCGCGGTCGCCGCGGTGCTGTTCGTCTACAACATCGTCGCCGTGGTCTCCTACCCCGCGCTATGGCCGAACGGCTTCTGGAATGGCCTGGCGGGCGGCGACTTCAACGACCACAAGGCCTGGGGCCTGATGCTGCTGGCGCTGGTGGCGCTTGGCGGCGGAAAGGCCTCGCTGGACTGGCTGCTACGGCGCATGTTCCATCGCCGCGCCGCACCGGTTGCGATGATTCGCGAGGGCTGAGGCGCGCCCGACCGGCCCGAACCCGGATGCGCCGGGTCGGGCCGATCCATGCGGCTGCACCTTCAACGCTGGCCGCGTGCAAGGCAGGCTAAAGCTGGGCGGATTGGCTGCGGACGCTCAGGACGCTTGCGTTGCCGCAGGCGTCCTTCGATGCGATCCGGTACGGGTCGTCCGCGGCGGCCTCGTGCCGCGTCTCAAGGCGCCAGCCGTCCGGGTCCCGCATCCGTGCCGCCGCTTTTCGCGGTAGGCGTGCGGCCCTCGCCGTCGATCGCGATCCGCCAGTCGCTGGCCACCGCGTCGAAGTGCGGCGTACCGGCGCGGTCGGTGAGCATCACCAGGGTGCCATGGGCCAACGGCACGATGCGGCCGCGCCAGCCGTCGCGGCGGAAATCGCGGACACGCGCCACCTGCGTGCGCGGCAGGTAGAGCACGGCCACCGGCGTGCCGTCCACCCGGCTGACCAGGTGCACGGTCTTGTACGGGCCGACCGGGCAGTCGTGCACGTAGGTGACGTCGCGGGGCGCGGGGCCGCGCAGGCTGACGCCGCGCGCCGCGAAACCCTCCGCGATGGCGGGCGCACCGATCGGTTGGACGAGATCGAACGAACGGATTTCGCCCGGCATGTGCGCCACCGCCAGCGCGGGCAACGAGTGCGCCTCGAACTGGCGCCATGCATAGCCGCCACCGCCGAGCGCGAGCAGCAACGAAGCGGCCAGCGCGAAGGCGACATGACGGCGGCGGCGCACGGCCTGCCGGCGCTCGCCGGTGGCCTGCGCCAGCAGCACGCGGTCGGCGAGGCCGGCGGGCACGGGCACGGTCAGCGCCGCGTGCAATTCACGCTCGAAGGCGCGGGCGCGTTCCCACGCGGCCGCGCAGGCGGCGCATTCGTCGCGATGCGCGAGCAGTTCGGGATCGCGCGTCTGCGGCTCGGCGCCGAGCCGGCGGCGGAACTCAAGACAGTCCATGCTGGACCTCCGCACGACCGCCCTGCAGGATCGATTTCAGCTTTTGGCGCGCGCGAAACAGCTGGGTCATCACCGCGCCGGGCTGCTGGCCCATTTCGGCGGCGATTTCCTCGCAGCTCATGCCGCCCAGCACCTGCAGCAGCAGCGGTTCGCGATATTTGAGCGGCAACTTCGACATGGCTTCACGCAATTCGGCGGCGTCGCCGTGACGCTCGGGGCTGGCCCAGGAGGCGTCTTCAGCGAGATTGTCGTCCAGCTCGACGGTATCCATCGACTTGCGCTCGTGCAGGCGCGCGTGCTCGCGGCGCAGGATGGTCAGCAACCAGGGTTTGGCGGATTCGGCTTCGCGCAAGGCGTCGAGGCTTTTCCACGCGCGCAGCAGGGTTTCCTGCACCAGATCCTGGGCCAGCGCGTCCTGCCCGCACAACCAGTAGGCGTAGCGGTACAGGTCGCCGGCATGCGCGCGGGTCAGCGCTTCGAATTGTCGCTGTCGGGGATTCACGACCAAGGAGACCGGGCCGAAGCGCTTCATCTTTCAACCCGTCGTCAGCGCAGCTTGCCGAGGATGCCTTCCAGTTCGTCGTTGCTGTGGTAATGGATCACCAGCTTGCCGCGGCCGCCGCTGGCGGTGGCCAGTTCGACGCGGGTGGCGAAGCGCTCGGCCAGCTCGCGTTCCAGCGCGGCGATGTTGGGATCCTGCGCGGGGGCGCGCTTGGCCTTGCCCTTGGGCGCGGCCTGGGCGCGGCGGGCGGCGTCCTCCAGTTCGCGCACCGACCAGCCCAGCGTCACCGCCTGGCGGGCGAGCTGCACGGCGACGGATTCGTCGAGGGTGAGCAGGCAGCGCGCGTGGCCCATCTCCAGCTTGCCCTCGTCGAGCAGCTTCTTGATCGGCTCGGGCATCTCGGTGAGGCGCAGCAGGTTGGACACCGCGGCGCGCGAGCGGCCGACCGCTTCGGCGGCCTGCTGGTGGGTGAGGTCGAAGTCCTCGATCAGGCGCTTCAGCGCGTCGGCTTCTTCCAGCGGCGTGAGATCCTGGCGCTGGATGTTCTCGATCAGCGCCATCGCCGGCACCGCGACTTCCGGCACCTCCTTCACCAGCGCGGGGATCTCGGCGAGCTGGGCACGCTGGGAGGCGCGCCAGCGGCGCTCGCCGGCGATCAGTTCGTACTGGTGCTTGCCGATGGCGCGCACCACCACCGGCTGGATCAGGCCCTGCGCCTTGATCGAGGCGGCCAGCTCGTCCAGCGCTTCGTCGTTCCAGTGCCGGCGCGGCTGGTACTTGCCGGGCTGGATCTGCTGGATCGGCAGGGTGCGCAGCTCGCCTTCCTGTTCCAGCACGGGCGCGGCGGCGCCTTCGCCGCCCAAGAGCGCGTCCAGCCCGCGGCCCAGTCCTCGTTTCTTTGCCATGTTCAATCCTGGTGTTGGGCGTCCAGCGCCTCGTCCAGCGCGGCGGTCTCTTCCGCCTCGTGGTGCGCCGCCTGCAGCCCGCGTTCGCGGCGGATGATCTCGCCGGCGAGGCCGATGTAGGCGATCGCGCCGCGCGAGCTGCGGTCGTACAGGTGGATCGGCTGGCCGTGGCTGGGCGCCTCGGCAAGGCGGATGTTGCGGGGAATGATCGAGCGCAGCACCTTGTCGCCGAAGTGCGCGGTGAGCTGCGCCGAGACTTCGTTGCCGAGGTTGTTGCGCACGTCGTACATGGTGCGCAGCAGGCCTTCGATCTCCAGCTTGGGATTCAGGCGCTGGCGCACCGCCTTGACCGTTTCCAGCAGGCTGGAAAGGCCTTCCAGCGCGAAGTATTCGCACTGCACCGGAATCAGCACGCCGTCCGCCGCGGTGAGCGCGTTGAGCGTGAGCAGGTTCAGCGTGGGCGGGCAGTCGACCAGGATGGTGTCGTAGCGGCCGGCCGCGGGGGCCAGCTGCTCCTTCAGGCGATGCTCGCGCGCCAGCGTGTCCATCAGCTTCAGCTCGGCGGCGGTGAGGTCGCCGTTGCCGGGCAGCAGGTCGTAGTGCGCCTCGGTGGCGACCGCGGCCTCGGCGACGGTGGCTTCCTCCAGCAGCACCGCGCAGCCGTTGGGCCGCGCCGCGTGCTTGTCCACGCCGGAGGCCATGGTGGCGTTGCCCTGCGGGTCGAGATCGACGAGCAGCACGCGGCGCTTCGCCGCGGCCAGCGCCGCTGCGAGGTTCACTGCCGTGGTGGTCTTGCCGACGCCGCCCTTCTGGTTGGCGACAGCGATGATGCGTGCCATGTCGTCGTTTTCGTGTGCCGAAAGGGGGCCTAGATTAGCAGGCCGGGCAGGTCGGGTTCAGCGACCGGCGCGAGCGAGCACCACCAGGCTGCGCTCGGCGTCCAGCCCGGGCACCGCCAGGGTGTGAATGCCGCGCACCGCGAAGGCCGGCGGCACGCCGGGCAACTCCTCGTCCGGTGCCTTGCCCTTCATCGCCAGCCAGATGCCGTCCGGCGCCAGCAGGTGGCCACCCCAGCCGAGCATGTCGGCGAGGCTGGCGAAGGCCCGCGCGGTGATGCAGTCGAAGGCGCCTTCCACGTCTTCCACCCGCGACTGCACGGCGCGCACGCCGTCGAGCTTGAGCGCGCGGATCGCCTCGCGCAGGAAGCGCACCTTCTTGCCGTTGGAGTCCACCAGCAGGATCTGCCGACCCGGCGCGGCAATCGCCAGCACGATGCCGGGCAGACCGGGGCCGGTGCCGAGGTCGGCCAGCGTCTCGCCCTGGACGAAAGGCAGGATGGCCAGGGAATCGAGCAGGTGGCGGGTGACCATCTCCGCCGGGTCGCGGACCGCGGTGAGGTTGTAGGCCGCATTCCAGCGTTCCAGCAGGGCCTGGTAGTCCAGCAGGCGCTCCACCGCATCCGCCGGCAAGGCGAGGCCGAGCGCGGCGATGCCCTGTTCCAGGCGGGCTTGCAGGGTGGCGCGGGAGGTCATGCGGGGTCCTGTAAGGCGAGAGTCGGGCGGGCAGTATCAGGTGTCGCCCGGAAAAAAGCGCGGGCGGCGAGTTGTTGCCTTGTGCGGCGCGGGCGCCCCAGAACGCGAAAACCCGCCGGACGGCGGGTTCGACTCGCGGATGCCTGTGCGTGGCGGCTCAGGCGGCGGCCAGCTCCAGCTCCACCCGGGTCACCATCATGCCGCGCTCGCGCAGGGTGCCGTTGAGGGATTGCTTGACGCACACGCCCAGATCGCGGCGGTCGACGTGAACCTCGCCGCGCAAGGCCTGCTGCGCACCGCGGCGTATCAGGTCGTTGACCTGGTCGATCACGGCGTCCGCGCGCTCGGGCTCGAGCACCTGCCAATACACGGTGCCGCGCAGCTCGCGGGCTTCGTCCAGCGGTTCGGCCAGCTGCAGGGTCTGCCCGGTCAGGTCGATCTTGTGCGCCACACGCTCGCGCCACGGCAGGATCAGATGCGTGCCTTCCGACAACACCCGCACCAGCTTGCCGCCGCGATAGAGGCTGTAGACCTGCCCGGTCGGCACGCGGCGCACCGCGCCGGCGATGAGCAGGACGGAGAATAGAGGCAGCAAGATCAACAGCGTATTCATGGCGTTCAACAACAATGGTTTGCGTGTTTTTCCTGGAACAAATCGCAGCTTTGGATTGCAGCCGTATGAGTCAACAAGGGTTAACTGACATTTAACGACAAAACAGGAGGCTTGACAAGTCGCCAGCCTCATGGGTTGGCGACTCTGTTCAGGAAATCGACGCGGCACGACCCGGCTTGAGGCCGCAGCAAGGCCATTCCCGTGACGGGCTTCACGGTTTCGGAGGCTTTTCGCCCGCCTCGCCTGCCTGGACGGTCCGTTGCGCTCGGAAAGGAGGACAGGGACGCGGGCGCTCAGAACTTGCCGGCGCGGAAGTCGGCGATGGCCTCATGGATCTGTTCGGGCGTGTTCATCACGAACGGGCCGTAGCGCGCCACCGGTTCGGCCAGCGGCCGGCCCGCGACCAGCAACACGCGCGCCGGCGCCTCGCGGCCGCCGATGCGCACGCTCTCGCCCGGCGACAGCACGGCCAGCTCGCTGCGCGCCAGCATTTCGCCGGCCACCTGGGCATCGCTGCCGTCGAACACGTAGGCGAAGGCGTGGTGGCCTTCCGGCAGCGGGATATCCACCTGGGCGCCCGGTTCCACCGCGATGTCCAGGTACACCGGCGCGGTGACGATGCCGGCCACCGGCCCGGTGGCACCGGCCAGCTCGCCGGCGATCACCTTCGCCGTCACGCCGTCGGCCGGATGCACCACGGGGATGCGCTCGGGGCCGATGTCCTGGTAGCGCGGCGCGGTCATCTTGTCGCTGGCCGGCAGGTTCACCCACAGCTGGAAGCCCCACATCAGGCCGTTCTCCTGCTGCGGCATCTCCGAATGCAGGATGCCGCGGCCGGCGGTCATCCACTGCACGCTGCCCGGCACCAGGTCGCCGCGGTTGCCGTGGTTGTCGCCGTGCTGCATGTGGCCGGCCAGCATGTAGGTGACCGTCTCGAAGCCGCGGTGCGGATGCTCGGGGAAGCCGGCGATGTAGTCGTCGGCACTGTCGGAACGGAACTCGTCCAGCAGCAGGAAGGGATCGAGCATGTCCAACCCGGGCTGGCCGATGATGCGCTTGAGCTTCACGCCCGCGCCGTCGGCGGTGTCGGTGCCGCGGATGCGGCGGAGGATGCGGCGGAGGATGCGGCGTTCGCTCATGGCGGTGCTCCGGTGCGTGGATGACGCCAAGATGCGCGCGCGCGGTCCCTAATCCAAGCACGACGGCGGGAACGCATCGTTCCGTCGGCGCGACGATGCCGAACCATTGAGCCGGCTACAGCCAGCGGAACGCACGGCGCAGCTCCGCTACGCCGCCGTCCAGATAACAGCGGCCGTGGGCGAGGATCACTCGCTGCGGGCGCCAGCCCATGATGCGCTCGAAGCAGGCACGTGCCGCGGCGCGGTCGCGGAAGGTAAGGCGCATGTCCAGCGGCGCCTTGCCGTCGGGATCGAGCACGCCGCCCAACCTGGCGATCCAGCGCATCGCCATACCCAACCTGGCGGCCTCGAAGTTCTCGATCAGGTCGGTGAGGATCAGGGTGGCGCTGGCGCGGTGCAGGAACACCACCTCCTCGATCGCGCGGCTGC
Source organism: Rhodanobacter sp. (assembly GCA_040371205.1). Taxonomy (NCBI): domain Bacteria; kingdom Pseudomonadati; phylum Pseudomonadota; class Gammaproteobacteria; order Lysobacterales; family Rhodanobacteraceae; genus Rhodanobacter; species Rhodanobacter sp. The sequence continues at coordinate 3,451,617 of AP031382.1, forward strand.
CACGGAAATGCAGCTGGTCGAGATCGGCGGCCCAGGCCGGCTCCGGCGCATCGCCGAGATCGGCGTCGAAATCGACCTGGATTTTCTGGCCCGCCGCGCGTTCGCGCACGCCGGGCGAGGCCCAGGCGACGGCCTCGGGATAGCGCCGTTTCCACGCGGCAATGTGCGTGTAGTGCAGCTTGTTGGGCGAGAGCAGGTGACGCACTGGACCCAGCGCGTCGATCGCGGCGAACAGCGCCGGATCGGGTGCCACCGGCGAGTGGCACCACAGGCCGCCGTCGCCCAGCTGCACGACGGTCATCCGCGTGGGGAACGGCACGCCAGCGCCCAACACAGCCATGCGCACGACGGGACCGTCGACGATCCACAGGCCCGATGCGACCGGCTTCAGGACATGGATCGGTTGGTAGAGCGGAGCGGCGGCGTTCAGACCAGCATCCTCCCTGCTCCGCTGCGCTTTCAGTGCACCCAATGACCGCTGCGCTGGCGCGGCGCCGAGCCCTCGTGGACTTCGGGTTCGCTGTGCCGCTGCACCATGGCCTCCAGTTCGGCCTCGGTGACCGGCTTGGCCTGCCAGTACTGGCCGACCGCGTCGAGCACGGCGGGGATCTGCGCGAGGCAGTCGTCGTATTCCTCGTCGCTGAGTTTCTCGAACTCGGCCTCGGCGCTGAGCACACCGTCGTCCACCGCCAGCGCCATCACCGGGCCGAGCAGTTCCATCAGCTGCGGATCGTCGGCGAGGCGGCCTTCCCACAGCGCGGCGCGCAGGTCGATGCCGCGGCTGAAACCCTCGCACCAGCCGGCGGCGGAGAGCGCGGGGCCAAGCTCGGTGTCGATTTCGCCGAGGATGGGCTCGTAGGCATCCACGTCGAGCTCGGCGCTGATCGAGTCGTTGAGCTTGGCCAGCAGCGCCAGCACGCGGTTGCCCTCGGCTTCGTCGTCGAAGGGCTCGTGCAGCACCTCGGGCAGCCATTCGTCCGGCAGCACCTGCAGCGGGCCGATCACCAGCGCGCTGAGCAGGCCGTGCACGCCGTCCAGCAGCAGGCGTCCGTCGCCCTCCTGCACGTGGGCGCGCAGGTAGCGGTCCAGTTCGTCGAGCTCCTCGTCGGTGAGCGAACTCGGCCAGTCGGTCTTGCTTGTGTTCATTCGATATCCAATTCGAGCGTCACCGGCGTGTGGTCGGAGGGTCGCTCCCAGCGACGCGGTTCGCGGTCGATCGCCGCGCCGACGGCGGCGGGTTTCAGGACTTCGCCGAGCAGGATCAGGTCGATGCGCAGACCCATGTTGCGCCGGAACGCCGCCTGCCGGTAGTCCCACCAGCTGAAGTGCCCGCCCTCCGGCTGGAACAGGCGGAAGCTGTCGTGCAGGCCGAGATCCGCGATGGCCTTGAGCGCGGCGCGCTCGGGCGGCGAGCAGAGGATGTCCTCGCCCCATGCGGCGGGATCGTGCACGTCGCGGTCGTCCGGCGCGATGTTGAAATCGCCCAGCACCACGAGCTTCGGGTGGCGCGCGATCTCGCCGGCGAGGAACTCCCGCACGCGTTCCAGCCAGTGCAGCTTGTAGGCGTACTTCTCGTCGCCCACCGCCTTGCCGTTGACCACGTAGAGGTCGACGATGCGCAGGCCGCCCACGCTGGCGGCGAGGATGCGCCGCTGCGGATCGTCCAGGCCCGGGATGTCGGTGACCGGGTCGGCGAAATCGCCCAGCGCCTCGCGCGCCAGGATCGCCACCCCGTTGTAGGTCTTCTGCCCGGAAAACACCGTGCGGTAGCCCGCCGCGGCAAGCTCGGCGACGGGAAACTTCGCGTCCTCCAGCTTGGTTTCCTGCAGCGCCACGATGTCCGGCCGGGCGTCCGCCAGCCACTGCAGCAGCTGCGGCAGGCGAACCTTCAGCGAGTTCACGTTCCACGAGGCGATCTTCATGCGCGCATTGTAAGGGATGCCTCAAGGCTGAACCGCCAGGGCTGCCAGCCGTCGCAGCGGCCGTTTTCCGTGTATGCTCGCGGTGGCAAGAGCCGGGGAGGACTCGGATTTCCTGCTCCATGTTGCGGCCGGGCGCCTTCGCCCAGGCCGCGATTCATTCATGTTTCAAAGGTATGTGTCATGTCGGAACGTCAGAGCGGTACGGTCAAGTGGTTCAACGACGCCAAGGGCTTCGGCTTCATCACGCCGGAAAGCGGTGAAGACCTGTTCGTGCATTTCCGCGCGATCCAGGGCAACGGCTTCAAGTCGCTGCAGGAAGGCGAGCGCGTCACTTTCGTCGTCACCAAGGGCCCGAAGGGCCTGCAGGCCGAGGAAGTGCAGAAGGCCTGAGCCTTCGGCACTCCGCCGCCTCGAAAAGCCCGCCGCAAGGCGGGTTTTTTTGTGGGTCCTGCGATGAAAGTCAAACGTGCAGCCGTCCATGGCCGCACGCTTCGCTTCACTCCAGCAGGCCGTGGCTGCGCAGCAAGGCTTCCGGCTCCGGCTTTCTTCCACGGAAAGCCACGAAGCTTTCCAGCGCGGGGCGGCTGGCGCCCACGGAAAGCACTTCGCGTCGGAAACGCGCACCGATGGCAGGGTCGATCACGCTGCCGGTTTCCTTCGCCGCATCCTCGAACGCGCCGAAGGCGTCGGCGCTGAGCAGTTCGGCCCACAGGTAGCTGTAATAGCCCGCCGCGTAGCCGCCCGCGAAGATGTGCGAGAACGCATGCGGGAAGCGCTGCCACGCCGGCGGATGCAGCACCGCCACGTGTTTGCGCGCCTGCTCCAGCACGTCCAGCGCGCGGGCGCCCTGCGCGGGGTCGTAGCCGAGGTGCAGGCTGAAGTCGAACAGGGCGAATTCCAGTTGGCGCACCAGGAACAGGCCGGCGTGGAAGTGCCTCGCGGCCAGCATGCGCTGGAACAGTTCCTCGGGCAGCGGCTCGCCGGTCTGCCAGTGGCGCGCGAACAGGTCCAGCGCCTCGCGGTTCCAGCCGAAGTTCTCCATGAACTGGCTGGGCAGCTCCACCGCGTCCCACTCCACGCCGTCGATGCCGCCGATCGAGGGCAGGGCGATCTCGGTGAGCAGGTGGTGCAGGCCGTGGCCGAATTCGTGGAACAGGGTGAGCACGTCGTCGTGGGTGAGCAGCGCCGGGCGACCCTCGGTGGGCGGTGCGAAGTTGCAGGTGAGGAAGGCCACCGGCAGGTGCTTTGCATCGCCATCGTCGAAACGGGCGCGGCAGACGTCCATCCACGCGCCGCCGCGCTTGCCGTTGCGCGCATAGAGGTCGACGTAGGCGCCGGCGAACACGCGGCCGTCGGCGTCCATCACGTCGTAGTAGCGCACGTCGGGATGCCACACGTCGACGCCGTCGCGGGCGGCCAGCGTGATGCCGTAGAGCTTGCGCACGATGGCCCACAGGCCGTCGATCACCGCGGGCAGCGCGAAGTAGGGCTTGAGCTGTTCCTCGTCCAGCGCGTAGTTCTGCTGGCGCAGTTTTTCGGAGGCGTAGCCCACGTCCCAGGATTCGAGGTTGTCGAGCTTGAGTTCGTCGTGCGCGAACTGGCGCAGCGTGGCCAGCTCGCGCTGCGCCACCGGCCTGGCGCGCTTGCCGAGGTCGTGCAGGAACTCCATCACCTCGGTCGGCGAGCCGGCCATCTTGGTGGCCAGCGATTCTTCCGCCGCGTTGGCGAAGCCGAGCAGCTGCGCGGCTTCGTGGCGCAGCGCCATGATCCGCTCGATGCGCGCGGAGTTGTCGTACTTGCCGGCGTGCGGACCCTGGTCGGAGGCGCGCGTCTGGTAGGCCCAGTACACGCGCTCGCGCAGGCCGCGGTTGTCGGCATAGGTGAGCACGGCCTGCACGCTGGGCTGCTTCAGCGTGACCAGGTAGCCGTCCAGCTCCTGGTCCCTGGCGTACTGGCGCAGCACCGCGAGGCCGGACTCGGGGATGCCGGCGAGGTCGCGCTCGTCGGTGACGTGCTCGTGCCAGGCGTCGGTGGCGTCCAGCACGGCATTGGAGAATTCGGTGGAAAGCCTGGACAGCTCCACGCCGATCTCGCGGAAGCGCGCGCGCGCGGGCTCTTCCAGCGAGACGCCGGAGAGCTTGAAGTCGCGCAGCGCGTGTTCCACCAGCGCGCGCTCGGCGCGCGGCAGCGCGGCGAAGTCCGGCGCATCCGCCACCGCCTGCACGGCGGCGCAGAGATCGCGGTTCTGGCCCTGCGCGATGGCGTGTTCGGTGAGCTTTTCCTCGGCCGGGCCGTAGGCTTCGCGCAGTGCGGGGCTGTCGGCCACCGAATGCAGGTGCGACACCGGCGCCCAGGCGCGGGCAAGGCGCTGGCCCAGCCGCTCCTGCGCCAGCATCACGTGCGCGAAATCGCGCGGCGCGCCGGGGGCGACGAGCGCGATGACGGCCGCCTCGTCGTCGGCCAGGATGGCGTCGATGGCCGGCGCGACGTGTTCGGGGCGGATGCGGGAAAACGCCGGCAGCGCATCGTCGGCCAGCAGCGGATTGTCTTGGTTCATGGCAGGCTCCTTGTCGCCGGAAGCGTGGCGAGCGCCTTCCGCGAAATCAAGCGCCGCCGCCTCGACCTCATCCTCACGGCAAGGGCGTAGCATCGGCGCCATGCTGCCAAACGACTTGGTCGACCTGATCCGCCGGACCGCGATCTTCGCGCATTTCGACGATGCGAAGATCGCCATGCTCGAACGACGGATGCAGTGGCTGTGCCTGCCCGGCGGGCAATACCTGTTCAAGGCGGACGAGCCGGCCGAAGCGCTGTACCTGCTGCGCAGCGGCAGCCTCGGGGTGTTCGACGGCCCCACCACCCTCATGCACCAGCTGTCGGCCGGCGACTGCGTGGGCGAGATCAGCCTGCTGTCCGGCGGCAACCACCACCTGTCGGTACGCGCGCTGCGCGACTGCGAACTGCTGCGGCTGGATGCCGCCGCCTTCGAGGCGCTGGTCGAGCACCACCCCACCACGATGCTGGCGGTGGCGCGCACCGCCACCTTGCGCCTGCTGCAGAACACCCGGCGCACGCCCTCGCCCAACCGCCCGCGCAGCTTCGCCCTGCTGCCGCTGGATGCCGGCGTGCCGGCGCGCGCGCTGGCGCAGCAGCTGGCCACGGCGCTGCAGGAGCTGGGCAGCTGCATGGTGGTGGATGCCGAGCTGGGCAAGGGCCGCGGCAGCGACTGGTTCGCCGAGCGCGAGGCCTGGGCGCGGTTCGTGATCTACCTGGACGACAGCGGCGACCCGGTATGGCGCCGCCGCTGCCTGCGCCAGGCCGACGTGCTGCTCTTGCCGGTGCTGGCCACGCAGGCGGCCCGCCCCTGGCCGGAGGCCGAACCGATCCATCCCGCGCGCGCCTGGCACCGCCCGCGCCACCTGCTGCTGCTGCACGAGGAACGGCCGATCCGCCCCGGCGTGGCGCAGCAATGGCTTGCGCAATTCAACGGCGAGCTGTCGCACCACCATGTCCGCGACGAGGGCGACATCCCGCGCGTGGCGCGGCTGATAACCGGCCATGGTCGCGGACTGGTGCTGGCCGGCGGCGGCGCGCGCGGACTGGCCCACCTGGGGGCGATCAAGGCGCTGCGCGATGCCGGCCAGCCGTTCGACGCCATCGGCGGCACCAGCATCGGCGCGATCATCGCGGCCGGCGTGGCCAGCGACTGGGACACCAGCACCATGCTGCGCCGCTACTTCGAGGCCTTCGTGCGCCGACGCCCGCTGTCGGACTGGACGCTGCCGCTGGTGGCGCTGACCCGCGGCGCGCGCACCAGCCGCATGCTGCGCGAATCCTTCGGCGAGATCGGCATCGAGGATCTGCCGAAGCCGTTCTTCTGCGTCTCCACCAACCTTTCCGGCGTGCCGCGGGCGGTGCACCGGCGCGGCCCGCTGTGGCTTTGGCTGCGCGCCTCCAGCGCCATCCCCGGCGTGCTGCCGCCGGTGCTGCACAACGGCGAGGTGCACGTGGATGGCGCGCTGGTGGACAACCTGCCCACCGACGTGATGGTGGCCGACGGCATCGCCCACATCACCGCGGTGAGCATCCACGGCGAGTTCGCCCCGCATGCCGGCACCGAGGAAGTGGCCACCCCGCCGTGGTGGCGCCTGCTGCTGCAACAGCACCGCGGCCCGCGCTGGCCGGGGCTGGTCTCCACCCTGGCCCGCGCCACCATGGTCAACAGCGGGGAAACCAGCGAACTCTGCCGCGCGCTGTCGCACCGGCTGATCACGCCATCGCTGGAGCACGTGGGCCTGCTGGACTGGAAAGCCTGGCGGCGCGCGGTGGACGCCGGCTACCGCGCCACCCTGCGCGTGCTGGAAGCCGAGCGCCATTGAACGCCGCCGCTAGAATGGCCGGCATGAAGCCATTGCGCACCTACAAGGGCATCGCCCCCGTCCTCGGCGAACGCGTCTACCTCGACCCCGCCGCCACCGTGATCGGCGACGTGGCGCTGGGCGACGACGCGTCGGTCTGGCCCGGCGCGGTATTGCGCGGCGACGTGAACTACATCCGCGTGGGCGCGCGTACCAACATCCAGGACGGCGCCATCGTGCACGTGGCGCATGCCGGCCCCTACGGCCCAGGCTACCCCTGCCTGATCGGCGCGGACGTCACCATCGGGCACGCCGCGGTGGTGCACGCCTGCACCATCGAAGACGGCTGCCTGATCGGCATGCACGCCAGCGTGCTCGACGGCGCGGTGGTGAAGCGGCACGGTTTCGTCGGCGCCGGCGCGCTGATCCCGCCGGGCAAGGTGGTGGGCGAACGCGAGCTGTGGCTGGGCAATCCCGCGAAGTGCGTGCGCGTGCTCAGCGACGCGCAGGTCGAGCAACTGATGTACTCCGCCGCGCACTACGTGCGGGTGAAGGACGATTACCTCGCGGGCTGAGCGCCCTCACTGCGGCGCGTGCGCCTGGTTCGCGGCCATCGCGGCGGCTTCCGCGGCGTGCTTGCGGCCGAGCAGCGCGCGCTGGGCGTCGAGGTAGCCGCCGAGCAGGGCCAGCCGGTAGTTGCTGGCGCTCAGCTCGTCGTGCGCCGGGTCGTAGCGGTAGTTGCCGGCATCGTAGGCGCGCAGCAGCTGCAGTTCGCGCTGCGCATCGTCGAGGTCGCCGGCGGCGATGCGGTGTTCCACGTCCGAACACGCCGGCTTGAACATCTCGCGCAGGGCATCCAGCGCGGTGGTGTTGCCCGGTTCGAGCTGCAGCACGCTGAAGTAGAACTCGAACGCGTTGCTGCCCACCGGCGCCACGAGGCGGCCGTCGCGCTGCGCGTCGGCGGCGAGGCCGAGCAGCACGTGCACGCCGCTGTCGTCCGAAGACGGCGACGCTGCCATCGCGGCACGGGCATTCCAGTGCCACCAGCCGCCGCCAAGCAGCAGGATCAAGGCCAATGCGCCGCCCAGCCAGAGCGGGCGGCGCGGTAAGAACGAAACGAGACTTTGCATGAGATCCGCACCTGGCCCAGACCGCGGTCGCGGCCGACCCGAAGGACGGCCGCGACCGGGGCGGCAAGCTAGCGGCGCATCATGTCAACGCCATGACCTGCATGTTTACCAAGGCAGCGGGTTGTCGCCCTGGTACGGCGAGCCGTCCGGATGGCTGAACCAGTACACGCCGTTCTGCCCGCCCGGGCAGCCCTTGCCCGTCGCATACGCGGTGACCGCGCCCGCCGCCGAAGCGACGTCGGTGCGATAGCAGCCGCCCAGCGAATCGCGGTAAGCGAAGCGCTGCGAACTGGCCTGGCCGCTGTGCCCGGTGAAGTTGCCGCTGGCGTCGAAGTCCAGCGTGTCGGCGCTGCTCACCGTGTTGTCCACCTTGTCCGCATACAGCGGGAAGGCGGCGAAGCCGACGGAACGGTCCAGCCGGTAACCCTGCTGCACCGTGGTGGCGGCCGTGATGCTGCCGTCCGCGGCCACCTGCTGGTTGTAGTCGAGGTGGAAGGGATAACGCACGCGCTGCGTATACGACGCGCCGTCGCTGCTGCGGCTGGTACCGTCCATCGAGGTGAGCTGGTCGGTAACCTGGCGATAGGTGCTGTCGTTGATGGTGAAGGCCTGCGTGTCGGCAAAGGCCACGGTCTGCTCCACCGTGTTCCACACGCGGCCGTGCGCGGTGTCGACGTAGCCCTGGATGCTGAAGCGGCGCGAAAGCTTCGTGGTGATGTCGCCGTTGCCGCTGCCGTCCAGCGTGCTGCCGATGGTCGGCACGGGCGCCTGGCCGGCCAGGGTGTTGCGCGTCACGCTGCCGCTGACCTGCCGGCTGCGCGGATCCTGGTAGACCAGCAGGGTCGCCGCCGTGGAGAAGTAGTTGCTGGCGCCGGCCACGCTGACCGCCACCGTGTGCTGCGCGCCGTCGCTGAGCACGCCGGCGAACGGGCTGAGGTCGACCCGGTACGGCATGAAGTTCAGCGTCTGCACGCCGGTCACCGGCCGCCACAGGTAGGGGTCGATGCCGCCGGTGTAGATCCACGGGTATACCGGCGCCACGCCGGCGGGCTGGCCGTCGATGCTCACCTCGGCCTCGCGGAAATTGCCGCCGCCGCACTCCTCCACCTGGCTGGCGTACTGGTCGGGCACGCAGGTGTACCAGAACTCGTCGGCGTTCTGGCTCTGCGCAAATACGTCGAGGTAGGCGTGCACCACATTGCGCGGCAGGGTCAGCGTCTTAGACAGCTGGTCGGTGGAGGTGGAGAGATTGGTGACGCTGCCCACCGGATCGCTGCCCAGCGGGATCACCTCGTCGGGCACGCGCGGCGCCGGTGCGCGCGCCGAGGCCGGGTAGAACAGCAGTTTCGCGCTGCCGTGGATCACGCCGGTGTAGGTTCCGTTCACCAGGTTCCACAGGATCGCCTGGCCCTGCCCCGCGTTCTGCAGCAGCGCGCTGTAGTCGGTGAGGTCGCGTTCCACGTGCCAGCTCGGTCCCACCGTGGACGAAGGCTCTGCGGTGGTGCCGAAGTACAGGTTCACGCCGCCCAGCCAGATCGAGGCGGTGCGGTCGTACTGGCGGCCCGCGTTCACCGAGAAATCCGCCTCCAGCACCACCTTGGCCCAATGCGTGCCGCAGCCGCTGGGCGGTGCGTAGCTGTAGGGACGCGTGCCGAAATCGTTGAACACATCGTCCTGGAACAGCTGCACCACGCAGGGCTGGCCCGGCGGGCGCGGCACCGTCGGGTCGGCGGTGGTCACGTTGGTCGAACCGACCGGACTACCGCCGGTTCCGGCGGCGAAGGCGTTGCAGGCAAACCACGACAGCCCGGCCATGGCCAGGCAGCAACTCAACTTTCCCATGCGCAGCATGCAATTTCCCCTCGCGTGGTGGGTCCGCTCGCAGGCTTCGGCGATCTTGCCCGAAGGCCCGGCACGGACCCGGTCATCCCCCTGTACGGACGATGCTGGCACCGGCGTTTTTAGACGGGGTCAAATGCCCGCGCGCAACGCCCGGTACACCGGTTCGGTGTCGGGCCGCTGGCCATGCCAGAGCCCGAAGGCTTCGGCGGCCTGTTCCACCAGCATGCCGAGGCCGTCCCAGGCATGACGCGCGCCGGCCGCCTTCGCCCAGGCGATGAAGTCGATCGCCGCGGCGCCGTAGGCCAGGTCGTAGCAAAGCGCGCGCGCGCCCACCAGCGACATCGGCAGTTTCAACCCATGGCCGAGCACGCCGGCCGAAGTGGCGTTGAGGATCAGGTCGTAGCTGCCGAGGTCGGCGAGGTCGTCCCAGTAGCGGGTGTGCACGCGCGCCGGCTCGCCGATGGCATCAGCCAGCGCGTCGGCGGTCTCCGGGGTGCGGTTGACGATGGTCAGCGTCTGCACGCCGGCGTCCATCAGCGACCATGCCGCGGCGCGCGCGGCGCCGCCGGCGCCGAGCAGCAGGGCATCGTGGCCGCGCAGATCCACGCCGTGCCGCTCGGTGAGATCGCGCACCAGGCCGGCGCCGTCGGTGTTGTGCGCGGCCAGGCGGCGGTCGGGCAGGCGGGTGAGCACGTTCGCGGTGCCGGCGCGGGTGGCCGCCGCGCTGCGTTCGTCCGCCAGCGCGAAAGCGGCGCCCTTGTGCGGCAGGGTGACGTTGGCGCCCCTGCCGCCGTCGAAGAACGCATGCACCGCTTCGGCGAAGGCCGCCGGCGCCGCGTCGATGGTGCGGTATTCCAGCGCGATGCCGAATTGCCGCGCGAAGTCCTGGTGGATGCGCGGCGACAGCGAATGCGCGACCGGGTGGCCGAACACGGCGAACTGGGCAGGCTGGCTCATGCGGTGCTCCTGAAAGGGTCGGCCATTGTAAGAGCCCGCCCGCAAACCCGAAGCAGGCCGCACGCGGAAATCGCGGGCGGCTCCGCCGCGCGTCGCAGGCCGTGAGATGGACCGCCCGCATGCTGCATCCATCGACCGCGAGGAAGCCGCCATGCGCCGCACTGCCACCGATCCCGCCCGCCACGAACGCCTGCTGGCCATCGCCCTGTCGTGGCTGGCCATCGGCGGCAGCCTGCTGCTCACCACCCTGGTGCCGGCGCACACCGCATGGCTCGGCTGGGGGCCGCTGGTGTGGCTGCTGCTGGCGCCGCTGGCGCTGCTGCTGATCCTCGAACCGGAATCGCCGCGCCGCCTGCTCGCGGCGCGCCGCCGGCGGCGCCGTTACTGATACCGGGTTTCCATCTGGCAGTGGAAAGGCCGGTCGCCGCAGGGACGCGGCGGCCGGTTCATCTCAACGGCCGGCGCCCTGCCGCTTCAGTTCCATGCGGCGCAGGAATTCGCGCATCACGCGCAGGTACAACTCCTCGCCCAGGCATTCGTCCTCGACGCCCGCGTCGATGGACGGGTTGTCGTTCACCTCGATCACCACCGGCTTGTCGCCCACGCGCTTGATGTCCACGCCGTACAGGCCGTTGCCGACGGCCTGGGTGGCCTTGAGCGCCAGCTTCACCACGTCGGGTGGCGCGTTCTCGATAGGCAGGGTTTCCGACTCGCCGGTTTTCGACGCGCCTTTCGCGCCGTGGTTGTAGATCTGCCAGTGGCCGCGCGACATGAAGTACTTGCACGCGTACAGCGGCTCGCCGTTGAGCACGCCGATGCGCCAGTCGAATTCGGTGTAGACGAACTCCTGCGCCAGCAGCAGCGCGCTGTGCTGGAACAGTTCCGCGGTGGCCTTGGCCAGCGCGGCTTCGTCTTCTACCTTGACCACGCCGCGCGAGAACGAACCGTCGGGAATCTTCAGCACCAGCGGGTAGCCGAGTTTGACGGCGACCTCGCGCAGGCCCTTCGTGTCGTCGCGGTAGAGGATCTCGGTGCGCGGCACGGCCAGCTTGCGCGACACCATCAGGTCGTTGAGGAAGATCTTGTTGGTGCAACGCAGGATCGAGGCGGGGTCGTCGATCACCACCATGCCTTCCTTCTCCGCGCGATGCGCGAAGCGGTAGGTGTGGTTGTCGCTGGCGGTGGTCTCGCGGATGAACAGGCCGTCGTATTCGGCGAGGCGCTGGTAGTCGTTCTTGCCGATCGGATCGACTTCGATGCCCAACTCCTTGCCGGCGGCGACGAAGGCCTTCTGCGCCCGCTTGTTCGACGGCGGCATCGCCTCGTGCGGATCGACCAGCATGGCGACGTCGTAGCGGAACTGCTTGCGCGCCTTGGGTTTGCGCCACAGCTTCTTGCTGAAGCGGTCGAGTTCCTCGGCGAAGGCGTCTTCCTGCGCACCGTCCAGCGTGTGCAGGCCTACCGGCTTGATCGCACTGACCTGCCACACGCGGTCGCGCTCGAACTCGATGCGCAGCAGCGGGCAGGGGAACATCTCGAACACCTGCCGCGCCAGATCCTGCAGCGCCGGCTGCGAGGTCTGGCCGAAGTAGACGAGGGTGCCGAAATCGGTAGTGTCGCGCCCGCCCGCAGGGAGAAAGTGCGTGAGCTTGGTGTTGAGATCCTCGATCTCCAGGCCGTACAGCGAACGGCGGCGCAAGTCGTTCACCGTGCGCACCGACGGCATCACCTTGTGCCCGCGCGCCTCGGCCAGCAGCGACACGTAGTAGCCGGTGCCGAGGTATTTGTAGCTGCGGCAGAGGTTGATGACGTGGGTGCGCTCGTCGTCGACGCCGACGGCCTCGCGCAGGTAGTCCGCGGCGGTGACCACGTCCGCGGACGGGTAATACACGCCCCAGTCGGAAGCTTTTTCGACCACGATGACCAGACGGGCCATGTCACCACCCAGAGCTTCGGTTGCGGACACGCCCGGCATGCAGGCGGCGGAAGGCGCGCAGTGTGGCACAGCGCGGCCGCGGCCCGGCCCGCGGCACTGAATCGCCGCTAAGCGCCCGCGCGGCTCCGATTGCCGCACCGCCGACCGGCCACTACAGTCCGCCCGGTTTGTCGCCGCGCGCGTCCGATATAAGGAGATCCATCGCCATGCCGCCTGCCAACGTGCGCGTCCGCTCCGCCGAACTCTCCGATCTCGACGACCTGGTGGCGCTGGAAGAACACAGCTTCACCAGCGACCGCCTGAGCCGCGCGCAGTTCCGCCGCCATCTCGACAGCGAAAGCGCCAAGGTACTGGTGGCCAGCACCGGCCCGCACCGTTTCCTCGGCACCGCCGTGGTGTTCTTCCGCAAGCGCAGCAAGGTGGCGCGGCTGTATTCCATCGCCACCCATCACGCCGCGCGCGGGCAGGGCGTGGGCACGGAGCTGCTCGACGCGGTCGAACGGCTGGCGCAACGCCGGCGCTGCCGCGCGCTGCGGCTGGAAGTGCGCGCCGACAATGCCGGCGCGATCCGCCTGTACGAGCGTCTCGGCTACCGCCGGCTCGCCGCGCTCGCGAAGTACTATGAAGACGGCGCGGACGGCTGGCGGTACGAGAAGCCGCTGGACTGAAACCGCGCGCGCGACGCTTGACCGGTCATCGGTGTCACAAGCAACGGCGAGACCTGCGATGCCCTTTCTCCTGCATCTGCGGCACCACTGGCCGCTGGCGGTTGCGCTCGCCGTGCTGTTCGGCTCGTACTGGCTGGCCACGCCGTGAACGGCGCCGCCGTTGCAGCCGTCAACCGCCCAGCGGCGAGCTGATGCGCAGCCCGGTGGCCGCGTCGGGCCGCGCCACCAGTGCGCCGGTGCGCGAAAGGCTCAGGCTGTAGTGGCCGCCATCGACCAGCGGCAGGAAGGCGCCGCTGCCATAGACCGCGTCCACCATCGGCAGTGCACGCGGGTAGCGCCGGTGCAGGTCGAGCAGGTCGAAGCGGTCGGCGGAACCCAGCGCGACCACGGTACGCGGCGCGTTCTGCTCCTGCGTGACGTCGTCGTAGCGGCCGTCGATGCGGTCGAGGCGATACAGCGGCGGCAGGCCGGCGAGCACGGCCGGCAGCTTCCACTTCAGCACCACCGCTTCGACGCGCCAGTCGTCGCCGTCCAGCTGCACCTGGCGCGTGGCGCCGTCGGGCCAGTTCATCACGACCAGCCAACGCTGCGGCGAGAGGATGTGCGCGTCGATCTGCACGATCGGGGTTTCCTCGCCGAGCAGGCGGTAACCGCGCAAGGCCCAGCCGCCGATCCCGCAAAGCACGCTGAGCACGAGGCACGCCGCGCACAGCAGCGCATGCCAGGCGGCTGCCAGTCTGGCGCCGCCATCGAGGCGGCGGCGCAGCAGCACCAGTTGCAGCAGGCAGCACAGCAGCAGCACCGCGGCCAGCGCCAGCAGCACGGTGGCGGGCAAGCGCAACAGCTCGATCAGGTTCATCGGGATTTCCGCGGGAGGGGCGCGCGCATGATAAGAGGTCGGGGCCGGTCCATGGTCTCGGCGCGGAATGCCTGAAACCGCGAAACGGCTTCCCGGCTCGCTCGCTATACTGCGGCGTCACGTTTCCCACGGGTGTCCGATCATGCGCCGTCTGTTGCTGCCGCCGCTTTGCCTCATGGCCGCCGTGCTTGCCGGCTGCGGCAACAAGGGCCCGCTGTACCTGCCGAACAATCCCAATCCGCCGGTCTACGTGCCGCCGGCGAAGACTCCGCCGGCACCGTCCAATGCGCAGTCGGCGCCGGCGCCGGCAAGCAGCGCCGCCACGCACTGAACCGCGCCGATGCTGCGCTTCTCCAAGATGCACGGCCTGGGCAACGATTTCGTGCTGCTCGACTGCCGCACGGCGCCGTTCGCACTGGACGAGGCCGGCATCCGTGCGCTGGCGGACCGGCGCACCGGCGTGGGCTTCGACCAGTTGCTCAGCGTTGAACCGGCGCGCGATCCGAGCTGCGCGTTCTACTACGGCATCTGGAACACCGACGGCTCGCCGGCGGCCCAATGCGGCAACGGCGTGCGTTGCGTGGCCGCCTGGCTGCACCGCGCCGGCCACCTGGCGGTGGACGAACCGGTGCGGCTGGAAAGCCCGTCCGGCCCGGTCACGGTGCGCCTGCGCTCCGCGCACGAAGTCACCGTGGACATGGGCGAACCGCAGTTCGCGCCGGCGCGGATTCCGTTCGACGCCCCGGCCGAGGCGCCGCACTACGCCATCGAAGCCGCCGGCGCGCGTTTGCGCATCGGCGCGGTGTCGATGGGCAATCCGCATGCCGTGGTCATGCTGGACGAGCTGGCCGCCGCCGATGTGGAACACCTGGCCCCCGCGCTCACCGCACACGCGCGCTTCGCCGAGGGCGCGAACGCCGGTTTCGTCGAACGCCTCGGCCGCGACCGCATCGCGCTGCGCGTGCACGAACGCGGCGTGGGCTGGACCCAGGCCTGCGGCACCGGCGCCTGTGCCGCCGTGGCCGTGTTGCGGCGGCGCGGCGAGGTGGACGAGCAGGTCCGCGTGGACCTTCCCGGCGGCACGCTGCGCATCGCCTGGCCGGGTCCCGGCCACACGCTGTGGATGACCGGCCCGGCCGCGTTCGCCTTCGAGGGCGAATGGCCCCTCGATTGATCGAACCGCGCGTCCATCGCACACTCGCCGCATGACCGCCGCAGGAAACCGCGCATGAACGCCCCCTTGTCCGACGACACCATCGACGCCGTCGCCGTCGCGGCCTACCTCAAGCGGCACCCGTCCTTCCTCAACGACTACCCCGAGCTGGCCGCGCAACTCACCATGCCGCGCGAGCAGGGTTCGGTCGCCTCGTTGGCCGCGTACCAGCTGCAGCAGTTGCGCGACAAGAACGCCGAGCTGGAACATCGCCTCGCCGAACTCACCACCATCGCCGCCGACAACCAGAAGCTGATGGAACGCGTGCATGCGCTCACCGTGGCCTTGCTGCGCGCGAACACGCTCGAGGTGACCACGCGTACCCTGATCGCCCGGCTCAACGAGGATTTCCACACCGAACTCGTGCGCCTGCTGCTGTTCGGCCGCCATGCCGACCTGCCGCGCTCGGACTGGCTGCGCCAGGTCGGCGGCGGTGCGACGGAGCTGCCCGAGCTGGCCGACGTGTTGCAGCGGCACGAACCGCTCTCCGGCCGTTTCTCGGCCGAGAAGCTGGCGCAGCTGTTCGGCGACGAGGCGCCCACCATCCGTTCGGCGGCGCTGATACCGCTGGGCGAGGCCGGCATCCTCGCCATCGGCAGCCACGATGCGGACCGCTTCCAGCCCGGCATGGGCACGCTGTTCCTGCGGATGATCGCCGCCACCGTCACCGCCGCCCTGGCGCGCGCACGGGATCTCGCCTGAGCCGGGCATGAGACCGCAGCTACAGGTCGACGCCTGGCTCGCCCGCCTCGCCGGCGAGCGGCAGGCTTCGCCGCACACGGTGGACGGCTACCGCCGCGACCTCGCCAAGCTCACGGCGTGGATGGAAGCGCAAGGCATCGCCGGCTTCGACGCCCTGGAGCCGAACCGCCTGCGCCAGTTCGTCGCCACGCAGCACCGCGCCGGCCTCTCGCCGAAAAGCCTGCAGCGCCTGCTTTCCTCCTGCCGCAGCCTGTTCCGCCAGCTCAGCCGCGAAGGCGCGCTGGCGCACGATCCGCTGGCCGGCGTGCGCGGCCCCAAGGTGCATCGCAAGTTGCCCGTGGTGCTGGACGTGGACGAAGCCGCCACGCTGGTGGAATCCGGCGGCGACGGCGCCCTCGCGCCGCGCGACCGCGCGATGCTGGAGCTGTTCTATTCCAGCGGCCTGCGCCTGTCCGAACTGGTCGGCCTGCGCTGGGTCGACCTCGATCTCGACGGCGGCGAAGTGCGCGTGCTGGGCAAGGGCCGCAAGACGCGCATCGTGCCGGTGGGCCGCCATGCCGTGGCCGCGCTGCGCACGTTGGGCGCGACCATCGGCATGACGCCGGAATCGCCGGTGTTCCGCGGCCGCGGCGGCGCGGCGATCAACCCGCGCACCGTGCAGATGCGGCTGCGCAAGCTCGCGCTCGCCCACGGCTTCGCCAAGCACGTGCATCCGCATCTGCTGCGGCACACCTTCGCCAGCCACATGCTGGAATCCTCCGGCGACCTGCGCGCGGTGCAGGAGCTGCTCGGCCACGCCGACATCGCCACCACGCAGATCTACACGCACCTGGATTTCCAGCACCTGGCCAAGGTCTACGACGCGGCGCATCCGCGGGCTCGGAAAAAGTAAGCGGGCCGGTCAGGCCCTACCCGCATTGAAGCTCCGGCCATCCGGCCCCATGTCGTGCGCTCAACCCTGGAGCTCTCATGGAACCCTTCCACGCCACCACCATCGTCAGCGTGCGCCGCAACGGCAAGGTCGTGATCGGCGGCGACGGCCAGGTCACGCTGGGCAACATCGTGGCCAAGGCCAATGCGCGCAAGATCCGCCGCCTCGGCCGCAACGCCGACGTGCTGGCCGGCTTCGCCGGCGCCACCGCCGATGCCTTCACCCTGTTCGAACTGTTCGAGCAGAAGCTGGACAAGCACGGCAACAACCTCACCCGCGCCGCGGTGGAGATGGCCAAGGAATGGCGTACCGACCGCCGCCTCGGCCGCCTCGAGGCGATGCTGGCGGTGGCCGACAAGGAGGCTTCGCTGCTGATCTCCGGCAACGGCGACGTGCTGGAGCCCGAGCACGGCCTGATCGCGATCGGTTCCGGCGGCCCCTACGCGCAATCCGCCGCACTGGCGCTGCTGGAAAACACCGAGCTGGATGCGCGCAGCGTGGTGGAGCGCGCGCTGAAGATCGCCGGCGACATCTGCATCTACACCAACCACAACACCACGATCGAAGAGCTTTGAGCGCACGGCTTTTGCGATCGTCCCTGATCGCGAAGATCAAACGGGCGGCCATCCGTGGCCGCACTTTCCACCCAAAGCCGCATCCTGGCGTTGCAGCTTTTCCACACACCTGACGCCCCCATGTCCGAACTGACCCCCCGCGAAATCGTCAACGAACTCGACCGCTACATCGTCGGCCAGCACGACGCCAAGCGCGCCGTGGCGGTGGCGCTGCGCAGCCGCTGGCGCCGCATGCAGCTGGCGCCCGAGATGCGCAACGAGATCACGCCGAAGAACATCCTGATGATCGGCCCCACCGGCGTGGGCAAGACCGAGATCGCGCGCCGCCTCGCCACGCTGGCCAACGCGCCGTTCGTGAAGGTGGAAGCGACCAAGTTCACCGAGGTGGGCTACGTGGGCAAGGACGTGGAATCCATCATCCGCGACCTCGGCGACGTGGCCTACAAGCTCACCCGCGAGCAGGCGATCAAGCGCGTGCGCTCGCAGGCGGAAGACCGTGCCGAGGACCGCATCCTCGACGCGCTGCTGCCGCGCCGGCAGGCACCCAGCGACTGGAGCCAGGACGTCCCGTCCACGCCCGCCATCGACAGCGACACCCGCCAGAAGCTGCGCAAGCAGCTGCGCGATGGCACGCTGGACGAGCGCGAGATCGAGCTGGACTTCGCCATGAACGTCGGCGTGGAGATCATGTCGCCGCCCGGCATGGAGGAGATGGGCGCGCAGCTGCGCCAGATGTTCCAGAACCTCGGCGGCGCCAAGACCCAGCACCGCAAGCTGGCGATCAAGCTGGCGCGCCCGATGCTGATCGAGGAGGAAGCCGGCAAGCTGCTCAACGACGAGGAGATCCGCGCGCTGGCGGTGGAAGCCGCCGAACAGAACGGCATCGTCTTCATCGACGAGATCGACAAGGTGGCGCAGCGCAGCGACTACGGCCACTCCGGCGTCAGCCGCGAAGGCGTGCAGCGCGACCTGCTGCCGCTGGTGGAAGGCTCCACCGTCTCCACCAAGTACGGCCCGCTGAAGACCGACCACATGCTGTTCATCGCCTCGGGCGCGTTCTCGCTGGCCAAGCCCTCCGACCTGATCCCCGAGCTGCAGGGCCGCCTGCCGATCCGCGTGGAACTGAGCGCGCTGTCGGTGGACGACTTCAAGCGCATCCTGCGCGAGCCGCACAATGCACTGACCAAGCAATACGTGGCCCTGCTGGGCACCGAAGGCGTGGGCCTGGAGTTCACCGATTCCGGCATCGACCGGCTGGCCGAAGTGGCCTTCCAGGTGAACGAGCGCACCGAGAACATCGGTGCCCGCCGCCTGCACACCGTGATGGAACGGCTGCTGGAAAGCATTTCCTACGAGGCTGCAGACAAATCCGGCGAAAAATATGTGATCGACGCCGAACAGGTAGACAAGAGTCTTGGCACGCTGGTGCGCGACGAAGACCTGAGCCGCTACATCCTCTGAGCCCACCGCAGCACGAAGTGCGCCGATCTTTGCATTAGGCGCATTTTGCATGCCTTTTCGCCGAAGATGACTGAAAACATCCCCTGAACAAGCCTTCGCGGCCGCTCTGCTAAAATGCCTGCCATGGCAAAGATTCTCGAGTTCAAGACCAACGGCCTGCGCGCCCAGCTGCGCGAGGCGCAGGAACAGCAAACCATGGTGCGCCTCTGGCGCGCCGAGCTGGAGCACGGCAGCTTCTGCGGTTACGTGGGCGGCGTGGGCAGCGAGTTCGTGCTGCTGTGGGTGGTCGGCGACGGCATCACCGAAGACGGCATCTACGTGATGCGCCACCGCGACATCACCGAGCTGGAGTCGCCGGAACGCCACCATGCCTTCATGGCCAAGGCGCTGGCGCTCAAGGGCATTGCCCCGCGCCTGCCGCAGAACTTCCCGCTGGATTCGATCCGCGACGTCGTGAAGGCCGCCGGCGCGATGTCGCCGGTGATCGCCGTGCACGTGGACTCCGAGGAAGAGGAGGAGGTCTGCTACATCGGCCGCCTCGCCAGCCTCGACGAGGACGGCTTCTACCTGCAGGAACTCAGTCCCGACGCGGAATGGATGCGCCAAGCCTCGTTCTTCGCCTGGGACGAGGTCTCCACGCTCAGCATCGGCGACGGCTACGCCCAGTCGCTGCTCGCCGTGGCCGGCCCGGCGCCGGCGCTGGAACCGGGCGACACCGGCATCGGCCACATGCACTGAGTCCCCCATCGGCATGCAACGAAACGCCCGCCATTGCCCGGCGGGCGTTTTCGTTTCAGGGGTCGAACGGATCGGGGCTTCATTCTGCGCATCGTCGGTAAACCCGGTGCCGCCAGCCCCGTTAGCAGGCTGGCGGCACCGGTACGACATCCCTTGCGCGATCCACGCCTGCCACGGAGATTCCCCATGCACACTCGCCCATTGCGATTGACCGTCTGCGCCCTGGCGCTTGCCTTGCTGGTGGCCGCACCGTTCGGCGCTGCATCGGCACAGGACGGCACGCCTGCCGCCGGCGATACGGCGACCGCACCGCGCCACTTGCCCGACCCGCAAAAACAGGCGCATCGGCTGGCGAACAAACTCGGCCTCGATGCCGACCAGCAGTCGAAACTGGCCGCGATCCTGAGCGATCGCCAGCAGCAGGTCGCCGCCCTGCGCGCCGACAGCTCGCTATCGAAACCCGACCGCAAGACCAAGCTGCTCGCTGTCCGCCAAGGCAGCGAAAGCCAGATACAGGCGCTGCTCACACCCGCCCAGCAGCAGCAATACGCGCAGCTGCAGCAGGCCATGAAGGCGCGCCGCCAGAGCCGGCAGGCATCCGGCGCGACTCCGCCCGACAGCCACTAATCCGGCGCGCACGCCGTTCGCGCGCTGCCGGTTTGCCATAAGCGGCACCGCGCCGTTTACTCTGCGGCTATCCAAAACACGGAAATCCGCATGAGCCGCATCGTCGTCGTCGGCAGCATCAACATGGACCTGGTCACGCTTGCGCCGCGCTTTCCCGGCCCGGGCGAAACCCTGCTCGGCAGCCGTTTCCTCACCGCGCACGGCGGCAAGGGCGCCAACCAGGCGGTGGCCGCGGCGCGGCTGGACGCCCGCGTGAGCATGGTCGGCGCGCTGGGCCGCGACGCCTTCGGCGACCAGCTGCACGCGGGGCTGGCGCGCGAAGGCATCGACCTCGCCCACGTCGCCCGGCTCGACGACGAAGGCAGCGGCAGTGCCTCCATCACCGTCGCCGGTGGGGAAAACCAGATCATCGTGGTGCCTGCCGCCAACGCGCGCGTCACGCCGAAGCAAGTGGAGGCCGCGCGCGAAACCATCGCGCTGGCCGATGCCGTGCTGGTGCAACTGGAAATCCCGCTCGATGCCGTCGAGGCCACGCTGCGCCTCGGCCGCTCGCTCGACGTGCCCGTGATCCTCAACCCCGCACCCGCGCAAAAGCTGCCGCAGGAGTGGCTGCAGCTGGCCAACTACCTCACGCCCAACCAGCACGAACTCGCCACCGTGCTCGATGCGGATGCCGACGCGGATTTCCGCGAGCTGATGCGTCGCACGCCGTGCCCGGTGGTCCTCACGCGCGGCGGCGAAGGCGCCTGGTATCGCGATGACGCGCAGCCCGAACCCGCGCACCAGCCCGGCTTCGCCGTGGACGCGGTCGACACCACCGGCGCCGGCGACACCTTCAACGGCGCGCTCGCCGTGTTCCTGCACGAAGGCCTGCCCGCCGCCGTGCGCAAGGCCTGCGCCGCCGCCGCACTGTCCGTCACCCAACTGGGAGCGCAGGGCGGCATGCCGCAACAGCACGAACTGGAAAGCTTCCTCGCACGCAGGAGCCATGCATGAGCCCACTGGAAATCGCGGCCAACCTGCTCGCCGGCGCATCCATCATCCTGGCTGGGCGCAACAGCGTGCACACCTGGTGGACCGGCATCGTCGGCTGCGGCCTGTTCGCCTTCGTGTTCCTGCACAGCCGGCTCTACGCCGATACCGTGCTGCAGGGCTTCTTCGTGGTCACCAGCATCGTGGGTTGGTGGCAGTGGCTGCACGGCAGCCACGGCGAGGAACTGCCGGTCACCGATCTGCCGGCGCGCAAGCTGTGGCTGCAACTGCTGTGCGGCGCGGTCGGCGCGGTCGGCTACGGCCTGCTGCTGCGCCGCTTCACCAACGCCTATTCGCCCTTCCTCGATTCCACCGTGCTGGCTTTCAGCATCGTGGCGCAGTTGCTGATGATGCGCCGGCACGTGCAGAACTGGCCGTTCTGGCTGCTGGTCAATTCCATCGCGGTGCCGCTGTACGCCAGCCGCGGCCTGTACCTCACCTCGGCGCTGTACGCGGTGTACTGGATCAATGCGCTGGTGTCGTGGCGGCACTGGATCAGGCTGCGCGACGCTACCGCTCACTTGCCGATGCAGAACGAGCCGAAGATCGCACCGAGCAAGTCGTCGCTGGTGTAGTTGCCGGTGATTTCGCCCAGCGCGTGCTGGGCCTGGCGCAGTTCCTCGGCGGCGAGTTCGCCGGCGCGGCTGTCGGCGAGCGCGTGCGCGGCGCTAGCAAGATGACCGCGCACGGTTTCCAGCGCGAGCACGTGGCGACGGCGCGCGCTGAAGGCGCCTTCGCCGCTGCCCGCACCCGCGAGTTGCCGGAGATGTTCGCGCAAGCCATCGAGGCCTTCGCCGGTTTTCGCGGAGGCCCATAGCCAACGGATGCCCTCGCGGGTTTCCGCATGCGGCTCGGCGTCGGCGAGATCGATCTTGTTGACCAGCACGACGCGCCCGGCGCCGGCAGGCAAATGCGCGAACAGGGCGAGATCGGCTTCGGCGTGTTGCGCATCGGTGACCAGCAGCGCCGCGTCGGCGCGCTGCAATTCGCCGTGCGCACGGCGCACGCCTTCGCGCTCGACTTCGTCTTCCGTTTCGCGCAGGCCGGCGGTGTCGGCCAGTTCCAGCGCCACGCCGTCGAGCGCCACGCTCTCGCGCAACACGTCGCGGGTGGTGCCGGCGACGGCGGCGACGATGGCGCGCTCGCTGCCGGCCAGCGCATTGAGCAGGCTGGACTTGCCTGCGTTGGGGCGGCCCACGATGGCCACCTTGAGGCCATCGTTCAGACGCAGGCCCTGGTGCGCCTCACGCAGAAGCTCGGTCAGCTCGGCACGCAAGCTTTCGAGTTGTGCCGTAATTGCCGGATCGGCGAGAAAGTCGATCTCCTCCTCGGGAAAGTCGATCGCCGCCTCGACATGCACGCGCAGCGCGATCAGCGATTGCAGCAAGGCCTCGACCCGACGCGAGAACACGCCTTCCATCGAACGCAGCGCGGCGCGGGCGCCGGCCTGCGAGCGCGCGGCGATCAGGTCGGCCACGGCTTCGGCTTGGGCAAGGTCGAGCTTGCCGTTGAGGAAGGCGCGCTCGGTGAATTCGCCGGGTCGCGCGAGGCGCGCACCGAGTTCGCAGACGCGGCGCAGCAGCGCATCGAGCAGGACCGGACTGCCATGGCCCTGCAGTTCCAGCACGTGCTCACCGGTGTAGGAGGCGGGGGCAGGGAAGTGCAGCAGCAGGCCGTGGTCGATCGGCTCGCCCTGCGCATCGCGGAAGCTGGCGAAATGCGCATAGCGCGGCAACGGCACCCGGCCGAACAGGACCTGCGCGATGGCCGGCACCCGCGGCCCCGACACGCGCAGCACTCCCACGCCGGCGGCGCCCGGCGCGCTGGCAATGGCGGCAATGGTATCGGCGGTTTGCGTCATGGTCTGCAGCGTAAACGAAGACGGCCGCGCGGGTGACCCGGCGCGGCCGCTTGGTCGAGCAGTGCGGTCAAGGATGCCGCCTGCTGGGTTTTCGCGATCAGGCCTTGGCGGTCGCTTCCTCGCGCCCTTCGTGATGGGTGATCCACCACTGCTGGCCGAGGCCGACCAGGCCGTTCACCGCGTAGTAGAGGCACAGGCCGGCCGGGAAGAAGGCGAACATCACCGAGAACAGCAGCGGCATCACCTTCATCATCTTCGCCTGCGTGGGGTCCATGCCCACCGCCGGGTTCAGCCATTGCGTGCCCAGCATCACCGCGGCGTAGATCAGCGGCAGGATGTAATACGGGTCGTGCGCGCTGAGGTCGTGGATCCACAGGAACGACGCCTGGCGCAGCTCCAGCGAGTACTCCAGCACGTACAGCAGGGCGTAGAACACCGGCAGGGTGATGAGCACCGGGAAGCAGCCGGCCATCGGGTTGACTTTCTCCTTCTTGTACAACTCCATCTGCGCCTGCTGCAGCTTGGCCTTGTCGTCGCCGTAACGCTCCTTGAGCGCCTGGATGCGCGGCTGCAGCTTGCGCATCTTGGCGCCGGAGCGGTACTGCATTGCCGTCAGCTTCCAGGTGGCGCCCTTGATCAGCAGCACCAGCAGGATGATCGCCAGGCCCCAGTTCTTCACGATGGAATGGAAGAACGACAGGATGCCGTGCATCGGCACGGCGATGGCCTTGAACATGCCGTAGTCGATGGTGAGGTCCAGGCCCGGCGCCACCGCGTCCAGTTTGCCTTGCAGGTTGGGGCCCACGTAGAGGCGCGCGGTGGTGTCGGTGCTCTGGCCCGGCGCCACGCTCAGGGTGGGCCCGATCGCACGGATCAGGTAACGCGGATGCGCACTGTCCGGGTCCACCGTAGTGGTGGCGTAGCTGGCGGTCTCATTGGCCGGCGGAATCCACGCCGCGAAGAAGTACAGGCGCAGCATCGCGGCCCAGCCGCCCTTGAACTGCGCGTCCAGCATGTCCTTGGGCTCGGCGAAATCCTTGAACGGCAGCTTCTCGAACTTCTCGCCGGTGTACCACGCCGCGCCCTGGAAGCTGCGCGATTCCGGGTTGGACATGTTGGTCAGCCAGTTGCCGGTGTGCGGCGGCTCGCTGCGCAACAACTGCGTGTAGGCGTTGCCTTGCCATGGCGTGCTGCCGCCATTGCTGATCTTCTGGTCGAGCGCGACCACGTAGCTGCCGCGGGTGAAGCGGTAGGTCTTGGTGACCTTGAGGCCCTGGGCATCCTGCCAGGTCAGCGGCACGTCGAGTTCGTTCTGCCCGGCGGCCAGCGTGTATTCCGTCTGCGCGCTCTGGAACGCGGCGAGATGGTTGGGCTGGTCGGCGGCCGCCTGATCGCTGCTGCTGACCAGGCCGCTCTGCGCCACGAAGTAGTGCGTGTCGGTGTTGTCGAACAAGGTGACCGGCGGGGGGTCGGGGTCCTTCTTCGTGCGCGGCGCCACCGGGTAGTCCAGCAATTGCGCCTTCACGAGGCTGCCGCCGCGGGTGTCGATGGTGAGACGCAGCACGTCGGTGGTGACCGTGATCAGCGGCAGCGGCGTGTTGTCGCCGGCAGCGCCCGCGACATGCGGCGCGGTCCCGGCGCTCGACGTGCTCGGCACGCCGGGTACGCCGGCAGCGCTTGCGCTGCTGCTGCTGGCGGGCGACGGGGCCGGCGGCGGCGGCGCGTAGTCCTTCTGCCAGGTCACGAACAGGAAGTAGCCCACGGCCAGCAGGGCGAAGAAGAGGAAGTTGCGTGTTTGGTTCATCGGCTCACGGATCCGGGCGACGCCACGCGGCACGCGGCCACAGCGGAAGGGAAAAGGTCAACGCACGATTGTGGCGGCGGCAGCGGTCGGCATCAATGGCGCGGGGCGGTATCCGCCGCCGGTTGGGACGGAACGTCCGGCTCCAGCCGGACCGCGGCAAGGCGACGCCACAACGCATCGGCTTCGGCCAGCAGCTCCGCACCGGACAGGCTCACGGCCTGTTCGCGCGCCGTCACCACCACGTCCACTGGCGGCAAGTGCGCGCGCTGGCGGCGGAAGGATTCGCGCAGCAGGCGCTTCAGGCGGTTGCGCTCCACCGCAAGCTTGGAAGCCCGCTTGGATATCGCCAGGCCCAGCCGCGCATGCGGCAGGCCGTTCGGCCGATAGCGCAAATGAAAACAGCGGCCACCGAGGCGGCCGCTGCTCGTGCGCAACGCTGCGAAGTCGCCGGCCAGACGCAGCCGCAGTTCGCGCGGCAGTCCGGCAGGAAGCATGGCGAACGCGCCGCTTACGGGATCAGGCGCTTGCGGCCCTTGGCGCGGCGGGCGTTGATGACTTTGCGACCGTCGGCGGTGGCCATGCGGGCACGGAAGCCGTGGGTGCGGGCGCGCTTGAGCTTGCTGGGCTGGAAGGTCCGCTTCATGGCGATGCTCCGAAGGGAATGAAAGTTGGGAAAAAGGCCGCCAAGTATGCAGCTCGGCGCAGCGCATTGTCAAATCAAGGTTTTCCGCCTCGAACCCGATGTCGCATCGCAGGTTGTGGGC